>DASXNY010000024.1:0-39548 GCA_036494715.1 Thermoleophilaceae bacterium
CAGTCGAGCGGCCTCACCCAGGCCCGCGTGCAGCTGCACCCGGAGGAGCTCGGCAGAATCGACATCCACCTGCGCTCGACGCCGGACGGCGTCGTCGCGCGAGTGGTGGCGGACGCCTCGCAGGCGGCCCAGGTGCTGCGCGATGGCGGCGACGAACTGCGTCGCCAGCTCGCGTCGCAGGGCATCAACCTCTCGCACTTCGACGTCGGCACGTCCGGCCAGCAGCAGCGCGGGGCGAGCTTCGCAGGTGACGGCTCCCGTCAGCACAACGGCGGCCAGTCGCACACCCCGCAGGACGCCGAGGCCGGCGTCCCCACCGACCCCACCGATGAGACGACGGTCCAGCTGCCCAACGGCGTGCTGGTCGACGTGTTCGCCTAGGACAAGGAGAAGGAACGAAATGTCCGTTGACCCCACGAGCCCGATCACCACTCCCACGACGTCCGCGCAGCAGACCGAGCGCGACGGCAGCTCGCTCGACAAGGACAGCTTCCTGAAGATCCTCGTCGGCGAGCTCCAGAACATGGACCCGATGTCGCAGTCGAGCCAGGACCCGACCGAGACCGTGTCGCAGATGACGCAGTACTCGATCCTGGAGCAGCTCACCAACCTGTCGACCTCGGCCGACAGCACGCTGTCGTCGCAGAAGCAGACCCAGAGCCTCGCCCTGCTCGGCAAGACCGTGAGCTACACGGACTCGAACGGGGAAGCCGCGGGCGGACTCGTGAAAAAGGTCGACTTCGGCTCCGACGGCTCGACCCTGCTCACGCTTGACGACGGACTGCAGATCACGCCGGACGACGTGGCGGGGGTCCAGTGACCAACCCCGCCCAGAATCCCGCTCTGGTGCCGCCGGGCCTCGCGCCGGCCGCGCCCGCCGGCCCAGCGCCGGCGAGCGGTGGCAAGGCGGCCGGCCAGCTCGGGGGTCCGTCCTTCCAGGAAATCTTCCGGCAGCAGCAGGCCGGCAAGCTGCAGTTCTCGCAGCACGCGCTGCAGCGAATCGAGCGCAGGGGAATCGACCTCTCGGACGGGACGCTTCAGCGTCTCGAGACGGGCGCTGCCCGTGCCGCGAGCAAGGGCTCCCGCGACTCAGTCGTCTTTGTGGACGGCACCGCGTTCGTGGTGTCCGTGCGCAACAAGACCGTCATCACGGCGGTGGACCAAGAGCACATGCGGGAGCACGTGTTCACCAACATCGACTCGGCGGTCATCGCCTGATGCGCGACCCGCTCAACCAGCACGGCCGGACCCCAGGGACGGGGAGGCCGCTTCCAGGAAAGGAAACGATGCCCCGATGATGCGGAGCATGTTTGCCGCGATCAGCGGCCTCAAGACTCACCAGATCATGATGGACGTGACGGCCAACGACATCGCCAACGTGAACACGATTGGCTACAAGGCCAGCCGCACCACGTTCAAGGACTCGCTCGCCGAGCTCCAGAAGGGCGGCGCGGGCCAGGGCCCGGGCCAGGGCGGCTCGAACCCGGCGCAGGTCGGACTCGGCACCCAGCTCGGCTCGATCGACAACGTGATGAGCTCGGGCGCCCTGCAGTCGACCGGCAACGCCACCGACGTGGCGATCCAGGGCGACGGCTGGTTCCGGATCAGCCAGGGCACGATCAACGCGGGCCCGCCCGCGACCGTGGCCCCGACGGCCGGCACCACCGAGTACACGCGCGCGGGCAACTTCACGCCCAACGACGACGGCTACCTGGTGACGGAGGACGGCTTCTACGTCGTCGGCCGCACGGTGCCGAGCACCACCGTCTCGGCGACGCCTCCGGGCGCCGACCAGCTGATCCAGGTCCCGCAGGGCTCCTCGAGCGTCGAGGTCGGTCCAGACGGCGCGGTCAGCTACATCCCGGCCGGCACGACGACGCGCACCACCGCCGGCTACATCTCGCTCGCGAAGTTCCCGAACGAGAACGGCCTGCAGCGCGCGTCCGGCAACCGCTGGACCGCCAACGCGGCTTCGGGCGCCGAGGAGATCGGCACCCCAGGCGGCGACTTCGGCGCGACCTCCTCGGGCACGCTCGAGATGTCGAACGTCGACCTCGCCACCGAGTTCACCAACATGATCAGCGCACAGCGCGGATTCCAGGCCAACTCGCGTGTCATCACCACCGCCGATGACATGCTCAACGACCTGGTGAATATGAAGCACTAGCGCTAGCTGATCGCAAAGCGTGACCACGCGGCACGGCAGGGAGGAGGGACCCCTGCCGCGCCTCGCGGCGCGGCGCGGAGGCGGAGTGCGGAAGTGCGGATGTGCGGGGGTTCCCGCCCTGCACCTCCGCACTCCGCACTTCCGCACTTCTGCACTGAAAGGACCCGCACAATGATTACTCTGCACAGACTCGGCCACACCGACGAGCCATTCCTGCTGAACGACGACCTCATCGTCACTGTCGAGGCTTGCCCCGACACGCATGTGGCGCTCGCTACGGGCACCAAGATCGTCGTCGCCGAGACGCCGGAGCAGGTGTCCGACGCCATCCGCGAATGGCGCGCCAGCGTCCGCCTCACCGGCCTTCGTTCGGTCTGAGGTAACGCTCCTCTAAGACCAAAGATTTCCGCTTCCCGGCCGACTACCGGGACGGAGGCTCTCTGCTGTGAAAGCTATTTCTGCAATAGGAATCGGGCTGGCGATCGCCGCCGTCTTGATGAGCGCCATGATGGATGGCACTCAGATACCGGCGTTCATCAACATCCCCGCGGCGCTGCTCGTGTTCGGCGGCACCTTGGGCGTGACCATGGCCGGCACGAGCATGGAGCAGATAAAGCTCGTGCCGAAGCTCTACAAGCTCGCGTTCAGCCCACCCGAATACAAACTCCGCGAGCGCGTCGCGCTGCTCGTCAAGTTTGCCGAGATGGCGCGCCGCGAAGGTCTGCTGGCCCTCGATGACGAGCTCCAGACCGTCGAGGACGAGTTCACGCGCAAGGGCATGCAGCTCGTGGTCGACGGCACCGATCCGGAGCTGGTCGGCACGATTCTCGAGATCGAGCTCGAGGCGATGGGTGGGCGCCACGCCAAGGGCGTGGAGCCGTTCGAGAAGGCCGGTGGCTTCGGCCCCACCCTCGGCATCACCGGCACGGTGATGGGCCTCATCCACGTGCTGCAGAACCTCTCGGCCCCGTCGACCCTCGGTCCGGCGATCTCGAGCGCCTTCATTGCCACCCTCTACGGCGTCGGCTCGGCGAACATCGTCTTCCTGCCGGTGGCGAACAAGCTCAAGTTCCTCTCCTCGACGGAGCAGGAGCTCGGCTGGCTCACGATCGAGGGCATCCTCGCGATCCAGGCGGGCGACAACCCGCGCGTGGTGGAGAGCAAGCTGATGAGCTACGTCGCGCCGGATGAGCGCAGTGCCGAGGCCGACCAGGCAGCTGCCCCGTCCGGCGCCGCCGAGCCAGCGGCAGTCGTCGCGTAGGCCGATGAGCGCGCGCAGGGGCGGGCGCCGCGGACGCCGCGGCGGACACCACGGGGGTCACGAGAACGAGGAGCGCTGGCTCCTCACATACTCCGACATGATCACGCTGCTGATGGCGCTGTTCATGGTGCTGTTCTCGATCTCGTCGGTGAACACGTCCAAGTACACGCAGCTCCAGAAGTCGCTCCAGGACGCCTTCTCGGGCAAGATCCTCAGCGGCGGCAGGTCGATCGCCAACAGCGGCAGCGACGCCGCCAAGGCACCCACCACCCAGGCCTCGCCCGCGATCGCGCCGATCAAGCCCGTGAACGCCCTCACCACGCGCACGAACGACGACGCGAAGACCGAGCAGGAGTTCCAGCGGATCAAGCAGCAGATCGACGCCTATGCGCGCCAGCACGGGCTCTCGAAGCAGCTCCAGACGTCGATCGCGCGCCGCGGGCTCGTGGTGCGGCTGCTCACGGACCGGGTCGTCTTCGACCCCGGCCAGGCGGTCCTCAAGTCCGGAGCCTTCCCGGTGCTGACCGGCGTCGCGCACGCACTGAACATCGACAAGACGCACCCGATCATGGTCGAGGGCCACACCGACAGCGTGCCGATCTCCGGCTCGCAGTTCCCGAGCAACTGGGAGCTGTCGACCGCCCGCGCCTCCGTCGTCGTGCGTTTCATGATCCAAGCCGGCATCGACAAGTTCCGGCTGGGGGCCGCGGGCTACGCAAATCTTTATCCGGTGGCCTCCAACTCCACGGCTTCCGGTCGATCAAAGAACCGAAGGGTTGAAATCGTGCTGCTCCGCCAGGACCAGACGATCACACCCGACATTCCAGGGAACGGATGAGTTAGCTCCATGGAGGGAGTGCCGTATGAAGAAGAAGCTGAAGTTTGTGATCCCCATCGTGCTGGTGCTGGTCGGGGGTGTCTACAAGACGGTTCTGGCGAAGCCGCCGAAGTTGCCCAAGCCGAAGATCGCGGGCACGGTGTACGTCATGCCTAAGGAGTTCCTGCTGAACATGGCCGATGGCCGCTACGCAAAGCTTGATGTCTCGCTGGTGCTGGACAAGAAGGAAGTCCTGCCCTCCGCCGAGGGCGGCGGCAGCACGAACGAGAACTACGGCGACCTGCCGCAGGAGCCCGCTGTGCGCGACGTGATCACCAACATCGTCACCGATCAGCCGTCCAAGGACCTGATCGACCGCGACGGCCGCGAGGTGCTCAAGAAGGAGATCCTCAAGGGCATCCGTCAGAACACCGACGTCAAGGTCGACGAGGTGTTGTTCACCGACGTGGCGGTCCAGTAGGGAGGAGATCGTGTCCCAGGAGATCGAATATCAGGCTCTCGAGAGCGCTTCCGTCGAGGAGCAGCGCGGGGCGGACCTCCACCGTCTGGAGGGCGTGCCCGTCGAGCTGGCGGTCGAGATCGGGCGCACGCGGATGACGATCGGCGAGGCGCTGGCCCTCGGCCCCGGCTCCATCGTCTCCCTGAACCGCCTCGCCGGCGAGCCCGTCGATCTGCTTGTGAACGGCAAGCGAATCGCGCGCGGCGAAGTCGTCGTGATCGACGAGGAGTTCGGACTACGCCTCACTGAAGTGGTGTCGCCTGCGAGGCGGCTGCGTGAGGCGGAAGGTGCGCTAGAGCAGCAGTAGCTGGGGTGACTGGTGACTGGTGACTGGTCATTGGGATGACCCGGCACTAGTCACTAGTCACTAGCCACCAGTCACCTTAATTCGAGCTAAAGGCGCGGCCCGCGCTGCCGAATACCCCGGTCGGTCCAGTCCCTCAACTAGACCGTCCCTCAATGAGATTGGCTCGATTCTCCCTTGCCGCAAGTGCGGCCCTGACCGGCATTTTGCTGTCGGCCACCGACGCGTTCGCCAAGCCCTCCGGGCCCGGTGAGAACACGCCGTTGAACCTTCCCGTGCAGTCGCAGCACGCGGCGAGCACGCCCGGCGCGAGCGGCAGCAACCTCGTTCGCACCTTCGTCGGCCTGGCGATCGTGCTGGCCGTGATCTACGGCCTCTACTGGGTGCTCAAGCAGGTCAAGTCGAGCAGGGAGGAGCGCGCCTCCGGCAGCGGCCTCGCCAGCGTCGCCACGCTCCCGCTCGGCCCGAACCGCTCGGTACACCTGGTGCGCAGCGGCCGCGAGTACGTGCTCGTCGGCGCCAGCGAGCACGGCGTCACGCCGATCCGCACCTACACCGAGGACGAGGCGCTCGGCGCCGGCCTGATCGGCGTGCCCGGTGAGGAGGCCGACCTCGAGGCGCCCGCTCCGGCCCGCACGCAGAAGAGCGGCATCCTCGTCAAGGACATCGTCGACGAGATGCGCCGCCGGACGGTGCGGAAGTGAGCATCCACACTTCTGGCGGCAGCAACGCCGTCGAGATCTTCCTGATCATCGCGGGCATCTCGCTGGTACCGGCGCTGCTGTTCACCGTCACGGGCTTCACCCGCATCCTGATCGTGCTCGGCTTCATCCGCACGGGCCTTGGCACTCCCACCGCCCCGCCGAACCAGGTGCTGGTGGGCATCTCGGTCTTCCTCACGATCTTCGTGATGGCGCCCACCTTCAACGCGATCAAGAAGGACGCCATCGACCCGCTGAGCCACCACAAGATCACGCAGGCGCAGGCGATCCAGCGCGGCCAGGAGCCGCTGCGCCAGTTCATGTTCAAGCAGACGCGGGAGAAGGACCTCGCGCTGTTCGCCAAGCTCGCGCATCTCAAGCAGCCCAAGACGCGCGCTGACATCCCCACCTACACGCTGATCCCCGCGTTCATCATCAGCGAGCTCAAGACGGCCTTCCAGATCGGCTTCCTGATCTTCCTGCCGTTCCTCGTGATCGACCTGGTCGTCTCGTCGACCCTGATGAGCATGGGAATGATGATGCTCCCGCCGGTCTTCATCTCGCTGCCTTTCAAGATCCTCCTGTTCGTCCTGGTGGACGGATGGAACCTCGTCACCCAATCGCTCGTGCAGAGCTTCCACTGAGGTAGCCAAATGAACCAGGACGTCGTCATCAACCTCGTCATGCAGGCCATCACCGTGGCGGTGAAGGTGGCCCTGCCGATCCTGCTCGCGGGCCTCGTCGTCGGCCTGCTGGTGAGCATCTTCCAGGCGATCACGCAGATCCAGGAGATGACGCTCACGTTCATCCCCAAGATCCTCGCGACGATCGTGGTGATCATCGTGGCCGGCCCCTGGATGCTGAATCAGATCATCGGCTACACGACCCAGCTCTGGCAGGGGATCCCGGGGATCGTTTCTTGAACACGAACTCCCTGCTCCAGCAGTTCAGCGAGCAGCAGCTCGCGGGCTTCATCCTGGTGCTCGCGCGCGTGAGCCCGCTGTTCCTGCTCGCGCCGATCTTCTCCTCGTCGATGGTGCCGCTGCGCGCACGCGGCATCCTCGCGGTGGCGATCTCCTTCGGCCTGGCGCCACTGGCGCTGCACGGCCAGCACATCTCGTTCGACGGCATGACGCTCGCCGGCCTGATCGGCAAGGAGCTGCTCGTGGGCCTAGCCTACGCATTCGCGCTCGCGGCCGTGTTCGCCGCGGTGAGCGTGGCCGGCTCGCTGCTCGACACCTCGATCGGCTTCTCCTTCGGCTCGCTCGTCGACCCCCTAACCGGCACACAGTCGACGATCCTGGCCCAGCTCTACGCGATGGTCGGCGTGCTGATCTTCATCGCGATCGACGGCGACCACTGGATGATCGAGGGGCTGGCGCGCACCTACCAGCTCGTGCCGATCACCAAGTTCCCCTCGGTGGGCTCGCTGGTGGGCGGCGCCGACAAGGCCTTCGTGTCGATCTTCGGCTCGGCCATCGAGCTCGCCGCCCCGGTGATGCTCGCCGTGCTGATCACCGACTGCGCGATGGGTCTCGTCGCGCGCGTGATGCCGCAGCTCAACGTCTTCGCGGTCGGCTTTCCAGCCAAGATCGCCGTCGGTCTGATCGTGATGGGCGTCTCGCTGCCGTTCGTCGGCGGCTGGATCTCAGACCAGGTGCAGGTGTCCGTCTCGTCCGCCCTCCAGTCGATCCACGTGGCCTGAGCGATGCCCGGCGACCGCACAGAAAAGGCAACTCCCAAGCGCCGCAACGAGGCGCGCAAGAAGGGTCAGGTCGCCAAGTCCGCCGACGTCAACGGCTCGGTGGTGCTGGTGGCCTCGCTGTTCGCGCTCGGCTCATTCGGTCCCAAGCTCGTGCAGAAGATCGAGGGCGCGATGTACAACGGCCTCACCCAGATCTCGCACCCCGACGTGGTGAGCCAGCAGGGGCTCGGCAAGCTGCTCGGCAGCGCGTTCGGCGCCGCGGCCGGCGCGGCCGCCCCGATCATGGGCGTTTGCATGCTCGCCGGCCTGCTCGTGAACGTCGCGCAGGTGCGCCCCAAGCTCAACCTCTCGGCGCTCAAGCCCGACCCCAAGCGACTCAGTCCCAAGGCCGGCATCAAGAAGCTGCTTGGCCCGCAGTCGGCGTTCGAGGCGGGCAAGGGCCTGCTCAAGGTCACGCTGCTCGGCGCGATCGCGATCTTCACGGTCCGGCCCAAGATCAGCGAGCTCGCGAGCTCGGTTGGCATGTCGCCGGCCGACTTCCTCAGCACCGCCGGGACCACGATCCTCGCCGTGGCGCGCCGCCTCGCGGTCGCCTACCTGCTGATCGCGATCGGCGACTGGTTCTACCAGCGCCACCGCCACGAGAAGTCGCTCAAGATGTCGAAGCAGGACGTCAAGGAGGAGGCGAAGGCGCACAGCCTGCCGCCCGAGGTGCGCAGCGCGATCCGGCGCCGCCAGATCCAGGCCGCCCGCGCGCGCATGATGTCCGGCGTTCCGCAGGCCGACGTCGTCGTGACGAACCCCACCCACTTCGCGGTCGCGCTCGCGTACGACGGCGCGAAGGGCGCGCCGGAGGTGCTGGCCAAGGGCCCGGACCTCGTCGCCGCCCAGATCCGCCGCATCGCACAGGAGCACGGCGTGCCGATCGTCGAGGACCCGCCGCTCGCGCGTGCGCTGCACGCCAGCGTCGAGGTGGGGCAGGAGATCCCCGAGGAGTTCTTCCAGGCGGTCGCCCAGCTGCTCGCCTACGTCTACCGCATGGCAGGTAGGAGGGCCGGCTGATGGAGGCAACGATGGGCCGCTTGACCAAGCACACCGACCTGCTCGCCGCGGGCGCCGTCGTGCTGGTCGTGATCATGATGATCATCCCGCTGCCGCCGGCGCTGGTGGACCTCTGCATCAGCCTCAACATCTCGGCGGCGCTCGCGATCGTCGTCACCACGCTCTACCTGCCGACCGCGCTCGACTTCTCCTCGTTCCCGAGCCTGCTGCTCCTCACCACTCTCTTCCGGCTCGCGATCAACGTGTCGGTCACGCGTCTCGTCCTGCTGCACGGCGACGCCGGTGGCGTCGTCCGCTCCTTCGGCCAGTTCGTGGTCGGCGGCAACGTGATAGTCGGCCTCGTGATCTTCATGATCCTCGTGGTCATCCAGTTCGTGGTGATCACCAACGGCGCCGGCCGCGTGGCCGAGGTGGCCGCGCGCTTCACCCTCGACGCCATGCCGGGCAAGCAGATGGCGATCGACGCGGACTTGAACGCCGGCCAGATCACCGAC
Source organism: Thermoleophilaceae bacterium (assembly GCA_036494715.1). Lineage (GTDB taxonomy): Bacteria > Actinomycetota > Thermoleophilia > Solirubrobacterales > Thermoleophilaceae > JAICJR01. Next base: position 9,032 of record DASXNY010000024.1, read on the forward strand.
GAGCAGGCGCGCCAGCGCCGCAAGGACATCGCCCGCGAAGCGGACTTCTACGGCGCGATGGACGGTGCCTCGAAGTTCGTCAAGGGCGACGCGATGGCGGGCATGCTGATCGTCGGCATCAACCTGCTCGGCGGCATCGTGATCGGCATGCTCCAGCAGCACATGTCGATCGGCGAGGCCGGCCAGCACTTCTCGCTGCTCACGGTCGGCGACGGCCTCTCGGCCCAGATCCCGGCGCTGATGATCTCCGTGGCCACCGGCATCATCGTCACGCGGACCGCCTCGGAGAAGGACCTCGGCAACGACATCGCCGACCAGATCGTCGGCCAGAAGAAGGCCCCGCTCGTCGCCGGCGTCGTGATGCTTGTCTTGGCGGTGATCCCGGGCCTCCCGAAGATCCCGTTCATCGTCATCGGCTGCCTCTTCCTCGCGCTCTGGCGCTCGATCAAGGACCGCCCGGACCCGCCGACCGCCGCGGAGCAGGCGAGGCTCCAGGAGGCCGAGGCGATCAAGGAGCTGCCCGCTCCCAAGGACGCCGCCGTCGAGGCGTTGCAGGTGGACGCGCTCGAGCTGGCGATCGGCTTCGGCCTGGTGCCGCTCGTGGACGACAGCGCCGGCGGCTCGCTGCTCGCCCGCGTGAAGACCATTCGCCGCCAGATCGCCTCCGAGCTCGGCGTGGTGATTCCGCCCGTCCGCATCCACGACGAAATGGGCCTCGACGCCCACGAGTACGTCGTCAAGGTGCGCGGGGCGGAGGTTGCCCAGGGCCGCATCCTCGCCGGGCATCAGCTCGCGATGGACCCGGGCGACGCCGTCGGCCAGCTCCAGGGCGTGCCCACCACCGAGCCCGCCTTCGGCATCCCCGCGACGTGGATTCCCGACTCGGGCCGCGCCGAGGCCGAGGCGCTCGGCTACACGGTGGTAGACCGCGAGTCCGTCATCGTCACTCACCTCACCGAGACGATCCGCGCCAACGCCGGCGACATGCTCACCCGCCAGGACACGCGCCAGTTGCTCGACCAGCTCAAGGAGTCGAACGCCGCGGTGGTCGAGGAGGTCGTGCCGGACGTGCTCCAGCTCGGCGAGGTCCAGCGCGTGCTTCAGAACCTCCTGCGCGAAGGCGTGTCCGTGCGCGACCTCGGCACGATCGTCGAGGCGATCGGGGACAAGGCGCGCGTCACGCGCGACCCGTCGTTGCTGGCCGAGTACGCGCGCCAGGCGCTCGGCCGCGCGATCACCGCGCCGCACCTCGACGCGGAGCGCAAGCTGCGCGCGATCTCGCTCGATCCGGTGATCGAGCAGGAGGTGTCGGACTCGATCGCGCAGACCGCCGACGGCGAGTACCTCGTCATGGAGCCCTCGCGCGCTCAGCTGCTCGTCACCCAGCTCAAGGAGCAGGTCGACGGCGCGCTCGCGCACGGCGGCCGCCCGGTGCTGCTCTGCTCGGCGCGCGTGCGCCGCCATCTGCGCCGGCTCTGCGAGCAGGCCCTGCCGCAGCTGCCCGTCTGTTCTTACAACGAGGTCATGCCGGGTATCCGGGTAGAGACCGTCGGAGTGGTCAACTCATGAGCACCGCCACGAGGACATACCGGGGGCAGTCGCTCGAGGAGGTCCTGCCGCGCATCCGCGCCGAGCTCGGCCCCGACGCCGTGATCACACGGCGCCGCGAGGGCCTGAGCGGCGGCGTCGCCGGCTTCTTTCAGAAGCAGTTTGTGGAGCTGGAGGCGCAGGCGGGGGCTGCTCGGTTGGACGTCGTCGACGATTCGGACGCCGTGCCCGACTCGTTTGAGTCCGCAGTCCGCAGTCCGCAGTCCGCAGGGCCTCAGGCCGAGGCGCCTGCTCCTGCCATCGAGAAGATCCTCGAGCAGGCTGCTCCTTTTGCTGATCAGCTTTCGACTGCTCTGGAGCGTGCCCAGCCCGTTCACGGCACCGCCATGGAGCCGCTTGTTGCCGGTCGGCGGGCTCCGGTTGAGGCCAAGGGGATCGTCGAGCGGCTTGTCGGCGCGGGACTGCATCCGGTGCTGGCGGAGGGGATCGTGACCGAGACGGTGTCGCACGTGATGCCGTTCGCGGCACACTCGTCGCTCGAGCGGCTCGTCACCGAGACACTCGCCGGGCGCATTCCGGTGCAGGCCACCTGGGCGCGCCGCGGCCGCACGATCGGCTTCGTCGGCCCGGGCGGCTCCGGCAAGACGCTCTGCACCGCGCGCCTGGCCGCCGCCTACGCCACGAGCAGCGACCTGCCGGTGATCTGCATGACGCTGCGCCCGCGCGACGGCGGCGCAGAGCTGAGCAGGCTGCTCGAGCCCTTCGGCGTGCCGGTGCACGCGGTCGAGGACGCGGGCGAGGCGCGTGCGCGCATCGCCGGCGCCCGCGAGCACGCGCTGATCGTGATCGACACGCCGTCCGTGTCGCCGGCCTCGCCGAGCGAGGTCGAGGAACTCGCCACGGAACTCGAGCGCATAGGCGTCTACGAGGTGCACCTCACGCTTCCGGCCACTGTCGGCGAGCACGCGGCTGAGGACATGCTGAGCGGCCTGGCCCCGCTGGGCGTCTCGCGCATCGCGCTCACGCACGCCGACGAGACCGGCCACGTCGGCCCTGCCGTCGGGCTCGCGATCCGCAGCGGACGTCCGTTTTCTTACATCTCCAGTGGCACTTCGGTCGACTCCGGTCTGCTGCCGGTAAACCCCCACGCGCTGGCGTCGATCATCCTGCTATGAAGCTGTTCGCGTCGCGCACCAGGCAGGACGACTGCCAGAAGCCGGGAGTCGTGACGAAGGCCCAGCGGGTCGAGCTGATGATCCGCGGGGTGGGGCGCACATCGGGGACCGTCGAGGAGATCGAGGGCGATTCGATCACGGTGGCGCTCGTCGTCAAGGCGAACGCCGAGGCAATGGCGCTCGACCGCCCCGACGCGGTGCTCGAGTACACGGCCACGCGCGGCCTCTACAGGCAGAAGGGCCACGCCAACTTCGACGTCGACGGCGGTGGTGTCGTCCGTTTCGTGGGGGAGGAGGAAGCCCAGCACGTCCAGCGGCGCGACTTCGTGCGCGTGGACGTGAACTTCCCGGTCGGGGTCGCGTTCAAGAACGACCCCGTTCCCGTCGAGTACGACGCGCTCAACCTGAGCGCCAATGGGATTCTGCTCGGGCCCCCGTCCGGCCGGATCGGCGTCCAGATCGGCGCCTTCGTCTGGATGAAGATTCCGCTCTACGACGGCAAGGGTCCCATCGACGTGCGAGGGACCGCCGTCCGTCAGGCGCCCAAGAGCGCCGTCGGAATCCGCTTCGACCACATCAGCGAGGGCGATCAGGAGAGGCTCGCGCACTATGTCGCGCGCCAAGAGCGTGAACAGCGACGCCGAGGAGCACTCTGACAATGGCCAAGAAGAAGAAGGGCGAAGAACAGCCCACCACGATCACCCCGGCGGGCGCCGACGACGTGAAGGTCTCGGCACACCCGCGTGCGGCCGCCGGCATCCGCCGCGCGAAGGGCTGGGGCGGGCTCGCGGGCTTCGCCATCATGGCCTGGCTGTCGTGGCGCTCCGGCACCGACTTCGTGCACCTCGGCCTGCGCGCGCTGCTCGGCGGCGCCGCGACGTACGTCGCCGTGTGGGCCGCGGCCGTCTACGTCTGGCGCCAGATCGCCGTCGCGGAGATCCGCCAGCAGGCGCGCATCCTCGCAGAGCGCAAGTTCGCCGCCCTCGACCAGCGGGGCGCCGGGCAGGGCTCCTGACACCTTGACCCACTATGGACCCGATCCAGCCGATCGCTCCGCGCATTCCCAGCCTCCCGGCGGTTGAGCCGGCGGGGCACCGCGTCGACCCCGAGAAGCAGAAGCGCGAGCAGCAGCGCCGCCAGCAGCAACACCAGCACGAGCAGCGCGAGCACGAGGAGCCCGAGGAGGACGACGGGCTGCCTCACATCGACATCAGCGTGTAGGGGCCAGCGAGTAGCTGCGGCGGAACGCTGTGGGCCGCGCGCTCACGCCGCGGACGGCGAGCTGGCGCAGTCCGCGCTGCATCGAGCGGATCTGGGTGGGGCGGATGGGGGCGGGGGCGGCGGTGTGTGTTTGGCGATTGGTCATGGGTGCGATTCTTGCGCCGCGCCGCCGCCGCCGGAAGCCACCCTGGGTGTTGGAAATGCCCACCCGCGGCGATACTGAGCCGGCTGATGCCTCAGGAGAATGTCGATGTCGTGCGCAGCTTCCTATCGGCGTTTCACGCGGGCGACCAGGATCGCTGGGTGGCGCTCCTCAGCCCTGACGTCGTGATCGTGGAGGCGCGGGAGTTTCCAGGTGCCACCGATCGCTACGGCCGCGACGCGGCGGTGGCGGCCATCGCCGACTGGGGCCTCGCCTGGTCCGAGATGAGCTTCGCGCCGGACGTCTTCGAGGAGCACGGAGCGCGCGTGCTGGCGATCGGGAACATGCACATGCGCGGCGAGGGAACCGGAATGGAGCTCGAGAGTCCCGCCGCCGTCTGGTTCACGATCGCCGACGGTGCGATCGAGCGCGTGGAGTTCTACCTGGACGTCGAGGAGGGACGGCGCCGTTAGCCCACGGCCAGCTCGCCGCCTAGCGCGAACGGCGGCTCGAGCTCGATCCGGTCGCCGCTCCAGAAGCGGCCCGGGTCGTACCAGCTCGCCGGCCGGCGGCGCGGCAGGAGGCCCATGTGCTGGTAGGTGCTGGCGACCAGCTCGGCACAGTAGATCGACTCGAGCGAGGAGGAGCGGCGCAGGCGGCCGGTGAGCCACTGGCGGGCGAGTCCGAGCGTGGTGGGGAAGGGGCGGCCGTCGAAGCGCTCGATCACCTCCATCAGGCGGTCCTCGTGGTAGCGCTGGATCTCGCCCTCGAGCGCGCGCAGCCAGGCTCGCTGGCCGTAGCGCTCGTTCCAGGTCCTCACCGCTTCGCCGAGCAGGTGGAGCTGCACCCCGCGCTGGCGCTCCCCGGTCCAGACGTCGGGCAGCGAGCGCCCGAGCTCGGCGTGCCAGAGGAGCGGCGGCAGGTCGTCGAGCGCCACGACCATCCCAACGTGGTTCACCGGGCTGTTGGTGACCGCGCGGATCGCTCGGTCCGCCAGTGATTTGCCCCGGAACAGCCAGATATCGCCGGTGGAAGCGGCGGCCAGGGCGTCGTCGAGAGCCAGCACGCTGTCGGTCACGGGCCGTAACCTACGGGACCGATGAGCGTGCCCTGGAAGCTGGTCGGTCTGGCTGGTCTGGCGGGGGTCGCGGCCACCGGCGTGGTGGTGGCGCGCAAGCGCCGCGCCCAGCGCAGCTACGAGCCCGACGAGCTCCGCGAGCGGCTCCACGAGCGCCTCGCGGAGGTGTCGGAAAACCGCCCTCAAGATCAGGCAGGCGGTGCCGACCTACCCGGGAGTGGATCCGTCATCCAGCCGTAAGCCCGTTCCCGAGAACTTCCCCTCCATTCTCTGGTTTGGAGGCTACGAGGAGGCCACGGGTCTCGCCGACGAGATCCGCGGCTTCCTGCGCGCGCTCGAGGCGCGCGGCCACGAGCCGGCCGTGCGCGCCTTCCTGCCCCCGCGCCACCGCACAGACCTGAGCGTTGCCGACCGGAAGATGCTCGACAGGCAGGCGGGGCGCTCACCCAAACTGCCGATGCTGGCCGTCCACCACTACATCGCCAACCGGCGCCAGACGGTGGTGCCAAACGCGGTCAACGTCGGGCGCGCGATGTTCGAGACCGACCGCCTCCCGACCGGCTGGCTCGAGCTGCTGATGCCGCGCGACGAGATCTGGGTGCCCTGCGAGCACAACGCCGAGGCGTTCCGCCGCAGCGGGCTGCCGGAGGCCAAGCTGCGCGTGCTCGGCGAGACCATCGACTTCGGCGTCTACTCGCCGGGGATCGAGCCGTACCCGCTCCGGTTCGAGGACGAGCGCTTCACGTTCCTCTCCAACTTCGACTTCGGCGAGCGCAAGGGCTGGCGCCAGCTGATCGCCGGCTGGGCCGAGGCCTTCAGCGCCGACGACAGCGTCCGGCTCCTGCTCAAGACCGGCTCCTACACGCACGGCGCCGATTACGCGAGCGAGCGCATCCGCGATTACATACGCCATCGCTTCGGCGCCGACGCGATCGACAAGATGGCGCCGATCGAGATCCTCTCGGCGCGGCTGCCCGCCGACGAGGTGCCGGGCCTGTACGCCGCCTCCGACGCCTACGTGCTCGCCTCCCGCGGCGAGGGCTGGGGTCGCCCCTACATGGAGGCGATGGCGATGGGCCTGCCGACGATCGGCAGCCGCTGGAGCGGCAATCTCGACTTCATGAACGACGACAACAGCTGGCTCGTCGATGGCAAGCTCGTGCCGGTCGCCCCGGACGCCGAGGCGTTCCCCACGCACCTCACCCAGGGCCACAAGTGGTTCGAGCCCGACGTCGACGCGCTGGCCGAGGCGCTCCGCTCGGTGGCCCGCGAGCCCGAGGCGGCGCGCGCCAAGGCCGCCGGCGCGCGCGCGGAGCTGATCGAGAAGTTCGGCCCCGACGCGATCGTCGACCGTATCGAGGAGCTCACCACCGCCGCCTTCGAGCGCCACCACCGCCCCTTCGCCTGCGCGATCCGCGGCTCGTTCGGCAGCAACGCCTCGCTCGCCATCGTCAACGACGCGCTGGCGGGCACGTTCGAGCGCAGCGGCCGCAACGTCGCCTACTGCGCACAGCGCGAGTCTGAGCCGCTGCTCGAGCATGTGCCCGGCATCAACCACTCCTGGCCGCCGGTGTTCGACTCCACCACGCTCGGCCCGACCGTGATGATCCTGCCCTGGGAGTACGGGGCGCCGCCGCGCGACTGGGTCAGCGAGGTGCGCGAGCGCGCCGATCGCGTGTGGGTGCCGAGCGCCTATGTGCGTGACTCCTACATCGAGGCGGGCATGCTGCCCGGGGTGATCGAGGTCGTGCCGAACGGCGTCGACCTGAGCATCTTCAGCGCCGAGGGCCCGCGCTACGAGCTCCCGCACCAAGCGGGCTGCAGCTTCCTCTTCGTTGGCGGCAGCATCTGGCGCAAGGGCGCCGACCTGCTGATCAGCGCCTGGGCCGACGCTTTTGGGCCGGACGACGACGTGCAGCTCGTCGTGAAGGACTTCGGCACCGGGAGCCACTACCGCACGCAGAACAGCGGCGATCAGCTGCGCAAGCTCGCGGCGCGGGACGACGTCGCCCGCGTGACCTACATCGACGACGAGCTCTCCGCCGAGGAGCTGGCCGGGCTGTACCGCGCCTGCGACGTGTTCGTGACTCCGTACCGCGGCGAGGGCTTCTGCCTGCCCGCGCTCGAGGCGATGGCCTGCGGCCTGCCGGTGATCCACAACGGCGTCGGCCCGACGTCCGAGTTCGTGCCCGATGACGGCGGCTGGGTGCTGCCGGCGGAGCGCATCGAGATCGAGACTCGCGCCCGCCTGCCCGAGCTCGCCGCGCCCGGCTGGGTGCACGAGCCGGACTACGACGCCCTCGTGGCCACGCTCCGCAAGGTCGCCGGCTCGCCCAGCGAGCGTGAGACGCGCGCGGCGTCGGCGCTCGTGCGTGCGCAGGACTACCACTGGGACCGCGTCGGCGCGATCGCCGACGAGTCGCTCACGCGCCTCGAGGAGGAGGGCCTGCCGCTGGCGCGCGAGATCGCGCCCGCCCAGCTCGAGCGCCGCGATCAGCTCGTGCTGTTCGCGCCCGACTGGGACGACGAGGAGAGCTGGGCCACCGCGCTCGCGCGCTGGGCCGCCGCGATCGGCGACGACGACCCGGTGACCCTGGCCCTCTACCTGCCCGCCGGTGCGGACCCAAGCGTGCTCGCCCCGCGCATCCTCGACAGCCTCGACAGCGCCGGGCTCGCCCAGGACAAGCTTCCCGACATCGCGCTCTGCGAGCCCGAGTCGGCCAGCCTGCCGAGCCTGGTGGCCGCGGCCGGCGCCGTGCTGGTACCCGAGGGGGCGACTCCGCCGGCGGCGCTCGTGCGGCGCGCTCAGCAGGTCCTGAGCGCGGTTCCGCAGGAGCTCAGTGCCTACGCCGCCGGCCTGCGCGACTCCCTACCCAGACGGATCGCCGGATCGCTCTCCTGAGGGACTTCGATAAAGAAGCAGGGCACGCAGCCGATTAGCCGGAACGAGTGAGTAGATAGCCTCATTTGACCAAGCGGGCAGGGTCCGCTGACAACAGTCAGAGAAGGAATCAGTAAATGCCGAAGGTCCTCATCGTTGAAGACAGCCCGACCCAGGCGCTCCGCACACGCATCGCGCTCGAGTCCCAGGGCTTCGAGGTCTCAATCGTCAACGACAGCCGCCAGGCGGCCGACGCGGCCAAGGAGGAGCAGCCCGACGTCGTGCTGTCGGACGTGCGCATGCCCGGCCTCGACGGCTTCCAGCTCACCGAGGCCTTCCGCGGCGACCCCGTCCTCGCCAGCATGGCGATCGTGCTGAACAGCGCGACCGTGAACGAGGAAGAGGACAAGGCGCTCGCCCTCACCCTCGGCGCCCAGGACTACATCGAAAAGGGCCTCGCTCCCGACGCCCTGGCGTCCGCGCTCACCGGCGCCATCAGCAGCGCCGTCTGAGTTCCTCGCGCGCCTCGAGCGCGCCTCAAGTCCGCCGGGAGTCGGTCGATCAACCGGACTAGCTCGGGCCGGCTCGGCCGAGCGATCCGATCCCCGATCCCTCCCTCGATGCGTTTTCACGATCCTGAGCTCGCACGCGAACGCCGGCACATCCTCCAGAGCCTGATCGAGGACATGAGGAAGTACGACTGGCGCGAGGTCCCCTGCGCGGTCTGCGGTGAGACCGAGCGGCTCGAGCCCGCCCTCGAGAAGTGGGGCATCGCGATGAAGCGCTGCGCCGAGTGCGGTCACCTCTTCACCAGCCCGCGCATGCCGGACGAGGCCGTGCCGGAGCTCTACGGAAGCTTTTACTGGGAGCAGTACCAGGTTGCGATCGGATCCCCCTCGATCCAGGAGCGGCTCCAGTTCGACTACGCGAACGGGCTTGGCAAGCTCCAGCGCGACATCCTTCCCCACCGCACGAGCGGCCGGCTGCTGGACGTCGGCGCCTCCAGCGGCGGGCTCGTGAAGCAGGCCGCGGACCGCGGCTTCGACGCCTGCGGCCTGGAGCCGGCGGCGGACGTCTGCCAGCTCGCGCGCGATGCACACGGCGTGACGATGTACTGCGGATCGCTCGCGGAGCAGCAGTTCCCGGAGGGTTCCTTCGACATCGTGGCGCTCCACGACGTGCTCGAGCACATGTTCGAGCCGGTCGAGGAGATCCGCGAGATGCGCCGCGTGCTCAAGCTCGGCGGCCTGCTCGTGATCGAGACCCCGACCACGTCGTCGCTCAACTACTCCGACCAGGGTCTCGACTGGTCGACCGTCAGCCCGCTGGAGCACGTGCACCTCTTCAACGAGCGCAACGCCGAGCGCGTGCTGGTCGAGAACGGCTTCCGCATCGTCGACCTCTACTCGCCCCACGAGGACAACTGGATCGCAGCCGCGGAGGCAATATGAGCCTGAGGATCTGCATCATCAGCCGCGAGTACCCGCCGGAGTCGGCCTTCGGGGGCATCGCCCGCGCCGAGCACATCGCCGCCCGCGCCCTGGCGCGCGCCGGCGCGGACGTCCACGTGATCACGTACTCGCCGCGCGGCCTCTTCACGCGTGCGATTAAGGACGGCGTGGTGGTGCATCGGCTGCCCGCACAGACGCCCCAGGTCCCGGCGGACATGCACTACGTGGTGGCGGGCGCCTGGAGCCTGACCGTCGCGGGCTACTACGCGGCGCTCGACTCGCTCGTAGGTTTCGACGTCGTGCACGCACAGGACTACTTCGGCGAGACGCTCCACCTCGAACGCCGGCCCGAGACGGCTCTCGTCGTCCGGCTGCACGCGCTGAGCGGCGTTGTGTCCGAGCGCTCGGGCCGCCCGCGGTCCGGCGGCGACAGGGGACTCGAGGCTCTCGAGACCGCCGCCCTCGTGAAGGCGGACCTCCTGCTCGGGCCGACCCAGCAGGTGATCGACGAGACGCAACGCTTCGTGGGCCAGCGCACGCCGCCCGTGCGCGCGCTCCCCCTCGGCATGGACTTCGAGCGCTTCACGCCGCGCGAGGCCGCTCCGCGGGAGGGCCAGCCGCTGCGGCTGCTGTTCCTGGGCCGGCTCGAGCCGCTCAAGTGCCCCGAGCTCGCGCTCTACGCGGCCGCCGCCGCGAAGGGCCGCGGGCTCGACGTGGCGCTCACACTGGTGGGCCGCGACATCGACGGCTACCGCGTCGGCACGCTCGTGCCGCTGATGCGCGAGCTGGGCCTCGACTTCGGCGACGTCCGCTTCGTGGCCGAGGTCGACGAGGCCGGTGTCCTGCAGCACATCGGGGCGAGTGACTGCGCGATCCTGCCCTCCCGCTTCGAGAACTTCCACATGGCCGCCGTCGAAGCGCTCGCCTGCGGTGTGCCCGTGATCACGAGCGACCGCAGCGGCCTGAGCGGCTGGCTCGCCCCAGACGACGGGTTGCTGGCGCTGCCGATCGAGGACGCCGCCGGCTTTGGAACGCAGGCCGCGGAGGCACTCGCCGGCGGCTGGGCGGCGCAGACCGCGAGCCGCGCGCAGCAGCGCGTGCGCGAGCTGTTCGACGCAGATGAGGTCGCGGGGCAGCAGCTTGCCGTCTACCACGAGCTCGTCCAGCGTCTCGGCGCGGGGGCCGGGCCGCAGGTCGCCGCTGAGGCGACCTCGAAGCTCGGCATCGTGGTCCTCGCTCACAACGCGCTCGACTACACCCAGCGCGCCCTTAGGAGCATCCTGCGCCACACCGACACCGGCTTCACCGTCTATCTCGTGGACAACGCCTCCACGGACGGCACGCCTGACTGGGCCACGGACTTCGATCCGCGGGTCAGGCTGCTGCGCTCGGAGGAGAACCTCGGCGTGTCGGGCGGGCGCAACGTGGGCATCGCGGCCGCGCTCGCCGATGACGTCGATCACGTCGTGTTCCTCGACAACGACGTCGAGGTCTACTCCGGCTGGTGGCAGCCGTTCGCGGCAGCACTCGAGGCCGATCGCGGCGCGGCAATCGCCGGCGAGCGTGGCGTGCGCCTCCACTTCCACGCCGACGGCCGCAACGAGGAGACCCTCAACTGCCCGGGCCCGGTCGAGGCAGACATGGTCGTCGGCTTCTGCATGTTCATGTCGGCGGACGCAATGCGCCAGATCGGCCGCTTTGACGAGAACCTCGGCCTCTTCTGGCACGACGACGACGACTACTGCCTGCGCGCGAAGCGGCTCGGGTTCCGCGTGCTGCACGTGGGCAGCGGCCGCCTGATCCACTTCGAGCACAAGTCCTCCGCGCAGGTCGACGGCATCTGGGAGTCGGCGGAGGCCGACGCTCCCTCGTCGCTGTCCGCCGACAACCAGCGTTACCTGGCCGCCAAGTGGCGCGGCGACGGGCGAGGCGACGGCCTCGAGGGCGCGCGCGGCTTCGTCGCGCTGGCCTTCGGCGACGAGCTGCTTGCCAGCTCGGAGCTGCTGGCCGCCTGGGTGGGCGAGTTCAGTGGCAGCGACGACGCCACGCTCGCGATCTATGCGAACGGGACGCCCGCCGACGAGCTCGCCAACCGTCTCGCGAGCGTGCTCGCCGCCGCCGGACTGGACGGCGACTCGGGTGCCGACCTGCTGCTCGTGCAGGGCGGCGACGGCTCGGAGGCGGCCATCGCCGGCAGCGTCGACGCCGTCTTCACCAGACGGGATCCGCAGGGCGTCTTCCACGCCCCGGCACATTTCGACGACGCCCAGCTCGATCGGCTGCGAGCGCTTGCCGAGCGCCGCTGGGCCGCGCTCGCGCCGCAGGCTGTCTGAGCCCGTCCGCGCTAGTACAGCCGTCGAACACGCCATCAAAAGCAGCGCTTCAAGGCCGATCACACGGGCATGAGCACCCCTGCCGTCAGCGACAGCGAGACGGCTTCAGCCGTCGCCACCCAGCTAGTCGTCTTCCGCATCGCGAAGTCCGAGTACGGCCTGGCGGTGGGCAGCGTGATGGAGGTCCTGCGCATGGTCGCGCTCACGCCCGTCCCCGAGGCGCCGGACTGGCTGACGGGGGTGATCAACCTGCGCGGCACGGTGATCCCGGTGATCGACCTCCGCACGCGCCTGGGCCTGACGCCGCAGCCGGCCGGCCTGAGCACGCCGATCATCGTCGCCGAGGTTGCGGCCGGGAGTGTCGGCCTCATCGCCGACTCGGTCGCCGACTTTGTCAACGTGCCCGGCGACGCGATCGACCCGCCGGCGGCCCGCGCGGGCGACACGGGCGCTGTCGCGGGCCTGGCGCGCTCGGGCGAGCGGCTGATTCTGATCCTCGATCTCGACAACGTCTGCGCCGGAGCGCAGCCGCTGGCCGCCCCATGACCGGCGGAGCGCGCACGCTGACGCTCAGCAGCGCCGATTTCGAGCGCTATCGGGCGATCGTCCGGCAGCGCGCCGGCATCGAGATCCCCGAGGCCCGCAGGGGCGACCTCGAGAAGGGCATCTGCGCCGCTCTCACGCTCACCGGAGCGCCCGATCACGGCGCCCTCTGCGAGCTGCTGGCAGAGGGAGGCGAGCGCGGCGCCGCCGCGTTCGAGGCGATCGTGCCCGCGATCACCATCAACGAGACGCACTTCTTCCGCAATCGTCCGCAGATGAAGGCGCTCTGGGCGGACATCCTGCCGCGGCTGATCGAGGCGCGGCGCTCGACGCGCCGGCTGCGCATCTGGAGTGCCGGCTGCTCGACGGGCGAGGAGCCCTACTCGTTGGCGATCCTGATCGACAGGCTGCTGCCCGAGCGCGAGGACTGGGACGTGTTGATCCGCGCAACGGACATCGATACGACTGCGCTGGCCAAGGCGGACGTCGGTCGCTACGGCAGCTGGTCCTTCCGCGACGTGCCGGCGGAGGTCAAGGAGAGGTACTTCGTCGGCTCGGGCGAGCACGAGTTCGAGCTCGCGCCGCGCATCCGCCGGATGGTCAGCTTCGCGCGGCTCAACCTGATCGAAGACCGCTACCCCTCGGTAGCCACCCTGACCGACCGCATGGACCTGGTGCTGTGCCGCAACGTGCTCATCTATTTCCGTGCGGAGGCGATCCGGGGCGTCGTCGAACGTCTCCACGACTCGCTCGTCGAGGGCGGCTGGCTCGTGGTCGGGCATGCAGAGCCCTCGCAGGAGATCTTCGAGCGCTATCAGGTGGTCAACTATCCGGGTACGGTCGTCTACAGGCGCCCGTCACTGCCGCTCCGGCCGCTGCCGGCGCCGCTGGCTCCGGTCACTCCGGCCAAGCGGCGCGCCGCGCCCGTCGCCCCCGCGGCGCCTGCACTGGATGCCGAGGAGGCGTACGCGCTGTTCGGCGCGGGCAAGGCCGGCGAGGCGATCAATCGCCTCGAGGAGCTCGCCGCTGCCTCGCCCGCCGACTACCGCGCGCCATACCTGCTCGCCAAGATCTTCGCCAGCAGGGTGCGCTTCGCGGAGGCCGAGCGCTGGGTCGACATCGCGCTCGCGAACCGGGGGTTGGCGCCGGAGGCGCACTACCTGCGCGGTATCGCGCTGCAGGAGCAAGGCAAGCTCGAGTCTGCGCTAGCCGCGTTCCGTCGCAGCGTTTTCCTCGACCAGACCTTCGTGCTGGGTCACTTCGCGGCCGCCGCGGTGTTCGGCCGCACCGGCCAGGCGGCGCGCGCTCAGAAGTCGCTCGCCACCATCGCCGACCTGCTCTCGGGTCGGCCTGCCGAAGAGCTCCTGGCCGAGGGCGACGGCCTCACCGTGGGACGCCTGCGGGAGCTCGTGACAGTCCAGCGGGAACTGGTCGCCTAGCGGCCTTCCAGAGCGATCGGAGTACCTCAAGACCGGGGTCCGCGCGCCGATCAACCGGGGCGATGGCCGGTACCCAACAGCTCCCACCGGACGCCCGCGGCAGCGAGGCCGACATCGACCGGATCCTCCGGGAGCGAGCCGCTGCCCTGGCTCGCTCGTCGGACGACGCCGAATCCGATGACGAAACGCTGCGTGTGATCGTGCTCGCCACCGGCGGCGAGCGATACGGCATCGAGGTACAGGACGTGCTCGAGGTAGAGCCGCTCACGGACATCACGCCGATTCCCGGCACTCCCGCCTTCTGGGCCGGCGTCGTCAACCTCCGCGGCAGCATGTACCCGGTGCTCGATCTCGAGCGCTACCTGGGCTTGCCGCCGTCGCACGACGGCCGAGAGCCGAAGATCGTCCTTGTCTCCACAGTTGGTCTGACCGTTGGCCTGCTGGCGGACGAGGTCCCGGGGATCAGCAACATCCGCGTCGCCGAGCTCGCGCCGCCCGTGGCCGCGGAGCGGGGCGGCGCGCGGGTCGTCAGGGGTGTGACACCCGGCATGTTGTCCGTGCTCGATTTGGACGCGCTGCTCGCGGATCCCGCACTCGTCGTTGAGCACGACGCCTCCTAGACGCGCGAGCCCATGTCCATATCCGACGACGAACTGCAGCAGCTGCTCCTCGCCACCTTCGCCGATCAGGCCAAAGAGCAGCTCCAGACCATCGGCAGCCAGCTGCTGGCGCTCGAGGAGGCCGACGCTGCCCAGCGGGGCGCGCTGTTCGAGGAGATCTTCCGCGAGGCCCACAGCCTGAAGGGCGCCGCCCGGGCCGTGGACCTCGTGCTCGTCGAGAGGCTGTCGCACGAGCTCGAGAGCCTCTTCAGCATGATCCACAAGGGCGAGCTCGAGCCCAGCTCAGAGGTCTTCGACCTCGCCCACAAGGCGCTCGACGGTCTCACCGCGCTCGTCGAAGAAGGACTGACAGGCACGCCGGCCGACGTAGACCTCGATGCACTGTGCGACGCCTTGGAGTCGGCCGCGGACGGCAAGCCGGCGCCGGAGCCCAAGCTCCCCCAACTCCCCAGCTCCCCAACTCCCCAACTCCCGCCGCAGCCGGCGGAGCCGGCCAGGGCGGCGGCTGAGACGGTCCGCGTCGCCACCGCCAAGCTCGACGCCCTGATGGCACAGGTCGGCGAGCTGATCGCGGCCCGGCTCAACAGCGAGCACCGCCTTGCAGACGCCCGCGCGCTGCTCGAATCGCTCGCCGAGCTCGAGAACGGCTGGCGCAAGAGGCACCCCGCCCGCATGCTCGAACGCGCCCTGAGTGGCGACGAGCGCGCACTGGACGACGCCCGTGGGCTGGTCGAGGTTCTCGACCGGAGCTACGAGCAGATGCGCGCCGCAAGGGCCGGCCTCGCCGACCTGCGCCGCAAGTTCGAGGTGGACGCCCACCGCATGGCCCAGGTCACGAACGACCTCCAGGACGACGTGCGCCGGACGCGTATGCGGCCGGTCGCGACGGTCTTCGACTCCTTCCCGCGAATGCTCCGCGACATCACGCGCGAGCTCTCCAAGCAGGTCAAGCTGACGATCGAGGGCGGCGAGACCGAGGTCGACAAGCAGGTGCTGGAGCAGCTGGGCGCCCCACTCACCCACATGCTTCGGAACTCCATCGACCATGGCGTGGAGGAGCCCGGCGTGCGCGCGGTCGCCGGCAAGCCGCAGGAGGGCCACATCACTCTCGCCGCCTTCCAGCGCGCTGCCGACCTCGTGATCGAGATCTCGGACGACGGCGCCGGGATCGATGTCGACAGGGTCAAGGCCAAGGCCGTGGAGCGTGGAATCGTCGACGCGGACGCCGCCGCCTCGCTCAGCGACTACGACGCGCTGAGGCTGATCTTCCGATCGGGCTTCTCGACTAAGGAGGAGGTCACGGACCTCTCCGGCCGCGGCGTGGGCATGGACGTCGTCCGCGAGCACATCGAGCGCCTTCAGGGCGTGATCGAGGTCGAGTCGGCGCTGGGGGCGGGCACCAGGTTCACGCTGAGCGTGCCGCTGAGCGTCGCCACCACCCGCTGCCTGATGGTCGAGGCGGGGGGCCAGACCTTCGGCATGCCGATCACGGGCGTCGACCGCATCGTGCGCCTGTCAGAGGACGACATCGGGCGCACCCAGGGTCACGACGCGGTCCGGATCGACGAGCGACCGATGGCGCTGCTGCGCCTCGCAGACCTGCTCGGCCTCCCGGGCGACGCCGGCGAGCTCGTCAACAGGCCGGCGATCATCGTCAGCTCGGCGGAGCGCCGTGCGGCGGTCCTCGTCGATCGGCTGGTGGGGGCCCAGGAGGTCGCCACGAAGACGCTGCCCAGGCCCCTGATGCGCGTGCGCCTGGTCGCCGGCGTCACGATCCTCGGGACCGGGCAGGTCGTACCGATTTTGAATGTCCTCGACCTGCTGCGAGCAGAGGCCAGAGGCCAGAGGCCAGAGGCCAGTGCGCCGCCGAGCGAGGCGCGCCCTGCCTCGCAGCAGAGCATCCTCGTCGTCGACGACTCGGTGACGATCCGGACGTTCGAGAAGGCGCTGCTCGAATCCGCCGGCTACGCGGTCACCGCGGCGGCCGACGGTCTCGAGGCCTGGAACTTGATTCAGAACGAGGCGCCGGACCTGATCGTCTCGGACGTGGAGATGCCGAACATGACCGGCTTCGAGCTGACCGCGAAGGTCAGGGCCGACCGGCAACTCAAGGACATGCCGCTCGTGCTCATCACGACGTTGAGCTCCGACGAGGACCGCAAGCGCGGGATCGACGCCGGCGCCGACGCGTACGTGATCAAGGGCAGCGCGGAGCAGGACCAGCTACTGGACACGGTTCGCCGGCTCATCTGAGCGGCACGCAAGGGGAGGACCCTGAGATGAAAATGATCAAGCTCGGTATCACGGCCAAGTTCGGCGTGATGATGGCCGTCGTGCTGGCCGCCGTCGCCCTCTGCGCGTGGAGCGGGATCCACGCGAACAACGGCCTCAACAACCACCTCAAGACGATCTACACGCGCGACTTCGATGGCATGCGCACGATCGCGGACCTCAACGTCCAGATCGGGCACGTGCAGGACGAGGCTGTCAACTACACCGTCATCCACGACAAGAGCGAGGCCGACGAGCTTCAGCGGCGCAACGTCGCGATCCGGCAGGAGCTGGCTCATCTGCGGGCGCTCCCGGACCTCACTTCTCAGCAGACGAAGCTGATCGCCAGTGAGTCCAGCCTCTGGCCGAGCTTCATGAAGGACTGGGCTGAGGGCCGCTACTCGACCGCAACCGGCATGAGCACCAACGAGATCGCCGCCGCGCTCGACACGCGCATCGACCCGCTGAAGAGCAACATGGAGGCGCTCGGCACGATCTCGGACGCCCGCGCCAAGGCGGGTTTCGCGAGCTCGGAGTCGTTTGCATCGAGCGGGAAGCGGCTGACCTGGATCTCCGTCGGCATCGCCACGCTGTTCGGCCTGCTCGGCATGGCCTGGCTGGTCCGGCAGATCGTGCCGCGCGTACGGCGCTACTCCAAGTTCACGACCCAGGTGGCGCAGGGCGACCTCAGCTCCCGGGTCCGGGTCGACGGCAACGACGAGCTGACCCAGCTCGGCGACAACCTCAACACGATGGTCGAGAGCCTCGCCGGCATGTCGTCCCAGGTGCTGGAGGGCGCTCGTGCGATCTCGTCGAGCGCGGCGGAGATCCTCGCGACGGCCAACCAGCAGTCGGCGGGCGCGAGCCAGCAGTCCGCGGTGATCAGCCAGACCACGACCGCCACGGAGGAGATCCGCGCCACCGCTGAGCAGACCGCCCACACCGCAGAGCAGGTAGCCGAGCGCGCCGAGCTGTCGGTCCGCCACGGCGACGAGGGAGCCGAGGCGGTTCAGGCGATCGTCGCGGGCATGGATGAGATCCGCGAGCGGGTGGAGGGCATCGCCGAAGACGTACGGGCACTGTCCGAGCGCACTGCCCAGATCGGCGAGATCACGGCCGCGGTGAACGACCTGGCCGACCAGTCGAACCTGCTGGCGCTGAACGCGACGATCGAGGCCGCCCGGGCCGGTGAGCAGGGCAAGGGGTTCGCCGTGGTTGCCGACGAGGTGCGCGGTCTCGCGGAGCAGTCAAAGGCCGCCACGGCACAGGTGCAGGCGATCCTCCAGGAGATCGACGTCGCCACCCGTGCGGCGGTCGCGGCCGCGGCCCGCGGCACGACCGTCGTCGAGTCCGGGCATCAGCTGGCGCGCCGGGCAGGGGAGATCATCTCGACCCTGACCGACTCGACGCGCGAGTCGGCTCAGGCGGCTCAGCAGATCGTGGCCGCCGCGAAGCAGCAGAACGTCGGTATGGACCAGATCACCGTCGGGATGCGCGAGGCGAGCCAGACCGCTGGGGAGTTCGTGGCAGGCACCGAGGAGGCTCAGGCCACCGTCGAGAACCTCAACAGGGTCGCGGCCGAGCTCGAGCAGCTCGCCGCTGCCTACAAGGTCTGAGCGCTTGTCCGCTCCGCTCCGCGTACTGGTCACCGAGGATTCGGCGGTGGCTCGGGCATTGATCGTGTCCATCATCAACCGGGACCCCGGGCTCGAGGTGGTCGGCGAGGCTCGCGACGGTGAGCAGGCCGTAAAGCTCGCGGCCGCGCTCACGCCCGACGTGATCACGATGGACGTCCACATGCCCAAGCTGGACGGCCTCGAGGCCACGCGCCGCATCATGGCGGAGACGCCGACGCCGATCGTCGTCATCAGCGCCATCGACCCGAGGGACGTGAAGATGTCCTTCGAGGCGATGAGCTCGGGCGCACTCGCCGTCCTCGCGAAGCCGAGCGGCCCAAGCGCGCCGGACTTCAGCGACCGCGCCGCCGACATCACGACCACGGTGAAGACGATGGCCGGAGTAAGGGTCGTCCGCAGGCGTGCGCGGCTTACCCCGCCACCCGCGACCGCGCCCCGCGCCACCCCGCCCCCCGCCACCCCACGCGCCGCGAAGCGGCGCGTGGACATCATCGCCATCGGCTCGTCCACCGGCGGCCCGGACGCGCTGGGCAAGATCATCGGCGCGCTGCCGACCCCCGCTCCGGTGCCGATCCTGATCGTGCAGCACATCACCGTGGGCTTCCACAAGGGGCTCGTCGACTGGCTTGGCAACCTCACCCCGCTCGACGTGAAGCTGGGTGAGGAGGGCCACAAGCCGGTCGCCGGCGAGGTGATCCTCGCCCCCGGCGAGCACCACATGTCGCTCGACGCCTCGAGGCGCATCCGGCTCAGCGCCGAGTCGCCGGTGCGCGGCCACAGGCCGTCCGTGACTCACCTCCTTCACTCGGTCACGCAGGTCTATGGCGCCAACGCGCTGGGCGTGATCCTCACCGGCATGGGCGACGACGGGGCGGACGGCCTGGTCGAGCTCAGGCGCGCCGGTGGCTGGGTGATAGGCCAGGACGAGGCCACCTGCGTGGTCTACGGAATGCCGCGCGAGGCCGCTCTGCGCGGCGCTGTGAGCGAGGTTCGCCCGCTGCCGGAGATCGCCTCCGCGATCGTCGAGGCCTGGGGCCGAGGCAGGCTCGGAGCCGCTGCGTAGTACGAACGTCCAAGCCGCTGAAAGGCGAGCCGGGGCGGTCGATTACTCCGGCTGCAGCACAGCAGTAACGGGCGACACGGAGTCTCCCGGGGACTACATAAACAACGTCATCAAGGAGATGAACGATGTCCCTTCGTATTCAGAACAACATCGCCGCGTTCGACGCCGAGCGTAACCTGAACTCGACGAGCAACCGGCTTCAGCAGTCGATGGCTCGCCTTTCGTCCGGTTACCGGATCAACACGGCGGCCGACGACGCCGCGGGTCTCGCCATCAGCGAGAAGCTGCGTGCCCAGATCGGCGGTCTTGCCCAGGCCAACAGCAACGCTCAGGACGGCATTTCGCTCGTCCAGACTGCTGAGGGTTCGCTGAACGAGGTCCACTCCATGCTCCAGCGTGTGCGTGACCTGGCCGTGCAGTACAAGAACGGCACGCTCAGCACTGACGACCGTACGGCTATCCAGTCCGAGGTCAACCAGCTGGGTTCGGAGATCGAGCGCATCGGCCAGTCTTCTGCCTTCAACGGCATCAGCCTGCTCGCCGCGGCGACCACGATCACCTTCCAGATCGGCGCCAACGACGGCGACTCGATCGCAGTGTCGACGATCAGCCTCGGTGCTGCCGTCAGCTCCAGCGTTTTCTCGCTGAGCGTCAGCGGCTCCACCGACATCTCGGAGATCGACGACGCGATCAACGCGGTTTCCGCACAGCGTGCCACCTTCGGCGCGGTGCAGAACCGTCTTGAGCACACCATCAACAACCTCTCGACGTACCAGGAGAACCTGACCGCGTCTGAGAGCCAGATCCGGGACGTGGACATGGCCAGCGAAATGGTCGAGTTCACGAAGGATCAGATCCTGCAGCAGGCCGGCACGAGCATGCTCTCGCAGGCCAACCAGCTGCCCAACTCGGTTCTGTCGCTGCTCCGCTAGGCGGAGCTCACATAACGCTCCTTACGGGGCGAACATAACCATCGAGGTACGAGCCACCTCGAGGGACGGATCAGAAAAGGGCGGGCCTTCGGGCCCGCCCTTTTCAGTTCTCGAACACGCGTCCAAGTTGTGTTCAGCCAGCCACCTGCGGGCCGACTACTTCGGCTGCAAATACAGGGCGACAGGGAGTTGCCCTGGGACTAACACCAGCGTCATCAAGGAGATGAACGATGTCCCTTCGTATTCAGAACAACATCGCCGCGTTCGATGCCGAGCGCAACCTCAACAGCACGACGATGCGGATGCAGCAGTCGATGGCCCGCCTGTCGTCGGGCTACCGCATCAACAGCGCCGCCGACGACGCCGCGGGTCTCGCCATCAGCGAGAAGCTGCGCGCCCAGATCGGCGGCCTCGCGCAGGCCAACAGCAACGCTCAGGACGGCATCTCGCTCGTCCAGACCGCCGAGGGTCAGCTGAACGAGGTCCACTCCATGCTCCAGCGTGTGCGTGACCTCGCCGTGCAGTACAAGAACGGCACGCTCAGCACCGACGACCGTACGGCTATCCAGTCCGAGGTCAACCAGCTCGGCTCGGAGATCGAGCGCATCGGCCAGGCCGCCGCGTTCAACGGCATCAGCCTGCTGGCTCAGAACGCCTCGATCACGTTCCAGATCGGCGCAAACGACGGCGACGTGATCACCGTGTCGACGATCAGCCTCGGCTCGGCCATCAGCTCCAACGTGTTCTCGCTGAGCGTCAGCGGCTCCACGGACATCTCGGAGATCGACGACGCGATCAACGCGGTGTCTGCCCAGCGCGCCACCTTCGGCGCGGTGCAGAACCGTCTTGAGCACACCATCAACAACCTCTCGACCTACCAGGAGAACCTGACCGCGTCCGAGAGCCAGATCCGCGACGTCGACATGGCCAGCGAAATGGTCGAGTTCACGAAGGATCAGATCCTGCAGCAGGCCGGCACGAGCATGCTCTCGCAGGCCAACCAGCTGCCGAACAGCGTTCTTTCGCTGTTGAGGTAGGGGAAGTGCGGGAGGGCGGAAGTGCGGAGGTGCGGAGGTGCGGAGGCGGAGGATCCCGCTATTCCGTACTTCTGTACTTCCGTACTCCTGTACCTCTATAGCTCCTAAAGATCGTCAGGACGCTTCCGACTACCCGGTGGTGAGTCTCGAATCCGTCCTGACTCGGATCCAGGCGCTCGATACTGCCTTCGCGCCTCCTCAGTCCACTCCGGCCGCTACGTCCTCGACGACGAGCGGCAGCAGCTTCGCCGACGCGCTCCAGGGCGCGATGGGGACAACCGCCACCGCGGCCAGCGCTCCTGTCAGCACTGTCACCGGCAACACGGTGGGCGCGCGGATGGTGGCCGCCGCCGCGGCCGAGGTCGGCCAGGCCGAGCAGCCGCCCGGCTCGAACAACTCGCCGCGCATCGCGATGTACCGCTCCGCCACCGCCGGCAACCCCGGGCCGGGACCGTGGTGCGCCTACTTCGTATCCTGGGCGGCCCGTCAGGCAGGGGCGCCGCTCGGCGACCAGGGCCAGGGGTTCGGCTCCGTCGATGCCCTCTATGCCTGGGCGCAGCGCTCCGGCCGCGCCTACACGCCGGCCTCCGGCCAGACCCCTCAGCCCGGCGATCTGATCGTTTTCCACGAGCACATCGGAATTGTCGAAAGCGTCGATTCAAACGGCCAGATTCACACAATCGAGGGCAACTCCGGGGATCAGGTGGCGCGCCGCGTACACCAGCCGAGCGATGCCGTCGGCTTCGTTCGCGTCGGTTAGAGGTAACGTCAATGCGCCAGACCGCCGCGCGCGCTATTTTGTCCGACGGTGCAGGGTGCAAGTGACCGGACGCTCGGTGGGCAGTCCCGCGTCGAACGCAGGGGACGCGGCTCGGACCGTGACGCGCAGCGTGGCTCAGGCAGCCTACGCTCGGCCTCGCTTTCGCGCCGTGAGCTGAGTGTTCTAGAGGAGCTGGCCATGGGCACGTCCACCGAGGACATCGCCTCCAAGCTCCACGTCTCGCCGCACACCGTCCGCACCCACATCAAGAACATCCTGCGCAAGCTCGACGCGCACACGCGCGCCCACGCCGTGGCGATCGCCTATGCCGAAGAGGCGATCGACCCGGACGTGATCGGCGACTAGCCCTTTCACCGTCTCCGCGACGCCCGCCGGGTCGCTCGCGAGCCATTTGTCGGTCACGCGCAGGACGTCCCAGCCGTGCCGCTTGAGGCAAGCGTCGCGGCGCCGGTCCGCCTCGACTTCGGCCGGCGTGCTGGGGATTTCACCCCCGCCCCCGCGACCCGCCCCCAGCCACCCCTTATTGCGCGCTTTTCTCCAGCACGGCCAGCAGCTCCGGCACGCCGAGGCCGTCCGCCTGCGACGCCAGCAGCCGCTCGGCCTCGCGGCGCCCGCCAAGGGACCGCAGGCGACGCTCTCCGTGCTCGGCGATGAACTCCGCCAGAGCCGCCAGGCGCCGCTGGCGCGCCCTCACCGCCGGCAGGTCCAGGGACGAACGGTGCGCGTCCAGCGCGGCCACCAGCTCATCGATCCCCGTCGGCGGCGGCAGCGACGACACGGCCAGCACCGGAATGTCGCGGCTGCCGAGCGAGCGCAGCGCCGCTGCCAGGTCCCGGCGCGCCGCCAGCGCCGGCTTGCCCAGGTCGGCCTTCGTCACCACGAGGACGTCGGGCACTTCCATGATCCCGGCCTTGAGGAACTGGAGCGTGTCGCCGGAGGCTGGCTGGACGATCACCGCGACCGTGTCGCACACCTGCTCGACGTCGGTCTCCGACTGCCCGACGCCGACGGTCTCGACCACCACGATGTCGAAGGCCGCCGCCAGCGCCTCCGCCGCCTCGCGCGTCGGGGGCGCCAGGCCGCCCAGGCGCATGCCGGCCGCAGTGGAGCGGATCAGCACGCCGTCGTCGGCCGGGTCGTGGTCGATGCGGGCGCGATCGCCCAGCAACGAGCCACCGCTGCGCTTCGACGATGGATCTACTGCGAGGACCGCCACCGTGCGATCGGCCGCGCGCCAGGCCGAGACCAGCGCCGACAACAGGGAAGACTTCCCGGCCCCAGGCGGCCCAGTCACCCCAACCAGATGCGCCGGAGCCTCACCCCTCATTGCCTGAGTAGAGACCTCGGCGAGTAGGTCAAAAGCGGCAGTCCGGCCATCAACGGACCGATCCTCGATCAGATTCAAAGCCGCGGGCGCGGCGGAGCGATCGCCCTCCCGGAGCCTGCGCCCTAAGGAAGCGCCATCCACTAGGCCGCGGCCGGTGCGGCGGCGACGCCGTTGCGCTCGGCCACGAGGTCCACGATGTCGCCCATGATGCGGTTGATGTCGAAGTCCTTGGGCGTGTAGACGCGGTCCACGCCGGCCTCGCGCAGCTTGGCGGCGTCGGCCTCGGGGATGATCCCGCCGACGACCACCGGCACGTCGGCGCCCGCTGCCCGCAGCTCGGACAGCACGCTCGGGATCAGCTCGAGGTGCGAGCCCGACAGGATCGACAGCCCGACCACGTGTACACCCTCCTGTACCGCCGCCTGGGCGATCCGCGACGGCGTCAACCGGATTCCCTCGTACACGACGTCCATGCCCGCGTCACGCGCGCGGACGGCGATCTGCTCGGCACCGTTCGAGTGGCCGTCGAGGCCCGGCTTGCCAACGAGAATCTTGACCCGCCGCCCGAGCCCCTCGGACACCCGCTCGACGCGGTCGCGCAGCGCCGACAGCCGGTCATCGTCCGGCGCCATCGCGGCGTCGGACACGCCGGTGGGCGCACGGTACTCGCCGAACACCTCGCGCAGGACGCCGGCCCACTCGCCGGTGGTGGCCCCGGCAGCGGCCGCGGCCAGCGTGGGCGGCATCAAGTTCACGGACGGGTCCCGCGCCGCTTCACCGAGCGCGGACAGCGCGGCATCCACGGCGGGTTGGTCACGGGATGACCGCCATTCCCTGACTGCTTCCTTTTGCCCCTCCTCCACAGCGGGGTCGACGGTGAGAATCCCGCCGTCCGCCCCCTGCCGGAGCGGCGACTCCTCCGTGGTCGTGTACACGTTCTGCCCGACCACCTTCAAGTCCCCGCGCTCGATTGCCGCCAGCCGCGACCGGTGCGACTCCACGAGCTGCGTCTTCATGTAGGGCACGGCCTCGACGGCGCCGCCGTACTCGGCCACCGTCGCCATCTCCGCCCGCGCCGCTTCCATCAGCTCGGACACCAGTGCGTCCATCACCTTCGAGCCCTCGAAGATGTCCGGGTACTCGAGCAGGTCGGTCTCGTAGGCGAGGATCTGCTGGATCCGCAGCGACCACTGCTGGTCCCACGGCCGCGGCAGCCCTAGCGCCTCATTCCACGCCGGCAGCTGCAGCGCCCGCGCCCGCGCGTCGCGCCCCATCGTCACCCCCAGCGCCTCGAGCACGATCCGGATGACGTTGTTCTCCGGCTGCGCCTCGGTGAGGCCCAGCGAGTTCACCTGCACGCCGTAGCGGAAGCGCAGGTAGCGGTCGTCGTCCACGCCGTAGCGCTTCTGCCCGATCTCCTCCCACAGCGCTCCCATCGCGCGCAGCTTGGCGTGCTCCTCGATGAAGCGGATTCCCGCGTTGACGAAGAACGAGATCCGCCCGAACACGCGCGCGAAGCTGTCCTCCGGCACGCGCTTGCGCACCTCGTCGAGGACGGCGATCGCGGTGGATAGCGCGTAGGCGATCTCCTGCGCCGGGGTCGCGCCGGCCTCCTGCAGGTGGTACGAGCAGATGTTGATCGGGTTCCACTTGGGTACCTCGTCGACGGTGTAGGCGATCATGTCCGCGATCAGCCGCATCGACGGCCCGGGCGGGAACGCGTAGGTCCCGCGTGAGAGGAACTCCTTGATGATGTCGTTCTGGGTGGTGCCCTGGAGCAGGCTGTGGTCGACGCCGTTCTCCTCCGCCACTGTGAGGTAGAGCGCGAGCAGCCACGCCGCCGTCGCGTTGATCGTCATCGACGTGTTCATCTCGTCGAGCGGGATGCCGTCGACGAGCGTGTGCATGTCCCCCTTATGGGCTATGGACACGCCGACCTTGCCGACCTCCCCGCGCGACAGCTCGTGGTCGGGGTCGTAGCCCGTCTGCGTCGGCAGGTCGAACGCCACCGACAGCCCGGTTTGCCCCTTTTCCAGGTTCTTTCTGTACAGCTCGTTGGATTCGCGCGCGGTCGAGTGCCCCGCGTATGTGCGCATCACCCACGGGCTATCGGGGTCGGGAAGTCGTGGTTCAGAGGCCCCCACGACGGGAATTGTATGGTCCGGATGCCGATGAGCCGTGAGATAGACGTCATGCATCTCGGGCGCCCGCACGTGATATGCGCGCACGAGTTGGACGGCCTGATCATCGATCCGGGCCCCACCAGCTGCCTCGACACGCTGCTCGACGCGCTGGGCGGCGCCGAGCCGCGCGCGCTGCTGCTCACGCACATCCACCTCGACCACGCCGGCGCCAGCGGGGCGCTGGTGCGGCGCTATCCCAACCTCACCGTCTACGTGCACGAGCGCGGCGCGCCCCACCTGATCGATCCCTCCAAGCTGATGAAGAGCGCCACCCAGCTCTACGGCGACGACATGGACCGCCTCTGGGGCGAGATGGTGCCGGTGCCGGAGGAGAACGTCCGGGCGCTCTCGGGCGGCGAGACCGTCGAGGGCCTAAAGGTCGAGTACACGCCCGGCCACGCCTCGCACCACGTCACCTACTTCGACGACGATGCGGGCGACGCGTACGTGGGGGACGTCGGCGGCGTCCGCATCCCGCCGTCCGAGTTCGTGGTGTGCCCGACGCCGCCACCCGACATCGACCTCGAGAAGTGGAGCGCGTCGCTCGACCTGGTGCAGAGCCGCAAGCCCGCGCGCCTCCGCCTCACGCACTTCGGCGCGGTGGACACCGTCGACGAGCACATCGCCCAGATGCGCGGGCGGCTGGCGGCCTGGGGCGAGGTGGCGCGCAGCGCCGACATGGAGCGCTTCATCCAGGTGGTCGAGGCGGAGACCCGCGCGACCGTCGGCGACGACACGGCGGCGGCCTACTTCCAGGCCGCGCCGCCCAACCAGCTCTACCTCGGCCTCGAGCGCTACTGGGCCAAGAAGGCCGAGCCGGAGGCCGCGTGACCACCGGCGAGACCGTCGAGCTCCCGCGCCCGGCGGGACCGGACGACGCGCTCGGCGGGCACTGGCGCGTGATCGTCCTGAACGACAACCACAACACCTTCGACGGCGTGGCGCAGGCGCTCTCGCGCGTCCTGCCCGGTGTCTCCCTCGATCAGGGCTACGCGATCGCCGACAGGATCCACAACAGCGGCCAGGCAATCGTCTGGTCCGGCCCGAAGGAGACGGCCGAGCTCTACTGGGAGCAACTCAACGAGGCGGGCCTGACGATGGCCCCCCTCGAGCAGGGCTAGGACGCCTCGACCTCTTCCGGGACGATCGCGCCGTTGCCCTCGACGGTGAGCCACACCGGCAGGATCGGCACCTGGAACAGTCCGGTGGCGTTCACCCGCAGCTCGGACATCTCATCCGAGTACCAGTAGCGCTCGAAGTCCGTCGTGCTGGCGAACAGCCCAAGCTGGATGAAGTGCTGCGGATCCTCCTTCGAGCGGATGAACGCCCAGCCGGTGGCGCCGTACTCGAGCACGAGCTCCGCCGCGGGCAGCATGGCTTCCCGCAGCTTCTCGGCCCGGAACGGATTCGCGATCCAGTGGATCTCGACGAGTGTGTCGCCAGGCTTGCCGATCATGCCCCCACCTCCGCGTGAATCGCACCCGGGCCCTCGGCGGTCTTGCCCTGCCCGTCCGAGGCCGCGCCCACAAGGATCGCGATCTTGCCCAGGTGCTTGTTCTCGAGCATCAGCTGATGCGCCTCCGCCACGCCTTCGAAGCCCATGGTGCGCCACAGCACCGGACGGATCAGGCTCTGCGCCATCAGGTCGTTGGCCTTGTTGCACTCCCACGCGTTGGCGAAGTGCGAGCCGATGATCTGCTTCTGGCGCATCCACAGGTAGCGCACGTCGAAGTCGAGGTTGAAGCCGGTCGTGCCCGCGCAGATCACGACCTTGCCGAACGGCTTGACCACGAACACCGAGGTGGGGAAGGTGGCCTGCCCGACGTGCTCGAAGACGATGTCGGGGGAGTCGCCGAGGATCTCCTTGACGGCCTTCCCGAAGCGGCGGGACTCCGCGAAGCGCTCCTTCTCCTCCTCGGGGGACTCGCCGCCCTTGCGCATCATCCCGGCGAACTCGTTGCGGTTGATGTAGCCGGTGGCGCCGAGCTCCATGCAGAGCTTGCCCTTCTCCTCCGAGGAGACGACGCCCACGCACTGCGCGCCCGCGAGCTTGCAGAGCTGGATCGCGAACACGCCGAGCCCGCCAGCGGCGCCCCAGATCAGCACCTTGTGGCCGGCCTGGAGGTCGCACTGGTCGATCAGCATGCGGTATGCCGTGAAGTACGTGAGGCCGTAAGAGGCGGACTCCTCCCACGTGAGGTTCGTCGGCTTGTGGAGCAGCTGCTGCTCCTGCACCTTCGTGAACTGGGCGAATGAGCCCCAGGAGGTCTCGTAGCCCCAGATCTTCTGCGACGGCGCGGCGAGGGGGTCGAAGCCGTGCACCTCGGGGTCCTCGTACGACGCCTGGTTGCAGTGGATCACGACCTCGTCGCCGGGCTTCCAGCGCGTCACGCCCTCGCCGGTCTTCCAGACCACGCCCGAGGCGTCGGAGCCGCCGATGTGGTGCTCCTCGTCCGGGTGGTAGCGGAACACCGAGACCGGCTTGCCGAGCGCGGCCCAGACGTTGTTGTAGTTCACGCCCGCGGCCATCACGCGCACGATCACCTCGAACGGGCCGGGCTCCGGTACCTCGATCTGCTCGAGCTGGAAGGCGTCGGTGGGCTGGCCCTCGCGCTCCTGGCGGATCACCCAAGCGGCCATGGTCTCGGGCAGCGTGCCGGGCTCGACGCCCACGTCAGCCACGTTCGTCAGGTCAACTTGCGCCATCGCTCTGTTCGGTCCTCCGAGGTCGAGAAGGGGGCGGGGATGCTACCGGCGGGGGATACTAGGCGGCCAATGTCGCTCGAGAACATCGAGACGCTGCGTCGCCTCTATCGGCTGATGAACACGCGCTTTGCTGAGCTCAAGGCCGGCGATCTCGACGAGTTCCTCGAGTACTTCGATCCGGAGGTGGTGATCGAGGCCGTGGACGCTCCCGACCCGGCCACATACGAGGGACACGACGGGGTGCGCAGGTGGTTTGCCGATGCGCTTGGCGTCTGGGACAGCGTGCACGTCGAGCCGGAAGAGTTCCTCCAGTCGGAGGACTGGACGGTCGTTCAGCTCCGAACGACGGTCCGCGGTGAGTCGAGCGGCGTGGAGATCGAGATCCTGCTCACCGCGGTCCACCGCTTCCGGAACGGGCTGATCTTCCGCGATCGCATCTACCTCGATCACGCCCAGGCGCTCGAAGCCGCGGGTCTCCACCGGCAGGCGACCTAGAAAGAAATGCGCGGCGCCGACCTGGGCAATCGGCGCCGCGCTGGGGGAGGGGTCTTGTGGGGGAGGCTCAGACGCCTATGGGCTCAGCCGTGGCCTCGGGCTGGGAGGCCGTCTCCGGCGCGCGCTTCGCGAGCGGCTTCACCAAAACGAAGGCGAACACGGCGCCCGCGGCGGCAACCCCGGCCGAGAGCGTCATCGCTCCCGTAAAGCCGTGAATGAACGCGTCGTGAGCGGCGTTGACGATCTGCGGGCTGACCGTGTGGCCGCTGCCCGAGCTCTGTCCGATCGAGTCCGCGATTGCCGACTTCTGGCCGGGTGACAGCGGCATGCTCGCCAGGTTGTCCTTGAGCCGGTTACGACTGATCGTCTGGAAGATCGTGCCCAGCAGGGCGACTCCGAACGTGCCGCCGACCATGCGGTTCATCGACAGGATCCCGGACGCCACGCCCGCCTTGGTGGCGGGCACCGCGTTCATCGCCGCGGTCGACATCGGCGACATCACGAGCGCCATTCCGATGCCCATCAGGACGAACGCCGGCAGCAGGTTCGTGTAGCCGCTCGACACGGTGAGCTGCGTCTGAAGGAACAGCGCCACAGCGGTCAGCGCGAGCCCGACCGTCATCGGAATGCGCGGCCCGATGCGGTCCGCGAGGCGGCCCGAGATCGGCGCGATCAGGACGATCATCAGCGTGGTGGGCAGGAAGCGCACCCCGGCCTGCAGCGGCGAGTAGCCCAGGATGTTCTGGATGTAGAGCGCGGTGAGGAAGAACATCGCGAGCATCGCGAAGGACACGATGAACGCGATCAGGTTGGCTCCGAAGAACGTCCGCGACTTGAAGAACTCGAACTGGACCATCGGCGCCTTGGCGACCTTCAGTTCGACGAACACGAACGCCGCGAGGCTGAACGCCGAGAGGGCGAGGAGGGCGATGATCTTGGACGAGCCCCAGCCCCAGCTTGCGCTCTCGACGAGCGCGAGGATGAGGGCGGTGAGCCCGACCGACAGCGCGGCGATGCCGGGGTAGTCGACGGTGCGGTCGATCGTCTCGTCACGCGACTCGTGGGTCGCGAACAGGGTGACCGCCACGGCGGCGATTGCCACCGGCACGTTGATGTAGAAGATCGCGCGCCAGGACACGTACTGCGTCAGCGCGCCGCCGACCACCGGGCCGAGCGCCAGGGCGAGCGCCGAGACGCCGGCCCACGTGCCGATCGCGCGGCCACGCTCGTGCGGCGGGAAGGTGTTCGAGATGATCGAGAGGGTGCCCGGCATCATGAACGCGGCACCGATGCCCTGGATGGCGCGACCGCCGATCAGGAAGGCGTCGCTGGGGGCGAGCCCGATCGCCGCGCTCGAGGCGGCGAACAGCATCACTCCGAACAGGAACATGCGCCTGCGTCCGAAGATGTCGCCCGCGCGCCCGCCGGTGACGAGCAACACGCCGAAGGTGAGCGTGTACGCGTTGACCGTCCACTCGAGGTTGCTGAGCGAGGTATGGAGGCTGCGCTGGATCGACGGCAGCGCGACGTTCACGACCGTGTTGTCGAGCATGATCATGAACAGCGCGAAGCACATGGCTCCGAGCGTCCACCACTTGCGGTTGTCCTCGGTGAGGCGGAAGCGTTCAGGCATTACGGAGTTCCCTTCATCTGA
>DASXNY010000025.1:0-7769 GCA_036494715.1 Thermoleophilaceae bacterium
CCCTCCGAGCGGCACATGACCATGTCCGGCTGGATGCCGATGCGGCGCAGTTCCTGCACCGAGTGCTGAGTCGGCTTGGTCTTGAGCTCGCCGGCGTGACCCAGGAACGGCACCAGCGTGAGGTGGATGAACATGCAGCGGTCGCGCCCCTGGTCGACCTGGAACTGGCGCAGCGCCTCGAGGAACGGCAGCGACTCGATGTCGCCCACCGTGCCGCCGATCTCCGTGATCACGATGTCGACGTCCTCGGCCTCGGCGACGAGGCGGATGCGCTGCTTGATCTCGTCCGTGATGTGCGGGATCACCTGGACGGTGCCGCCGAGGTAGTCGCCGCGGCGCTCGCGCCGGATCACCGTGTTGTAGATCGCGCCGGTGGTGACATTCGACCCGCGCGTGGTGTTGACGTCGGTGAAGCGCTCGTAGTGGCCGAGGTCGAGATCGGTCTCGGCGCCGTCCTCGGTGACGAAGACCTCGCCGTGCTGGAACGGGCTCATCGTCCCGGGGTCGACGTTGATGTAGGGATCGAACTTCTGGATCGTGACCCGCAGGCCACGGGACACCAGAAGCCGGCCGATCGAGGCCGACGCGATCCCCTTGCCGAGCGCCGAGACGACGCCCCCTGTCACGAATATGAAGCGGGTTTCCCGCAGACGGTCAGGCATTCACGCTCTCCCGAGTGAGTCTAATTGACGAAGAATCGGGGCCCGCTCGATCAGCTCGGACAGCGAGCGGAATTCCCCGTAAACAGTGGCAATTGCGATCAGTCCGAGCGCGATCGCCTGGCCGAGGGTCGACAGCGTGAGCACGAGCCAGAGGCCTGCGATCGCGCCGAGTACGTTGGAGCCGGTGTCGCCCAGCATCGTGCGCTCGCGCAGGTCGAGCGGCGCCAGGACCAGCACCGGACCGACGAAGAGCCCGAGCGTCCACAGCGGGTGGATGTCCTGCGAGCCGATCGTGAGCCCGGCTCCGAGCACGATCAGCGCCTTGGCGGAGCGGCCGGGGCGCAGGTCGAGCAGGTTGAAGAAGTTAGTGGCCAGCACGAGCAGCGCGACCGACAGCAGGTACTCGCCGGCCGACACCCCGCGCCCGCTCAGCACGAACAGCGCGACGCCGAGCGAGCCGACGGCCTTGAGCGCGCCTGTCGAAAAGCCGCCGGCCAGTGCCACGCGGGCGTGCTCGCGCCAGCCGCGCGGCGGGTGCTCGCCGGCGCCGCCGAGGAGATCGTCCAGCAGGCCGAGCAGCGCCACCGCCATCACATAGGTGAGCGCCGGCCCGGTGCCGGGGCGGAAGACGTCGTGGTTGCCGAGCTCGTCGATCAGTGCGAGCGGGATGAGCGCTACGAGCGAGGCGGCCACGAGGCCGATGCCGCCGGGGAAGGCGACGTCGACGCCGCGGTAGTTCTGCCGCACGAACCCCTGGCTTCGGAGGCCCTGCAGCGCGGCCGGCACGACTCCGACCGCCACCCCCAGGGAAACCAGGAACGGCAATGACTGCACCAACGCACCCTAGCGCCCGGCGCGGACGAGCCGATCCGCTAGCCGGAGCCGATCGGCAGCTTCGGCAGCGGCGAGCTGCCGTCCTTGACCCCGTAGGAGCCGCTCTCGCCCGTGAGCGCGTAGACGAGCGCGATCTGCCCGCCCGGGAGGTCGACGCTGTCGACGCTCGACATCTTGTGGTCCTTGTACCAGGGCACCTGCGACGGGTCGGTGTTCTGCTCCTCGACCCCGACGACCTGCTCGTTGGTCGAGTCCACACCGTCCGCGAGCCCGTTCTCGAACCCCTCGCGCAGTGCCTTGTCCTGGTCCGTCTCCTGGTCGGGCGGCGCCGAGCGGTAGAAGACGACGGCACTGGCGCCGTGGTAGTCGCCGCGCATGGTGTCGGTGAGGCTCTTATGCATCCGGACCGACACCCCCGCACCGTTGAGGATCGAGCGCGCCACCCGCCGGGCGAAGCCCTGCACGATCTCCGGGTTCCTGCCGCGCACATTCGCCGCCTGCTCGATCGAGTCGAGCTGGTTCGGGACGTCGAACTCCGACACCGAGTCCACCGTGCCGCCCGCCGTCTCGATCGTCTGCCTTACCTCCGACTCGATGCTGCTCGGAAGTGAGCCGGTGGCGATGATCGCCACGCGCTCGCCGCTCAGCTCGCCCTGCACGAGCATCGGCAGCGCGCTCGAGATGATCTTGTCGCGCTGGCTGAGCTGCGACTGCGCCTGGCTCGCGGCGCTGCGCGCGTTGATCACGTCCTGGTGCAGGGACGAGCGGATGCCGTTGTCGGCATCGCTGACGAGCGAGTTGCCGATCGTCGCTCCGAGCAGGATCCCGATGGCGAGCGCGAGGAACACGGCCACGAGCGACAGCGCGTGGTAGCGGAAGTCGAACATCCGTTACTTCAAGCCAAGCAGGATCTGCAGCTTGAGCCAAAGCAGGTCGAAGAACGGGCCCAGGTTGCGCGAGAACGCGATGATCACCACCAGCGCGAGCAGGGCCGCGAAGATGAGGAACACGAGTGGGCCCCGCCCGGCCGACGGCCGGTAGAGACGGCTCACGCCCTTGGCGTCCACGAGGATCTCGCCGATCCGCAGGCGCGTGAGGAACGTCGAGGACATGCCCGCGCGGTTCTTCTCGAGGAACTCGACCAGGTTGAAGTGCGAGCCCA
Organism: Thermoleophilaceae bacterium; assembly: GCA_036494715.1. GTDB lineage: Bacteria > Actinomycetota > Thermoleophilia > Solirubrobacterales > Thermoleophilaceae > JAICJR01. The sequence goes on from DASXNY010000025.1 coordinate 2,659, forward strand.
CGGCCACGATCAGCTCGGCGCCCTTCTCGGCGGCGATCAAGAGCGCCACGTCCTCGCTCGTGGCCGGAGCCGGCACGAGCTTGTATTTCAGGCCGAGGGCGTCGAGGCGCTCGCGACCGGGCGCGCGGCCGTCCGGATATGCGTGCACGACGAGCTCGGCGCCGCATTTCAGGGCGCCGTCGGTGGCCGAGTCCATGTCGCCGACGATCATGTCCGGCTTGAAGCCCGCCTCGAGGATGGCGTCAGCGCCACCGTCCACGGCGACGAGCGCCGGGCGCACGTCGCGCACGTATGGGCGCAGCATCCGCAGGTCCTTCTGGTGGTCGACGCCACGCACGACCACGAGCACCGGCCGGTCGCGGAAGCGCGTATCGAAGTCCGGCAGCTCGAGCCGCCCGGCGAGCAGGTCGCGCTCCTCCCGGATGTGGGTCATCGTGTTGGCCGCGAACGCCTCGATCGCCTCGCCGATCCGCCGGCGCGCCTGCTCGTGCTGGCGCCTCACGCTCTCGAGATCCTGCACCTCGCCTTCCGCCAGCACTTTGCCGTCGCGCATCACGCGGCCGCCGACGACCGCCACGATGTCGCCGTCCTTGAGCTCATCGAAGAGCGGCGCCCCGGGCACGTCCACCAGCTGCACGCCGCCCTCCACCAGGGTGAGCGGACCGCTGTTCGGATAGCTGCCCGACGACGAGTGCGCCACATTCACGACGCAGCGCACCCCGCAGGCGACCAGATCGTCCGCGGATACGCGGTCGATGTCCTGGTGGTCGACGATCGCGATGTCGCCCGCCTCGAGCCGCTTGACGAGCCGCTTCGTGCGCTTGCCGAGCTTGGCTGGACCGCGGTATTCGGGTACGCGGCCGTTGCGCCCGTTCGCGGACGCACGTGAGGCGCCGGTTCGCGGCGCACGGCGTGTGATGCGGGGAGCGGCCATTCCCATGGGCTCTACGTCGGCCGCCCGCAGTCTACGCGGCTTTCCGAAGGCGGGCGGGCAGTCGACGTCCGCCCCCAGACGCGATTCCCACAGCTCACTACGCCGCGGCCAGCAGCTCCTCCGCATGCCGGCGGGCGCCGCTGTCCGACGTATCGGCGCCCAGCATGCGGCACAGCTCCTCCACCACACCGTCGCCGTCGAGCTGCGCCACCCGTGCCCGCGCCAAATCGCCCGACTGCTGCTTCTCGATCGAGAAATGCCGCTGCGCGAGCGAGGCGATCTGAGGCAGGTGAGTGATGCACAGGAGTTGGCCGCCCTCCGCGAGTGCTCGAAGCTTGTCCCCGACTACCCGCGCTGTCTGACCGCCAATCCCAGCGTCCACCTCGTCGAAGACGAGCGTGCGCCCGCCGCCACCGCCGCTCGCGACCGTCATCAGCGCCAGCATCACTCGCGAGCTCTCGCCGCCCGAGGCGGTCTCGCGCAGCGGCTGCGGCGCGACCCCGGCGTTCGGCGAGATCAGGAACTCGACGCGCTCGTCGCCCGCGCGCGTGCGCGATTCGCGCGGCTCGATCTTGACCTCGAAGCCCGAGCCCTCCATGGCCAGATCGGCGAGCTCCTTCAGCACCGCCTTGGCGAGCTTCGGCGCCGCCTTGCGGCGTGCGGCGCCGAGCGCCTTTGCGCGCGCGTCCGCGTCCGCACGCGCCTCCGCGAGCTCGGCGTCCAGCTGCTCGAGCGCCGCGCCGGTGTCCTCGAGCAGTGCGAGCTCGGCCCGGCAGCGCTCGGCGTGCTCGAGCACGGCCGCGACGCTGCCGCCGTGCTTTCGCTCCAAGCGGTCGTAGAGGTCGAGCCGCTCCTCGACCTGCTCGAGCCGCCCCGGTTCGACCTCGAGCCCCGCCTCGTAACGGCGGAGCTCCGCCCCGAGGTCGTCCGCCTCGATCCGCAGCTCGCGAAGGCGCGCCACCAGCGCGTCGAGCTCCGGATCCGCGCCCGCCACCGCCTCCGACAGCCGCTCCGCATCGGCGAGCAGCAGGGCCACGCCGGGGTCGCCGCCCTCGGGAGCGATCGCCTCCGCGCCGCCGCCAGCCGCCGCCCGCAGGCCATCGAGCGCCCGCAGCCGCCCGCGCTCCGCGGCCAGCTCGGCCCGCTCGGCCTCCTCCGGCGCGAGCGAGTCGATCTCCGCGAGCTCGTAGGCGAGCAGGTCGCGCTCGCGCTCGCCGGCACCCGCGCGCGAGCGCAGCTCGTCCCGCCGCCGCTCGAGCGCGAGCACGCGCGCATGCGCGGCCGCGAACTCCTCGCGCCCGGCCAGGTGACCCGGGCCGCAGAAGCAGTCGAGTGTCTCGAGCTGCGCCGAGGACACCACCAGCCGCCGGTGCTCGTGCTGGCCGTAGAAGGCCACGAGCCGGCCGCCGAGCTCCGCCAGGTCCGCCGCGGTGGCCGAGCGCCCTTGGACATACGCGCGCGAGCGTCCCTCAGCGCTGACCCGCCGCGCCAGCACGATTTCCGAGTCGTCGTCGGGCAGCCGCTCGCGCAGCTCCGCCAGCGCCGGATCGTCGAACAGCCCGGCGGGCGGGGCGAACACGCCCTCGACGTACGCCTCCGAGGCGCCCGGGCGCACGATCCCCGGCCGCGGCTTGCCTCCCAGCAGCAGGTCGAGCGCGTGCGCGAGCATCGTCTTGCCCGCCCCGGTCTCGCCCGTGACGGCGTTCAGCCCCTCGCCGAGGCACAACTCGGCCCGCTCGATCAGAAGCAGGTTCTCCACGCGCAGCTCTAAGAGCATGCGATCTGTTTACCAGCGGGGTCCGACGGATCGGCGTCGAACAAACGTTCCCGTTACAGAACCGTCACATGAGCAGCGGAAAATTACCGCCACCCGCCACCCGCCACCCTATGCTGGGGCTACGACATCAACCTGCCGGCCATCTGGAAGCGGCTGGGGCGCCGCTGACTCAGTAGGCCAGCCGGCCGAACTTCTCGCGCAGGCGGTGGTAGAAGCTCGAGCCGGGCTGCTGCGCCAGCAGGACCCTGTCGTGGTGGAAGCGGATGTTCATCTCGGCATGCGGGTCGAGCGCGCACACGATCCGGCCGTCGGTGGTGACGTCGACGGGCTCGTTCTCGGAGCCGTTTTGGACCGTCAAGACAGCGTCGGTCGCGACCACGAGCGCACGCGCAGTGAGCGTGTGCGGCGCGATGAACGAGACCACGTAGCCCTGCACGCCCCAGGCGAGCACCGGGCCGCCGTTGGCGAGGTTGTAGCCCGTCGAGCCGACCGGGGTGGACACAACCAGCCCGTCGCAGCGCACGCTCCCGAGCTGGTCGCTGCCGACGCTGTACGCCAGCTCGGCCACGCGATTGTTGGCGCGGCGGTGGAACGAGATGTCATTCACGCCGATGTGCTCCGTCCCGCCGACGTCGATCGACAGCGCCGGCATGTGGATCAGCTCATAGTCCCCCTCGAGCACGCGCTTGATGCCGTTGTCGAGCTGATCCCGCTCGACCGTCGCAAGGAACCCGATCGCTCCGAAGTTGAACGAGAACACCGGCACGCCGCGGCCCGCGAACGTGCGCATCGCCCGCAACATCGTGCCGTCGCCGCCGAGCACGACAGCGAGCTCCGTGCCGTCAGCCGCGGTGTCGGCGCCGAGCGTGAGGCCGTCGCGGGCGGTGAGCCCGTGCTTCTCGACCTCGTCCACGTCGGCGCGCACCGAGATGCCGGCGCCGGTGAGCTCGTCGATCACCCTGTGCACAGCCGCCGAGGTGTCCTCGACGTTCTGGTGCGTCAGAAGCGTGACGACGCCCGGGCGCTTCAAGGCTCGACCTCGCGCGCCGCCGCCTCGATGTCGGCTGCGGCGCCCGCGCGGCCCTCCTCGGCGATCCAGGCAAAGCTTTCCTGGTTGCCCGCCGGCCCCGGCAGTCCAGACGACGCGAAGCCCACGAGCGAGTAGCTGAGCGCCAGCGCGCAGTCCGCTACCGACACCAGGGCGGAGCGCCTGTCGTCCGCCGACCGCACGACGCCGCCCTTGCCCACGCGCTCGCGCCCGACCTCGAACTGTGGCTTGACGAGCGCGAGGCAGTCGAAGCGCTCGGCCGCGCAGTCGAGCACGGCCGGCAACACCTTGTTCAGTGAGATGAACGACACGTCGATCGTGATCAGGTCCGGGCGGTAGGCGAGCTGAGCGGGCTCGAGCGCCCGCGCGTTCAGGCGCTCGATCACCGTCACGTGCGGGTGCCGGCGCATGGTCCAGTGCAGCTCGCCGTAGGCGACGTCGAGTGCCACCACGTGCTCGGCGCCGCGCTGGAGCAGGCAGTCGGTAAAGCCGCCTGTGGAGGCGCCGACGTCGAGGCAGCAGCGCCCGCTCGGGTCCAGGCCGAACGCGTCCAGCGCGTTCGCCAGCTTCACCCCGCCGCGCGACACGTAGCCCGGCAGGTCATCGACCGCCACGTCGGCGTCCGGCTGCACGAGCTGCCCGGGCTTCTCGGCGCGCGCGCCGCCGCTCCCGAGCCGCACCTCCCCCGCCATCACCGCCGCCGCCGCGCGCGAGCGGGACTCGAATAGCCCGCGCTCCACGAGCAGCGCGTCGAGCCGCGTCTTCGCCATCGGCGGAGGGTATACGTGAAAAGGCTCACACAACATCGCCCGGCCGGGGCGTAGCGTCGTTCGGGTGACGCCCTACAAGCCGCTCCGAATCGAGATGCACGCCGCCTTCGAGCTGGCGCTCGCGGCCGCCCTGATGCTGCTCCCCTACGCCGTCGGGCTCGCCCCGGACGCGGTCGTCGTGGGCCTGGCGACTGGCTTCCTGCTCGCGGGTCTCGCGATCTCGGGCTCCGAGCCCAGCGGCCGCGGCGGGCTCCCCCTCTCCGCCCACGCCGTCTACGACTGGGCGCTCGGCATCGGGCTGATCGGCATCGCGATCGTGATGGGGATCGTCAGCGGCCCGGCACCCCTCATCCTCTTCCTCGCGGCGGGCGCGGTCGAGCTCACGCTCATCGCCTCCACGAGCTACAGCGCCGGCCGCGCGTAGGTCCTCTCCCCAACGATCAACACACATACGCATCACTCCCTCCCTCTAAGCGGCCCGCCCCTCCCGGCGGGTCGCTTCGTTTACAGGGAGGTGATCCAGAGGAGTGCCGTGCCGGCGGCCACCGCCGCCAGCGCCGCTGCCGCCCATGACGCGGCGAG
>DASXNY010000026.1:0-3265 GCA_036494715.1 Thermoleophilaceae bacterium
CAGCGACGACGACTGGCTGGCCTCGCTCAACCTCACCTTCCTGGCGGCGGTGCGCACGACGCGGGCGGCGCTGCCTGACATGATTGCCGCCGGCCGCGGGACCATCGTCAACACCTGCTCGGTGAATGCCTTCCTGCCGGATCCCGCGGTGATCGACTACTCGGCGGCCAAGGCCGCGCTCGCCAACTTCTCCAAGTCGTTGTCGAAGGAGCTCGGTCCGCACGGCATCCGGGTCAACACGGTGAGCCCCGGGCCCGTCTCCACGGAACTCTGGCTTGGCGACCACGGCGTGGCGGCCACGGTGGCCGGCGCGCAGGGAGGCGACCCCAAGGCGATCGCGGCCACGCAGGCAGCGCAGGCGCCCACCGGTCGCTTCACAACGCCCGAGGAGGTGGCCGACCTGGTGGTGCTGCTGGCGAGCGAGCGCGCCGGCAACGTCACCGGCTCCGACTTCGTGATCGACGGCGGTCTCGTTCAGACGCTCTGACGCGGAGCGTCAGCCGATCACGATCGTCTGCAGCTCGGTGAGCCGCTCGAGCGCGTGGCGGCCGCCGATCCGGCCGGTGCCACTGTCGGTTCCGGCGCGCCCGCCGAACGGGAGGTGGTTCTCCCAGTAGTTGGTGGTCTCGTTGATGTTCACGAGGCCGGTATGCACGCCGTCGGCGAAGCGCAGCCCCTTCATCACGTCCCCGGTGAAGATGCCGGCGAGCAGCCCGTACGGCGAGGCGTTGGTGAGCTCGATCGCGTGCTCGAGGGAGCTCACGGACACGACGGGCGCGATCGGCCCAAAGGTCTCCTCGACGGCCGCCTGCGCGTCGGCCGGCACGGCGTCGAGCACCGTGGCCTGCCAGTAGAGGTCGGTGGGGTGACCCGTCGCACGCGCGCCGCCGGAGACCACGCGCGCCCCGCGCTCGCTCGCGTCGCGCACGTGCTCGTCCATCTTCGCCGCCACGTCCTCGTTGTTGAGCGGCCCCATCGTGGTGGCGTCGTCGAGCGGGTCGCCGAGCCGGATGTCGGCCGCCACGCGCGCGGCGAGCAGCGAGACGAACTCCTCGCGCACCGCCTCGTGGACGAGGAGCCGCTCGCCCGCCGTGCAGCTCTGGCCGGCGCACAAGAAACACGCGCTCACGGCGGCCTCGGCTGCGGCTTCGAGGTCGGCGTCGTCGAGCACCACGAGCGGCCCGTTGCCGCCCATTTCGAGCAGCAGCGCCTTGCCGGCCGCGCGCTCGGCGATGCGCCTGCCGGTGGCGGTCGAGCCGATGAAGCCCACCGCGACGGTGCCGGAGTTGGACACGAGCTCGTCGCCCACCACCGAGCCGGGCCCGAGCACGAAGTTGAAGACGCCCTCCGGCAGGTCGGCCTCCGCGACGCACGAGGCCAGCACGCCGGAGCAGACCGCGGTGCTCGACGCGGGCGTCCACGCCACCGTGTTGCCGACCGCAAGGGCGGGAGCCACGATCTCGGCCGGCATCGTGTACGGCCAGTTCCACGGGGTGACCACCGCCACCGGCCCGAGTGGGCGGCGCATCAGCAGCACGCGCTTGCCTGGGGAGGCGCTCGGCGGGATCGAGCCCTCGAGCCGCACGCCGTCCTCGGCGGCGGCGCGCCACATCGCGACCAGCTCGTCCACCTCGTCGTAGGACTCGGCCTTGAGCGGCTTGCCCTGGTCGAGCGTGAGCGCCAGCGCCAGCTCGTCGCGGCGCCGCTCGCACACGTCGGCCACGCGGTGTAGCGCCGCGGCGCGCTCGAATGCGCTGGCGGCGGCCCATGCGGGGAACGCGCGGCTGGCGGCGGCGATCGCGTGACGTGCGTCGTCGCGGTCGCCCTCGGCGACCGCTCCCAGGTCCTCGCCGCTGGCCGGGCTCGAGGCGCGCGACTCGGCTCCGCTGTTCGCAGGACGCCATTCGCCCGCGACGAACATCCGGGTGAGCTGTGGAATCGCGGAGCGGCGCTCGAGCTGCGGCGTACTCATGGAGTCGGCCTCCTCCACAGTTGACCAGACCAAACCCTCGACCGTAAGATATATGAGTTGAATGCCAGTCGCATCCACGCGGCGAAGGCGAGTCTGAGGGCTCGGCAATGACGGCCATCCTCGAGGACATCGTCGAGGAAGGAGAGCGCCTGGTGGGCATCGCCAAGGAGGAGGGCGTGCCGCTGGCCCTGCTCGGCGGGGTGGCCGTGCGCGTCCACGCGCCGGAGGTTCCACCCTCGCTCGACCGGCAGTACAAGGACCTCGACTTCGCCGTTCCGAAGAAGGCCGGCGGCACCGCCGACAAGCTGCTGCGCAACGCCGGCTACGAGCCGCACATCACGTTCAACGCGATGCACGCGCGCGAGCGCGGCCTCTTCTTCGACAACGAGCACGACCGCCAGGTCGACGTCTTCATCGGCTCCTTCCGTATGTGCCACCAGATCCCGCTGAACGAGCGGATCGAGAACGGCGAGGCCACCGTCCCGCTCGCCGAGCTGCTGCTCACCAAGCTCCAGATCATCGAGCTCAACGAGAAGGACGTCCGCGACACCGTGCTGTTGCTCTACGGCCACGCGGTGGACGAGCACGACGACGACACCGTCAACGCCGCGCGCATCGCCGAGCTGTGCGCCGCCGAGTGGGGGCTGTGGCGCACGATCACGGCCAACCTGGAGCGCTGCCGCGACCACGTGCCCGACTACGGACTCGACGCCGCCGACCGCGAGCGCGTGGTCACCCGCTTCGACGAGCTGCTCGCCCGCATCGAGCAGGAGCCGAAGAACCGGGGCTGGAAACTGAGGGCAAAGGTCGGCGATCGCAAGCGCTGGTACGAGCTCCCGGAGGAGGTTTCGCAATGAGGATTTTCTTCGCCACGGACATCCACGGCTCCGAGACTTGCTGGAAGAAGTTCCTGAACTCCGGCGAGCACTACAAGGCCGACGTGGTGATCCTCGGCGGGGACATGACCGGCAAGGCGCTCGTGCCGATCGTCGACGACGGCGGCGGCCACTGGCACGCCACGCTCCTCGAGAACCGCAACGAGCTGGACGGGGAAGACCAGGTGCAGGAGTTCGAGCAGGCCGTACAGCGGCGCGGCTACTACCCGTTCCGCACCGACCCCGACAAGCTGGCGGAGCTCGCGGCGAGCGAAGAGAAGTGGCACGCGCTGTTCGACGAGCACATGATCGGGACCGTCGAGCGCTGGATGGGGATGGCGGACGAGCGGCTCGGCGGCAAGGGCATCCGGGTGTTCGTCTGCCCCGGCAACGATGATCAGCTCGAGATCGACGCGAT
>DASXNY010000027.1:0-31549 GCA_036494715.1 Thermoleophilaceae bacterium
CAACACACATACGCATCACTCCCTCCCTCTAAGCGGCCCGCCCCTCCCGGCGGGTCGCTTCGTTTACAGGGAGGTGATCCAGAGGAGTGCCGTGCCGGCGGCCACCGCCGCCAGCGCCGCTGCCGCCCATGACGCGGCGAGTGGACGCAGGCGCAGTTCAGGCGACATGTCGAGTGAGACGAGCGTGGCCACCGAGCCGTGCGGGCTGGCGAGCGCTCCGGCGGAGAGTCCGAGCAGGGCCGCGTAGGAGCCGGGTCCAGGGCCGAGCAGCGAGGCGACGGCCGCGCTGGCGGGCAGGTTGTTGGCGAGCGCCGCCCCGAGCGTCACCGCGCCCGCCATGGCCGCCAGACCGAGCAACGTCGGCGCAGCCAGGCCCACGCTGCCGAGTCCAAGCTCCGCCCGCAGCGCCTCCAGCATCACCAGCAGCGAGCTGATCTGGAGCCCCACCCGCAGCGGGAGCGACACGAGCGGCAGCCGCCGCGCGGCGGCCAGCGCCACCACCGCGACCGCCGACACCGGTAGCCATGGCGAGAGGCCGGCGAGCGGCGAGATCCAGTCGGCCGCCGCAGCGGCCGCGAGGGCACCCAGAGCGAGGCGGCCGCGCTGTGACGGCGCCCGCTCATTTCCTGCGAGGCGGTAGCCGCCGACGAGCCCGCGCCGCTCGATCAGCCACAGCACGGCCACGCAGGCGAGCGTCGCGCCGAGCGACGGCAGCAGCATGCGCGCCACGAAGCCTTCCGGCGAGAGGCGTAGGCGGTCCATCACCACGAGATTGGTCGGATTCCCCGCCGGCAGCGCCGCCGAGAAGCAGTTGGCCACGCCCACGACGGCCAGCAGCAGCGGCCGTAGCGGCGCGCCGTGACCGCGCGCGAGCGCCAGGATCACGGGCAGCATCACCACGACGGCGCCGTCGAGCGAGAGCGCTCCCGTGAGCGCCGCGGACGTGACGCACACACAGACGAACAGCGCACTCACCCGGCCGCGCCCGGCGCGCGCGAGCAGCGCCGCCAGCCGTCCGGCGAGGCCGGAGTCGTCAGCCAGCAACGCCAGCCCCATCACCGCGGCGAGGAAGGCGATCGGTGGCGCCGACACGGCCAGCGCCGACCCCGCCCCGCCGGCGCCCGTGGCGAGTGCGAGCGCAGCGCACGCCGCGGCAGCGCAGGCGGAGAGCCAGCTCCTGGGGCGCGCCGCCACTACGCAGAGCGCCGCAGCTGCCAGAATGAGGTGGAAGATAAGCATGCTTAATCGTTAAGTCTACTTATCCATATGCCCCCAAAGCCCAGACGCCACACCCGCGAGGCAGGCGCCGCCCTGGCGGCCGCCGCGCCGCTCGCGAGCCGCTGGGTGGAGCGCGTGCTCGCCTCGCACGAGCCGCCGCTGACCGTGACGCAGTACCTCGCGCTGCGCGCCATCCAGGCCGAGCCGCTCTCCGCCGCGGAGCTGGCCCGCCGCACCAGCGTGTCGGGCCCCGCGGTGTCGCAGCTCGTGTCGGCGCTCGAGGGCGCGGGACTCGTCGAGCGTCAGCCCGCTGAGGCGGACCGGCGCACGCGCGGCCTCGCCCTGACCGCCCTCGGGACGCGCACGCTCGACTCGGCCACCGCCCTCGTGGGCGAGCGGCTCGCGGAGCTCCTGTCAGACCTGCCGAAGCCCGAGGCCGATGCGCTCACGCGCCTGCTCGAGCGGGTGGAGGCGGCGCTGTCGGGCACGGCGCCACCACGGCGACCGCACCCTCCCCCGCCGCCGCACAAGCGGCGCTAGGCGTTCTGCAGCGTGGTGCGCGGGTCGAGCACGGCCTGCGCGACGCGCTCGGCGATCGCGGTCGGCGTCAGGCCGACCTCCTCGCGCAGGAGCGCCGGCTTGCCGTGAGTGACGTAGCGGTCGGGCAGCCCGACGCGGAGCAGATGGGTGTCGCCCGCCGTGCCGCGGTCGAGCAGGCTCTCGCCTACCGCGGAGCCGAAGCCGCCCATCAGCACCCCGTCCTCGACCGTCACGAGCAGATCGTGGTCGGCGGCGAGCGTGTCGATCAGCTGCGCGTCGAGCGGCTTCGCGAAGCGCGCGTCGGCCACCGTCACTTCGAGGCCGTGCGCCTCGAGCTCCTTGGCCGCGCCAAGCGCCAGCGACACACCCAGGCCGTAGCCGAGCAGCGCCACGCGCTCGCCCTCGCGGAGCACCTCGCCGCGGCCGATCTCGATCGGCTTGGGACGCGCGGGGATCGGCACGCCTTCGGCCTCCCCGCGCGGATAGCGCAGCGCGACCGGTCCGCCGTCGTAGTCCGTGGCCGTGCGCAGCATGTTTACGAGCATCGCCTCGTCGCGGGGCGCCATGAGCACGATGTTGGGCAGCGCGCGCAGGTAGGCGATGTCAAAGGCACCGTGGTGCGTGGGACCGTCGTCGCCCACGAGCCCGGCGCGGTCCATCGCGAACACGACGTTCAGATTCTGCAGGCAGACGTCGTGGACGATCTGGTCGAAGGCGCGCTGGAGGAAGGTCGAGTAGATCGCCGCCACCGGCTTCATCCCCTGGAGCGCCATGCCGGCGGCGAACAGCACCGCATGCTGCTCGGCGATGCCGACGTCGTAGTAGCGCTCCGGCATCTCCTTCTGGAGGATGTTGAGCCCGGTGCCCGAGTTCATCGCGGCGGTGATGCCGCAGATGCGCTCGTCGCGCTTGCATTCGTCGACGAGCGCCTCGCCGAAGACCGTCGTGTACTGGGGCGGCGCGGGCTTGTTGAAGCGCGCCGAGCCGTTCTTCTTCGCGGGCGCCGGCGCGCCGTTGACGATCGAGGCGGGCTTGGCGGCGTGCCACTTCTCCATGCCCTCGAGGCCGCCCTCCTCGGCGGGCGCGAAGCCCTTGCCCTTGACGGTCTTGATGTGGACGACCACCGGCCGGTTGGCGGCCAGCGCCTTGCCGATCGCGTCGCGCAGGGCGTGCACGTCGTGCCCGTCGACGACGCCGACGTAGGCGAGGTCGAGCTCCTCGAACAACAGGCCCGGCGCCCAGAACGCCTTGATCGACTCCTTGATCTGCGGGCCGAGGCGCTCGATGCGGTCGCCGATCCCGGCGGGCAGCTTGGTGAGGCCGGTCTCGACGCCCTCGCGGGCGCGGTGCAGCTTGGGGTTGAGCCGGACGCGGTTGAAGTAGCGCGACAGGGCGCCGACGTTCGGCGCGATCGACATGCCGTTGTCGTTGAGGATGATCACGATCGGGACGTCCATGCCGCCCGCGTTGTGGAGCGCCTCGAAGGCGACGCCGCCGGTGAGCGCGCCGTCGCCGATCACGGCGACGACCTTGCCGTCCTCGCCGATGCCGTGGCGCATCGCCTCCTTGAGGCCGACCGCGTACGACACGGATGTGGAGGCGTGGCCGGCGCCCATGATGTCGTGCTCCGACTCGAAGATCGAGCAGAAGGGCGCGAGACCGCCGTACTGGCGGATCGTCTGCAGCTGGTCGCGGCGGCCCGTCAGGACCTTGTGCGGGTAGGCCTGGTGGCCGACGTCCCAGATGATCTTGTCCTTGGGCGAGTCGAGCAGGCTGTGCAGCGCCACCGCCAGCTCGCAGACGCCGAGGTTGGCCCCGAAGTGGCCGCCGATCTCGCCGATCGTGTCGATCACGAGCTCGCGCACCTCCTGCGCGAGCTGCTGGAGCTGCTCGTCGTTCAGCTCGTGGAGGTCCTGGGGCTTGTTGACGTTCTCGAGGTGGCTCATGTGTCGCGGGTCAGGATGTAGTCGGTGATTTGTTCGAGCGTGGCGGTATTTCCGCCCGCGTCGGCGAGCGCCGTGCGCGCGTTGCGATGCGACTCCCGGGCCAGCTCCCTCGCCCTCTCCAATCCAAACACACTCACGTAGGTGCGCTTGCCGTGGCGCTCGTCGGAGCCCTGCGGCTTGCCGAGCGCGGCTTCGTCACCTGTCACATCGAGTATGTCGTCGACGATCTGAAAAAGGACCCCGAGTTCCGCTGCAAAGCGGCGCAAACCCATTGTCGCAGCTTCTCCGGCCCCGAACAAAAGCAGCGGACATTCGATTGCAGCCGCGATCAGCCTTCCGGTCTTGAGCTCGTGCAGATGCCGGAGCCCCGCCTCGTCGTGCGGCGCGGTCTCCTTCACATCGACGTACTGGCCGCCGACCATGCCGCTGACCGAGATCGCGGCCACCAGGTGGCGCAGCGCGCGCAGCACGCGCTCGGGCTCGCCATCCTGCTCGTCGAGGACGAGCTTGATCGCTTCGGCGAAGAGACCGTCGCCCGCGAGGATCGCGACGTCCTCACCGTAGACGACGTGGCAGGTGGGCTTGCCGCGGCGCAGGGCGTCGTCGTCCATCGCGGGAAGGTCGTCGTGGATCAGGGAATAGGTGTGGATCAGCTCGATCGCGCCGGCAAGCGCCATCACCTCGTCCTGCGAGTGGCCGAGCGCCTCCGCGGTCGCGAGCGCGAGGACCGGCCGGATCCGCTTGCCGCCGGCCAGCAGCGAGTAGCGCATGGCCTCCTCGAGGCCGCCCGTGGTGCTCTCCTCCGAGAAGCGCAGGTTCTCGAGGTAGTCGTCGACCGAGCGCTGCAGCTCGACGGGGTACTCCGCCTGGCGCGCGGGAGCGCTCAAAGCAGCTTCTCCTGGCCGGGAGGCTCGGTGGCGGTGGCGGCGCGCGCCTGGAGGTCGAGCTCCGAGCCGAGCTGAGAGGCCAGCTCGGCGCAGCGCTCCACGGCGTCCGCCCCGGCGTCGGCGTCGAGCTCCCCGGAGCGCAGCCGCGCGGCGGTCTGCTCCAGCTCGTCGATGAGCGAGTCGATGCGGGTCACTGCGGCGCCGCGCTTCCCTCGCGGTGCGCCGCCCCCAGGATCCCGTTGATGAAGCCCGGCGCATCGGCGCCGCACAGCTCTTTCGCGGCCTCGATGGCCTCGTCGATCGCAACCTCAGCCGGCACGTCTTCCCTCCTCAACAGCTCGTACAGCGCAACGCGCAGGATGTTTCGCTCGAGCGGCGCAATCCTGTCGAGCGTCCACCCCACCGAGTGACGTTCGATCAGCGCATCCAGCTCAGCTTGCTCTGCGGCAACCCCGTTCGCAAGCTCGCGGGTGAAGTCTGTCGCATGCTTGTCGAGAAGCGCGTCCAGGGGGCGGCCGGTGACGTCGTGCTGATACAGGGCCACCACGGCGGCCCGGCGCTGGTCGCTTCGCCGCACCTAGGCCCTCGAGACGTATTCGCCCGAGCGCGTGTCGACGCGGACGCGGTCCCCGATGTTGACGAACAGCGGCACACGCACCGTCACGCCGGACTCGAGCTGCGCCGGCTTGTCGCCGCCGCCGGAGGCGGTGTCGCCGCGCACGCCCGGCTCGGTCTCGGTGACGGCCAGCTCGACGGCGCTCGGCACCTGGATGTCGGCCGGCTCCTCGTCGACGTAGAGCACGTCCACGTTCTCGGTCGGGATGATCCACTTGAGCGCCTCGCTCAGCGTGGACTCCGCCACGTTGATCTGCTCGAAGCTCTCGAGGTCCATGAAGTGGGCGTCGCTGCCGTCGGCGTAGAGGAACTGCATCTTGCGCGTCTCGGTGCGGATCGGGCGGAACTTCTCCCCCGCCCGGAACGTCTTGTCGATCACCGCGCCGTCACTCGCGCGCTTGAGCTTGGTGCGCACGAACGCGCCGCCCTTGCCCGGCTTAACGTGCTGGAACTCGACGATCTTGTAGACGACCCCATCGACCTCGATGTGGGTGCCGTTCTTGAACTGGTTGGTGCTGATCACGGTCAGGAAGGCTAGTGAGGCCGCGGATCTTGCGGCCGACGGGGCCCAACGGTAGCGTCCAGCGCCGTGTTCGAGGTAGAGACACGCACGCTTGCCGGGCGGCCGGCGGCTGTGGGGAGCGCGGGCCCGTTCACGCTCGTCGTCGACCGGCCGCCGGACGGTGGCGGCGATGGGATCGGCTTCAATGGCGGGCAGCTCCTGTACCTCGCGGTGGCGGGCTGCGTGTCGAACGATCTCTATCGCGAGGCTGCCAAGCTCGGCATCAGGCTCGAGCGGGTGCGCGTGGCGGTGACGGGGGACTTCGCCGGCGACCCGCCGGTGTCGACGCCCGTGGAGTACGAGGTGGAGATCGAGGGCGACGCCGGCGAGGAGCGCCTGCGGGAGCTGGTCGAGCTCGTCGACCGGATCGCCGAGATCCCCAACTCGCTGCGTGGTGCGACGCCGGTGAAGCTCGCCGGCGTGAGGATCGGGTCGTGACCAACGAATCGGAGGAGGACGAGTCCATGGACGAAAACCAGGTGCGTGAGCGTGCGGAGGAGCATGCGAAGTCGGTCGAGCGTGGCGATCTCGCCGCGGTGACCGCCGACTTCGTCCCCGACATGCAGCCCCATGTGCCGGAGATCGCGAAGGGGCTACCGAGCCCCACGAACTCCGCCGACGTCCTGTCCGTCCAGGTGGAAGGCGACCACGCGGTCGTCCGGATCCGCTACACGGGCGACGACGGCGCCGTGACGATCCAGACGCGTTGGGAGGACCACGACGGGCGTCCGCTGATCGTGGCGGGTGAGCCGGTCGAATGAGCGACGCTCCGAGCGGGCCTCCCGTAATCCTGCCCCCGTTCACGGAGGAGACCGCCGGCGCCAAGGTGAAGGCCGCCCAGGACGCGTGGAACACATGCGACCCGAAACGCGTCTCGCTCGCCTACACAGAGGACTCGGAGTGGCGCAACCGCGCCGAGTTCTTCCGCGGGCGCGAGGCGATCGTGGAGTTCCTGACGAGCAAGTGGGCGCGCGAGCTCGAATACCGCCTGCGCAAGGAGCTGTGGTGCTTCACGGGCAACCGCATCTCGGTGCGCTTCGAGTACGAGAGCCACGACGCCGACGGCCAGTGGTGGCGCAGCCACGGGAACGAGCACTGGGAGTTCGAGGAGGAGACCGGCCTGATGCGCCGCCGCGACGCCAGCATCAACGACTACGAGATCGACGAGTCGGAGCGGCGGATCAGCTAGCCGGCCGGCGGCAGCCAGTCCTCGACCTGCGCCACGAACATCGGCGGGTCGGCGTCCATCGCGGCATGGCCGTGGCCGGGCAGCTCGACCAGCTCCGCTCCGGGCACGGCCGCCTGCGCGGCGTGCGCGGCGCGCGCCAGCGCTGATGTGCTCTCGGTGCCGAGCAGCAGGCGCACGGGCGCGCCGACCGCGCTCATCCTGGCGGGGTCGATCCGGTAGGCGTTGGCCGCTCGCGCCTCGCGCACGAGCGTGTGGACCGCGGTCAGGCGCGCCTGCCAGATGCGCGTGCCGCGCATCGCGTCGACCGCGCCGTCGTCGAGCAGGAGCACCCGCGTGAAGAAGATCGTGAGCGCAGCCTCGCGGTCATCTGCGGCGAGCGCCACCTCCACATCGGCGAGCGCCTCCGTGGGGAAGATCGGTCCCCCGGGAGTGCCGAAGGCGGGCTCGTAGACGAGCATCCGCGCGATGCCGTCGCAGTCCGTCGCGGCCTCGAGCGAGCAGGCGCCGCCGTAGGAGTGCGCGAGCACGAGCACGGGCTCCCCGATCGCCTCGACCAGCGCACGTATGTCGTCGGCCTCGAGCTCGAGCGCGTAGCCGTCGTCGCCCTCCTCGGCGCTGAGCCCGCGGCCGCGGCGGTCCATCAGGTGGAGCCGGTAGCGCGCCGCGAGCGCGTCCTGAACCACGATCCAGCGGTGGCGGTCTGCGGTGCTGCCGTGCACGGCCAGCAGCGGCGGGCCGTCGCCGATCACCTCGCAGCCGACGAAGCTGCCGTCGGCCGAGCGGACGCTGAGCGACTCCACGGTTGACATGCTCCTCGATCCGGCGAGAGGATGCAGGTGCGCCCTATCCGGAGGACTGTCATGACTCAGACCGCTACGGAGGAACGCATCGAGCACGCGTTCCTCGCTGACTTCTCTCACCGCTGGCTCGAGGCCTGGAACAAGCACGACGGCAACGCGCTCGCCCAGCTCGTCACCGAGGACGTCGACTTCTTCGACCCCGCGATCGGCACCGTGCACGGCCGCCCGCCCGTTGCCGAGTGGGTGCGCCAGTGCGACCGCGCATTCCCGGACTACCACTTCGAGGAGCCCGAGCCCGGCTACGTATCGAGCGACCGCGCGAAGGCGATCGTGCCGTGGGTGATGCGCGGTACGAACAGCGGCCCGATCGACCCGCCCGGGTTCGCGCCCACCGGGAGGGCGATCATGCTCGAGGGCGTGGACCACTGGTGGTTCCGCGACGGGCTCGTCTGCCGCTACCGCGCTGACTACGACTCGCTCGGGCTGATGCGCCAGCTCGGCATCGTCGCGCCGCCCGGCTCGCGAGGCGAGCGGGCGATGGTCGCCGTCCAGCGCCTCGGCGCCCGCTTCAAGCGCTGACCGTGGGGCGGCTCGACGACGTCGACCTGAGCCTCAAGCTCTCGAAGGAGGAATCGGAGAAGCGGCTCGCGGAGCTTCAGCCGCGGCTGCTCGAGCTCCGCCTGATCCTCGCCGGGCTGATAGGGGACCGCCGGCCCGGCCCGCCGGTGTGCGTGATGTTCGAGGGCTGGGACGCGTCAGGGAAGGGCGGCGCGATCAAGCGGCTCGTCGCGCCACTCGACCCGCGGCATGCGCACGTTGCCCAGTTCGCGGCGCCGACCCCCGAGGAAAAGCGCCACCACTTCCTCTGGCGCTTCTGGCCGCCGCTGCCGGACTGGGGAGGGTTCAGCGTCTTCGACCGCTCATGGTACGGCCGCGTGCTCGTCGAGCGGGTGGAGAAGTTCGCGACGAAGGACGAGTGGAAGCGCGCCTACAAGGAGATTGTGGAGTTCGAGCGCATGCTCACCGAGGAGGGCACGACGCTCGTCAAGTTCTGGATGCACATCTCGTCAGAGGAGCAGCTGAAGCGCTTCGAGGCGCGCAAGGACGAACCGCTGAAGAGCTGGAAGCTGACCGACGACGACTGGGAGAACCGCGGCCTGCGCCCCGAGTACGAGAAGGCGGTGGAGGACATGTTCGAGCACACCGACAGCCCGCACGCCCGCTGGCACGTCGTCCCCGGCGAGTCGAAGCACTACGCCCGCGTGCACGTGCTCGAGACCGTTATCCACCAGATCGAGCGCGCGCTGAAGAAGCACGGTATGTCGATGCACGCCGTGAGCTGAGGCCGGCTCAGACGGACACGTCGGCCGGCAGGCGGCCCTCGTCGCGGAGCTTCTCGAGGTGGGCGTCGAGCGTGACGCCCGCGGCGCGGCGGAGGTCGGGCGATACGTGCCAGGGCACGTCGTCCCAGGCGGCGTCGAGCAGGTCGTCGCGGTCGCGCAGCCCCATCTCGAAGGCCGCCAGCAGCTTGCGCTCGCGCTCGCGGCGGTGCGCGATGTACTCGTCGAGCTTGGCCTGCGGGTCGTTCACGATCGGTCCGTGCCCGGGGCAGAGCGCCTCGAGGTCGAGCGCGCGCAGGCGGCGCAGGGCGTCGAGGTAGCGGCCGAGCCCGCCGCCGTTGGGGGCGATGAAGCTGCTGCCCATCCCCGCGACGGCGTCACCCGTGAACGCGACCCTGCCGTACAGGAAGGCGACGTGGTCGGGCGCGTGGCCCGGTGTTGCGATCGCGGTCAGCGGGCCCACGCTGTCGCCGTCGCCCGGGCGCAGGATCTCCACGCCGCCGGCGCGCTCCGCCAGCCCTGGCGCGCCCGCATCGTGGTCGGGGTGCGCGTGCGTGATCGCTATGCCCTCGATGCTGCCGCCCGCGGCCGCGAGCACGGCGTCGAGGTGCTGAGCGTCGTCCGGGCCCGGGTCGATCACCCAGCCCCCCACGATGTAGGTGTTGGTGCCGTCCAGCGTGAACGCGGACGGGTTGGGCGCACGCACCCGGATGACGCCGGCGGGGATGCTCTCCGTCTCGGACACAACCGAATGATCGCGCACCGCATAAGCACGGATACGCTGCCCCCGACCTGGCCCCGCGATGGAGGAGAGGCAATGCCCCACGAGCTGATGTTCAAGTCCGCCAGCGAGCAGGCGCAGCTGGTGCGATCCGGCGGGGCGAGCGCCCGCGAGCTCGTCGAGGCGTCGCTGGCCGCCATCGACCGCCTCAACGACGACCTGAACGCGGTGGTCACGCGCTGCGACGAGCGCGCGCTCGCCGAGGCGGACGCCGTCGCCGCCGGCGACGAGCGCCTGCTGGCCGGCGTGCCGCTGCTCGTCAAGGACCTGGGCGCGATCACCGAGGGCATCCGCACCACGATCGGCATGCGCGCGATGGAGGACTGGATTCCCGACCACGACAGCGCCACCGTCCGCCGCCTGCGTGCCGCGGGGGCGATCGTGGTCGGCAAGACCAATCTTCCCGAGATGGGCATCCTGCCCGTGAGCGAGTCGCTGCGCTTCGGCCCGGCGCGCAACCCTTGGGACACCGCGCGGACGCCGGGCGGCTCGTCGGGCGGCAGCGCCGCGGGCGTGGCGGCCGGCATGACCGCGATCGCGCACGGCAACGACGGCGGCGGCTCGATCCGCATCCCGGCGGCCTGCTGCGGGCTTGTGGGTCTCAAGCCGAGCCGCGGCCGCGTGTCCTGGGGCCCGGACCTCGCCGAGCTTGCCGCCGGCTTCGCCACCGACGGCGTGCTCACGCGCACCGTTCGCGACACCGCCCTCGGCCTCGATCTCATCGCCGGCTACGAGCCGGGCGACCCGTACTGGGCGCCGGATCCGTCGGCGCCGTTCGTCTACGCGGCCGGACGCGATCCGGGCACGCTCCGCATCGCATTCGTCGTCGATTCGCCGAACGGCGTGCCGGTCGATCCCGAGTGCGTCGCCGCCACGCGCCGGACCGCTGAGCTGCTCGCGTCGCTCGGCCACGAGGTGCAGGAGATCGAGATCGAGGCCGACGAGGGCTACGTCCCCAACTTCGTGACCGTCTGGATCGCGGGCACCGCGAACGAGGTGGCCACCTGGGGCCGCCTGGCCGGGCGTGAGCTCGACGTCGAGCAGCTCGAGCCACTGTCGCGGCAGATGTACGACCTGTCGCTCAACATGTCGGCCACCGACTACCTGAAGGCGCTCGACTGGCTGCACGACTACTCGCGCGAGCTCGTCGCCCTGTGGGCGGGTACCGACGTGCTCGTCACCCCCACCCTCGCCAGGCCGGCGATCGAGATCGGCGCGCTGAACGAGGCCGACGGCGAGCAGCCGATCCAACGGCTGATGAACTCCGCTGGCTGGGTGCCCTTCACGCCCGTATGGAACGTGACCGGACAGCCGGCCCTCTCGCTGCCCCTGGGACAGACGGACTCCGGGCTACCGGTAGGCGTGCAGTTCGTAGGCCCACCGGCAGGGGAAGAACTATTGATCTCGCTGGCAGCGCAGTTAGAAGCGACCGCCCCATGGGCAGACAGGCGCCCGGCACTGGCGATGGCGTAAGAGCACTCCGCCCCCCCGCGACCCGCCCCCGCCACCCCCGGGCGTTAGCCCGGAAACACCGCCATCGTCGCCGTGAAGCCGTGCACGAAGCTGCGCGTGCCCACGGGGCCGATCTCGCCCGCGCAGAAGAAGCCGGCGGCGGGCGCGCCGCCGAGCGCCTGATCGAGCGCGCTCGCGTCGTGGTCCGGCACGGTGAACATCTGTGAGCCGCGGCCGTTGCAGGTGAAGATCAGCGCGCCGGCCGGCGGACCGTCGAGCTCGTCCGACATGCGCGCGAGCGTCTCGCGCAGGTCCTCGTCGGCAGAGGTGCCGTCGCGCACCTGCATGCGCACCGTCTGGCCGACGCGTACGCGCTCGCCCACCGCGATCGAGCCCGACTCCTCGTCGGCGCCCAGTAGGCCACGCACGAGGAAGTCGCCGCGCAGGTACTCCGGACGGTTCTCGTCTATCACGATGCCGATCAGCAGGCCGGCGGCCGCGAGCGCCCGCTCCTCGGTATCGAGCTCCGCGATCGCCGCCTTGAGCCGCTCGAGCGCCGGACGGCTCGCGAGCTCGTGGATCACGTTGGCGTCGGCGGCGGTGATGGCCATCTCCGGGCCGATGGGCTTGGCGCCCTGAGATACGCACGGGCGCACGTCGACTCCCGCGAGCGTCACCCCCACCGCGCCCTCGCTGAGCAGCTCGCCGTCGCGCATCAGCAGCGTCGAGCCGGCGCCGCCGCCCGCGCTCGCGAGGCCGCCGAGCACCGGCAGGCCGGGCTGGTCCTCGGCGATCTGGTCGAGCAGCGGCTCCGCGGGGAACGAGTACGGGTCGACGAGCATGACGGCGGCATCCACCCCGTCGAGATCGGGCATCCCCGCCACCGCGAGCTGGTCGCCCGCGCTGACCGTCTCGAGGTGGAACGACTCGAGCTCCGCCTCCGGCATCGATCCGGCCCACACGGCCACACCGCCCTCCTCGAGCTCGCGACCCGAGCCCACCACGCCCTGCGCGCCGCAACCGACGAGCACGCGCGGCCCCAGGCGCTCATGCACCTGCGCGAGGCCCTCGTCCGCGTACTCGAGATTGGCCGCGCCCGCGAACACGAAGACGAGGTCGGCGGACGCGCCGCCGAGCGCGAGGGCGGCTCGGCCGGCGGCTTCGGCGAAGGAGTCGACTCCCGCGTCGTCGCTCGCCAGTCCGGTGCCGATACGTGAAGGCATGAGGTCCCTTGATACCCGATTCGCTCGCGCCGGCGGTCAGGCCAGCCTGAGCTGGGCCTCCTGCGGCGGCGGCCCCGGGTCCTGGCCGAGCAGCGACATGAAGCGCTGCGCGGCTGTGGGCGCGTCGTCGCCGCGGTTGTTGTTGAAGAGCGTGTGGACCTCGGCGGCCTGCTCGGCCAGCCCGCGCACCCGCTCGCCTACCTCCTCGAGCTCCTCGTCGCTGTAGCGCCAGGCGAAGCGCTCCGCGACGCTCTTGCCCTTGAGGTAACCCTCGACATTGCGACCGTGCAGGCGCATGTACGCGAGGCCGTCGTTGGTGACGGCGTCGATGGGCGGCATGATCGGGATCTCGTCCGAGGGCGGCGCATCCACGCAGACGAACGCGGCGCGGCGCTCCGACAGGTAGCTCAGCGTCTGCTCGACGCGCTTGTCGCGCACCCAGCCGCGGTGCCGGAACTCGACAGCCACGGGGTGCGGCGCGAGCCCTTCGATGATTGGGTCGAGCTCCGCGAGCTCGTGCTTGTCCGGCGCGAACGCGGGCGTGAGCTGCAGCAGGAACGCGCGCAGCTTGCCCGCCTTGTCGAGCGGCTCGCAGGCGTGCTTCACGCGCGCGACCATCTCCTTCTCGAGCTCGGGCGTCAGCCGCACGCGGCCGCGCTGGTTGGTCTCCACGTCGTCGCGGAGCTCCGGCGGCAGCTCCTTGAGCTGCGCCGCGTGGCGCGAAAGCAGCCGGTGCAGCTTGACGTCGAAGACGAAGCCGTCCGGCGTGATGCGCGCCCAGCGGCCGACGGTCTCGCGCTCGGGGATCGCGTAGAAGCTCGAATTCACCTCCACCGCGCGGAAGCGCTCGGCGTAGTACGGGAGGCGGTCCTTGGCGGGCAGTCCCTGCGGATACCAGTCCTCGACGAAGCCGGGATCTGCCCAGCTCGATGTGCCGACGAGGATCGTTCCAGCCACGACCCCGACGGTAGCGGGTAGCGCCTGGCCTCGGGCGGCGGGCCCGGGGCCAGGCGCGTACCTCAGCTCTTCTTCGCCCGCGCGCGCGGAGAGGCGGTCGACTTGCTCCGCGTGGAGCTCGTCTTGCGCGCGGAGCTCGCACGCGAGGCGGTCGCACGAGAGGTCGTGCCGGTCTTGCGCGCCGTGGTCGACGCCTTGCGTGCCGTGCCGCCCGACTTGCGGGCGGTCGATGCCTTCTTGGCACCGCCGCGGCCCGGGACCGCCGAGGCAACCTTCCCCGGAAGGCCTTCGAGGTCCTTCAGCACCGACTTGCTCGAGCCGCGGAGGCTCTTGCGTGCATCCTTGAGCTGCTTGTCGACGTCCTTCAAGACGCTCGACGAGCCCTTGCTCATCTCGCCGCGCAAATCCTTCAACGCGTCCTGCGCGGAATCGACCGACTTGGTCAGCCGGTCCAGCGCGGTGTGTCCCTTGCCGCGCTTCGCCGTGCTCGCACGGCGGGTAGTCGACCCCGAACGCTTCGGGGCTGTTGTCCTTGCTCTGGGACTCATTGGTCTCCTATTTGACGGGGGACGTGGCAAGCCTATGGTTCTTCGCGCCGCGAGTCACCCCTCTTCGTAGCGCAGGCCCTGCCTGAACGATGTGAGAGGATCGCAGACGATGTCCGAGTACCGCCGCCAGGCTCTCATCCAAGCTCCTATCGAGCGCGTCTGGGAGCTCGTCGGAAACCCCGCGAGGTATCCGGAATGGTTTCCTCGAGTAGTGGAGGTTCGTGGCGGGAGCTTCCAGCCGGGCGACGTCTTTGTGCAGGTAACGCGCCAGCCGATCGGCGTCGGCACCACATCGCTCGAGATAGACCGCCTCGAGGACATGCGCGAGCTGAGCTTCCACTGCCGCAACACCGGCACCTACACGCACTGGCTGCTCACGCCCGCGCGCGACGACACGTTCGTCGAGGCGGAGTTCGGTATGCAGCCGATGAGCATGGCCTACCGCGTGTTCGACGCCACGGCCGGGCGCATGTACTTCCGCCGCTGGCTCGAGCAGTCGGTGGAGGCGCTTTCGCGCGAGGTCGGCGAGCTGTCCGGCTGATAGCGATCAGCGGCCCCTCCTCCCGAAGCTGTGCGCCACCGGCGCGACCGCGCGCAGCTCGTCCGCGTCGTCGTTCGACCAGATCCGGCGCGGCTCGATGTGGCGCACCTCGGCCTGGGGGAGGTCGGGACGCTCGAGCCTGTTCACCACGTGCACGATCACGTTGGTGGTGCCCGACCTGCGCTCGAGCGTCCCCTCCGCAGTGATCAGCGGCTCGGTGCGAATCGCCAGCCGACAGCGGTCGTAGATCGGCGGCGGCACGATCAGGTTGATCGTGCCGTGCTCGTCCTCGAGCAGCATGAAGGTGACGCCCTTCGCGGTCGACGGCCGCTGCCGCGCCACCACGAGCCCCGCCAGCCGGACCCGCCGCCCCGACGGCGCCGCCTCGAGCTCCTTGCTCGACAGCATGTCCTCGGGCAGCCGCGGCCTGAGCAACTCGAGCGGATGCTCCCTCAGCGTCACGTGCGTCGACCCGTAGTCGGCGACCATCCGCTCCCAGGGCGTGAGGTCGGCGAACGCCGGCGAGTCACCCGTCTCGAGCGGCAAGGCCAGCTGAACTCCGCCCTTCACGGCAACACCGGGCGCGGACACGCCAAGCAGCCAGAGCGCCTCGCGCCTGCCCGAGCAGAGCGAGTCGCATGCCCCGGCCCACGCCAGCTTCTCGAGTGCATCCGACTGCGCCGAGCAGCGCGCCGCCAGATCGGCCAGCGACGTAAAAGCACCACCCCGCTCCCGCTCATCGACGATCCCCCGGACATCCTGCTCGCGGACGCCCAGCACGTACCCGAGCCCGAGGCGAACGGCAGGCTGGGCGCCCGGCTCGACCTTGCACAGCACGTCCGAGGTCAGCACGTCCGTGGGGAGGATCTCGAGGTCGCGGCGTTGTGCCTCGTGGACGAGCGAGTCCGGTGGGTAGAAGCCCATCGGTTGCTCGTTCAGCAGGCCGCAGAGGAACTCGGGGCCGTAGTGCTCGCGCAGCCACGCCGACTGGTAGGCGAGCAGCCCGAACGCGGCCGAGTGCGCCTTCGGGAAGCCGAAGCCGGAGAAGCCGACGATCTGCATGTAGACGCGCTCGGCGGACTCGCGTGACGCGCCGTTCGCCATCGCGCCCGCGATGAACTTCTGCTCGTACGCGCGCATCGCCTCCTCCGAGCGGCGTCGGCTCATCGCGCGCCGCAGCCCCTCCGCCTCGCCGGCGGAGAAGCCCGCGAACGCCATCGCGGTCTCGATCACCTGGTCCTGGAAGACGATCGTGCCGAGGGTGTCGCGCAGCGCCGGCTCGAGCGAGGGGTGCTCGTAAGGGACTTCGTAGTCCGGGTCGGCTCGCAGCAGCTTGCGGCGCTCGATGTACGGGTGCACCGCGCCGCCGAGGATCGGGCCGGGGCGGACGAGCGCCACCTGCACGGTGAGATCGTCGAGCGACTCGGGCAGCGTCTGGACGAGCATCTGCATCTGCGCGCGACTCTCGATCTGGAACGTGCCGGTGGTGTCCGCGGCCTTGATCGAGCGATATACGCGGACGTCATCAAAGGGGATCCGCGAGAGGTCGATCCGCTCCCCGCGCACGCGCGCGATCTCCTCGACGCAGCGCTCGACGGCCGACAGCATCCCCAGCCCGAGCAGGTCGATCTTGAGGAAGCCGGCGTCGGAGCACGAGTCCTTGTCCCACTGCACGATCTGGCGGCCGGTCATCGCGGCGGGCTGGATCGGGCAGATCTCGCACAGCGGCTCGGTGGCGATCACCATCCCGCCCGGGTGCTGCGACACGTGCCGCGGCAGCCCGTGCGCCTCCTGCACCAGATGCACGAGCGCGCGCCAGCGCGGCGAGCCCTCGATCCGCCCCTTCCCCACTCCGCCGCTGATCGCCTTCTCCATGTCGCGCTCGATCTCGTCGGAGCTCCACGGGTCGACCGAGCGAGCGGCGCGCTCCACCTCTCCTGGCGGCAGCCCGAGCGCCTTGGCGAAGTCGCGCACCGCGCCGCGCGTGCGGTAGCAGGCGAACGACGACACGAGCGCCGCGCGGTCCTCCCCGTAGCGCTCGATCACGCGCGGAATCAGCACCTCGCGGATGTCGCGCGGGAAGTCGAGGTCGATGTCCGGCATCGCCGCGACCTCCTCGTTGAGGAAGCGCCCCATGAGCAGCCGGTTCTCGATCGGGTCGATGTGCGAGAGGCCGGTGAGGTAGCAGACGATCGACGACACGCTCGACCCCCGGCCGCGCCCTGGTGGCAGAAGCGCCCGCGCGGTGTCCGGGCCGCGCACCTCCACCGCCACCTCGCGCGCGAGCTCGAGCATGTCTCGGTGGAGCAGGAAGAAGCCGGACAGCTTGAGCACGCGGATGATCCGCAGCTCCTCCTCGAGCCGCGTCCGCGCCTCGGCGAGGTTGGAGCCGCGTCCGCCGCGATTGCCGCCGTTGTAATAACGCTCGCGCAGGCGCTGCTCGCAGATCTCCGCCAGCTTGCGGTCCGCCGAGCCGTCCTCCGAGCCGGGGTAGCGGTAGCCGAGGTCGCGCGTGATGTCGAACTCGAGCCGCTCTGCCAGGCGGACCGACTCGTCCACCGCATCCGGATGCTCCGGGAAGCGGGCCGCCATCGCCTCGGGCGCCGCCAGCACGTGCGAGGTGTTGCCGCGCCGGCCGGGCTCCGACTCGTCGAGCGTGGTGCCGAGCCGCACCGCGACCATCGCGTCCTGAAGTGGCACGCGCCCGCGCACGTGCGCGTGGACGTTGCCCGTGGCCACGCACGGCACCCCGAGCCGCTCCGCCAGCTCTGAGAGCAGCCGGTTGCGGCGGCGGTCGTGCCGGGCGAAGGGCCGCTGCAACTCGACCCGGAAGCGCTCGCCCCCGAACGCCCCCACGAGCCGCTTGCCGACCTCCGCCGACGCCCCGTACTCGCCACGCTCGAGCCGCGCCGCGAGCGCCCCGTCGCGGGCGCAGCCGGACAGGCACACGAGCCCCTCGGCGTGCCGCTCGACATCCTCGAGCGACACCGCGGGCGGAGTGGGCTCTGCCGGCTTCACACGCGTGCCCTCGTGTGCGCGCGTGATCAGCCGGCAGAGGTTTTGATAGCCGGCGCTCGTCTCGCAGAGCAGGGTGAGGTGCGAGCCGTCGTCGAGCGTGATCTCCGCGCCGGAGATCGGACGCAGCCCGAGCGGCTTCGCGGCCTGGGCGAACTCCATCGCCCCGTGCAGCCCGTCGTGGTCCGTGAGCGCCATCGCCGGATAGCCGAGCTCCGCCCCCACCGCCGCCAGCTCGACGGGCAACGACGCCCCGTCGAGGAACGAGTAGGCGGAGTGGGAGTGGAGTTCGACATAGGGCATGGCGGAAGTGCAGAGGTGCAGAGGTGCAGAGGTGCAGAAGTGCAGAGGTGCAGAAGTGCAGAAGTGCGGAGGTGCGGAGGTCAGAGGTGCAGAGGTGCAGAGGTGCGGAGGCCTACTGCCTACTCATCCGCCCACCATCCCTGCACCATCTCCACGTCGGCGTTCTCGTTGCTCGGGGCGCCGAAGGCGATTAGCTCGGCGCCGTCTGGGCCGGCTTCCAGGCCGCGGGTGACCTCGGCGGGTACTCGGAGGGCGTCCCACTGGCCGAGCTCGACGATCTCGTCCTCGAGCTTCATCCGTGCGCTGCCGCTGAGGACCAGGTAGATCTCCTCCTGGTCGGCATGGCGGTGGCCGAACGGGATCCGGTAGTCCGGCGCCACCCGGAAGTAGCTGAGCCCCGAGTTCTCGAGCTCGAGCGTCTTGCGCGCGAAGCGCGACTCGAGGTCGGGGGCAAAGCCGAACTTCGGCGCCATATCCTCGACGTCGGCCTTCAGGTTGACGAGCGTGTAGCTGGGCACGGGCATCTCCTCTCATCCGCGCTGGGTGAACCAGCGCCCACTCTCAAGGTCCAGGAAGACCACGACGTTGCGGCCATCCACCAGCACGAGCTCGAAGTAGCGGCGGCGTAGTCGTCTCCCGGTCCACCATCGGTCTTCAACTACCCAGTCCTCGTTGACAGCCTCGACACGTGTGCGCCCCACTGACCTGGGAACGCCTCCCGGCCCCGGGAGCACCGCGGCTCGGCGCGGCGTCCCCAGGCGGTGCAGTCCTCCATCGCTCATCGGCGCCTCCGCTCCTCCGGCTCGGCCGGGAACGGGGCGAGCACCGCGCGGCGCTCGGGCAGCCGCGAGTCGGGATCGATCGCGAGCACGCGCAGGGCGGCGTCCGCCCCCGCTGCCTGCCGGGCCTGCCGCACCGCCTCGCCGATGCGCTCGCGGCGCGACTCAACCGACCCGCGCTCGTCGAGGAGCCGCGCCTGCTCGCGCGCGGGCGGCCCAAACGCCTCGACCTCCACCGCGATCGACTCTGCCGGCGCCGGCAGCTCGCCGAGCTTGGGCGTGAGGACGATCCGCAGCCGGTCGGGATCGGCGCTGGCCTGGCGCAACGTGACCGCCGTTCGCCACGTGCCGCCCTCGACGAAGCGCGCCGACAGTGCCAGCGACCGCAGTGACCGCCCCCGCCGCTCCGGCCGCGCCAGGAGCCGCGCGATCAACAGCACGAGCGCGTGCTCGAGCTGCGGCCCGGACGCCGCCTCCGGCAGCGCCAGCCGCTCCACCACCGGCTCGGCCGGACGGCGGGGCTCGAGCGGGGTGTCGCGCCCGCGCGCGAGGTCGAGCGCGAGCAGCCCGGGATGCCCGAAGCGCTCCGCCATCGCCGGCACGGGCAGCGCCGCCAGCTCGCCGAGCGTGCGCACGCCGAGCCGCTCGAGCGTGTCCGGCAGCTCGGCCAGCTCCGGCCGCACGCGCAGGAGCCGCACCGGCAACGGCGCGAGGAATGCGCGCACCGCACCGGTCGCAACCACCTCCGCGGGACGCCGTGGACGAGCGCGCAGCGCCGCGGCGTAGGAGCTGAAGCGGCTGGGCGCCGCGCCGATGCGCGCGCCGCGCCCGGCCCCGCTGCCGTCGCGCCCCGCAAGCGCGCGCCGGACAGCGACGAGCACGCCCTCGAGGTTGCCGCCGTGGATGCCGGTGAGGCCGGCGGCCTCGAAGAAGGCCTGTCCCGCGCGGTCCGACTCCACGCTCGCGCCGATGCCCTCGAGCCGGTCGAGCAGCGTGCTCCACAGGCCCCTGACCCCGTCCGGGTCGGGCGGCACGAGCCGCAGCCCCGGGCAGCGCGCGAGCGCCTCCCCGAGCCGCATGCCCGCGTGCACCCCAAACGCCTCGGCAGCCGCCGACGCCTCCCCTACGATCTGCGGCCCGCCGGCCTCGGGCGCCAGCGCGACCGGCTCGGCCAGGAGCGCCCGCCGCTCTCCGAGGGCGGCGATCAGGGCGAAGCGGGTTAGCAGGACGCAGATGACCATGGGCGAACATATGTTCGCATATGTGAAGGACGATAGGAAGTCCTTAAGCCCTGTTTAGGTAGGCGGGGGAGACTGACCCCGTTCTCTCCTCCCTGCCCACGGCCCGGCTATGGCCTCCGCCGGGCCGTGGGCATTTTTATGCCTGCTGCTCACGTGGCTAGTACGACACGCTGCCCTTCACGTTGAGCGTCGTGATCCCGGTGTTGGACGGCGCCGAGCCGGTGAACGTCGCCCTCCCCGTGGCCCCCTTGTAGGGACCGGTGCCGCCGGTGAACGTGCCGGAGCCGCTGTAGGTGGTGCTTCCGTCCGCCTGTGGCATGGCGTTGAACGTGACCTTGGAGTTGAGTGACCCGCCGCTCTTGAAGTAGAGGATGGCCGTGCCCGCGACCGCGACGACGGTGCTGGGCGTGGTCGTGAGCGACTTCACCTTCAGCGAGTCGGTCTCGGCACCTGAGCCGAACGGCCGGCCCGCGCTGACGATGCCCGCGTCCTGGATCGTCGACCCGACGGCCGGGAACTGACCGGTGGTCTTGATCGTCCCGAGCTCGACCGTCCCCTTGAGCGCGTGCTTGTGGACCTTCTTCCCCGTCTTCCCGTCCGCGACGCCGGACGCGGCAAAGCCCGCGACGACAAGGATCCCGAGGAGTGCCAGTGGCGGTGAACTGCGCCGGAGCATGGGGGCTCCTTCCTGCGCCAAGCCGCGCTCGGCGCGGTAGCTCGTCACCTCGAATGGGTGACCTGAGCGCAGCCTAACCGGGACGGCCGGGCAAACTAGGGGCATGACCCCACCGATTCAGTTCACCGACCTACCCGGCAGCGAGCGCGCCCGGCGCTTCGAGGGGCGCGACCACGACGCCACCGTCTCGTTCTTCCTCAACACCCACGCGCCCGGCGAAGGCCCGGGCCTGCATCACCACCCCTACGAGGAGACGTTCATCCTGATCGAGGGCGGCGCGACGTTCAGCGTCGACGGCGAGACGATCGAGGCCCAGGCGGGCGAGATCGTGATCGTGCCCGCGAACGCGATCCACGGTTTCGTCAACTCCGGCAGCGAGCGGCTCAAGTTCGTGAGCATCCACCCCGCGGACCACGTGATCCAGGAGTTCCTCGAATAGAGCACTCCCGGGCTCAACCGGGCCCGCCGGAATGCCGACTAAGTCCCTATGAGGCGCATCGAGATCGCGCTGCTGGGCGCTGCCGCGACGGCGGCGGGGGTGTTCCTCGCCCTCTGGCCGCAGGCGGTGGCCGACTACGCGCGCGACGCGGGGCCCTCGCTGCACCCGCTGGTCAACGGCGACCTCGCCGCGGCGTTCGCCCACCAGCCGGCGATGGGCTGGTTCGCCATCTTCTTCCGAGCGCTGTTCGCCGTCTTCGCGCGCAACGCGAGCCAGCTCGCCGAGTACCACGCGGGGAGCGTGCCGTGCGTGCTCGTGCTCGCCGCGCTGGGCGTGTGGCTGGCCACGCGGATGCGCCACGACGGCGCCCGCCTGGTCGCGTGCGCACTCGTGCTCGCGCTGGCCGTGCTCGGCCCGATGAACTGGCACGCGCTCCACGCCGGGCACCCGGAGGAACTGCTCGGCGCCGCGCTCTGCGTTGCCGCGGTGCTGGCCGCCGCGAGCGGGCGCAGCCCGCTCGCCGCCGGCGTCCTGCTCGGCCTCGCGCTCGCCACCAAGCAGTGGGCCGTGCTCGCGGCCGGACCGGCGCTGCTGGCTGCACCGCGCGGCCGCGGCCGGATCGCCGTCGCGGCGATCGCCGTCGCCGCACCGCTCACCCTCGTCCCGGTACTGGCCGGCTCGCACGGGCTCGCGTCGCCCGCCGGCACGGTCTACGGCGCCACCTCGACGGTCATGCCCGCCAGCATCTGGTGGCCGCTCGGCCACGCGCGCGAGCTGCACGTGGCGGGCGTGAACATCGAGGTGCGCTCGATCCCGCAGTCGCTCGCCAACCTCACCCACCCGCTGATCGTGGCGCTGGGAGTGCTGCTCCCGCTCGCCCTCCTCGCGCGCAGGCGGCGCGTGCCCGTGGCCCGCGACACAGCTCTCACCCTGCTCGCGCTGCTGTTCCTGCTGCGCTGCGTGCTCGACCCGATGACGGTCGGCTACTACCACGTGCCGCTGCTCGTCTCCCTGCTCGCCCTCGAGGCGCTCGAGCGCCGCCCGCCGCCGCTCCTCACCCTGATCTCGAGCGCGGTGCTGTGGCTACTCGTCGTCCACATCCCGTGGGGCCTCGAGCCGGCCAAGGTCGCCGCGATCTACCTCGCCTGGGCGCTGCCGCTCGCCTTGTACCTGGCGGCGAAGCTCTACGCGCCGAGCGTGATCAACGGCTTGGGGAAATGGCTGAGAACGTCGCTGCCCTCGTCGGTGACGACGGCGAGGTCCTCGATCCGCACCCCGAACGCGCCGGGCACGTAGACGCCCGGCTCAACCGTCACGGCGTTGCCGCTGACGAGCGAGCCCTCGGCCGATGACGCGAGCCGCGGCGCCTCGTGTATCTCGAGCCCCACGCCGTGCCCGAGCCCGTGGCCGAACTCGTCGCCGTGGCCGGCGGCCGTGATCAGGTCGCGCGCGACGGCGTCCACGGCGCGGCACTCCGCGCCCGCCCGCACGGCCGCGAGCGACTGCTCCTGCGCCGCGAGCACCAGCTCGTAGACGGCGGTGGCCTCGTCTGACAGCGGCCCGGTGGCGAACGTGCGGGTGCAGTCCGAGCAGTAGCCGTCGAGGCGGCAGCCCATGTCGACGATCACGAGCGTGTTCGGCTCGATCTTGTCGGCGCCTGGCGTGGCGTGCGGGAGCGCGCCGTTCGGGCCCCCGGCGACGATCGACGGGAACGACGGGTCCTCCGCGCCGCGGTCGCGCATCTCGCGCTCCACGTCCACGGCCACCTCGCGCTCGCTGCGCCCCAACAGCCCGCGCGCGCAGATGTACTCGTACATCTCGTCGGCGAGCGCGGCCGCCTGTCGCATCGCCTCGACCTCGCCGGGCTCCTTCACCGCCCGCAGGTCCTCGACGATGCCGCCGGCGGGGACCAGCTCGACGCCCTCCGGGACGATCTCGGCGAGGCGCTTGTGCTGGCGCACGCTCATGTGCTGGTCCTCGAAGCCGACGCGGCCGCTGAGCCGCTCCACCGCGTCGCCCAGCAGGTCCTGCTTGCCGCGTAGGCGGTCGAAGTCCGGCACCTCGCGCTGAGCGCGCTCGACGTAGCGGAAGTCGGTGAGGAAGAGGCGCTGGCCGGGGCCGATCACGCAGAGGCCGTTGGTGCCGGTGAAACCGCTCAGGTAGCGCACGTTGACGAGATTGGTGACGAGCAGGGCGTCGAGCTCGCGCTCCCCTAGCCGCTCCACCAGCCGGTCGGCGCGCGCGGCGCTCACTCGCCGAGCTCCGTGCGCAGCAGCTCGAGCGCGTCGCGGTAGCCGTCGACGCCCTTGCCCTGCACGTGGCCGATGCAGACGTCGCGGATCACGGACACCTTTCGCCAGTCCTCGCGCTGGTCGACCTCCGACAGGTGTACCTCCACGGCGGGCAGGCGGGTCAGCTCGATCGCGTCGCGGATCGCGTATGAGTAGTGAGTCCAGGCGCCGGGGTTGAGAACGAGCCCGTCGGCCGTGTCGGTGGCCTCGTGCAGCTTCTCGCAGAACTCGCCCTCGTGGTTGGTCTGCTCGAAGCTCGCCTCGAAGCCGAGCTCCTGGGCGAAGCGCTTGATGCGCACCTCTAGCTCGGTCAGCGAGAGGCCGCCGTAGATCTCGGGGTCGCGGCGGTCGAGCACGTCGAAGTTCACGCCGTGCATGATCCCGACTCTGTTCATTCCGCGCCGACTTCCTCGATCGCGGCGAGCAGCGTGCTCGCGTCCACCTCGTGCCCGGGTGTGACCCGGCCGGGCGCCTCGACGAGCACGAACGGCACCATGTCGCCCGTGCGCTTCTTGTCGCGCGAGACGAGCTCCGCCACCTCAGCGGCGCTCGCGCCCTCGAAGCGTTGCGGCAGCCCGCGTGCGGCGAGCAGCTCGGCCACCTCGCTGCGGAGCGCGTCGCGCCCCGAGAGCCGGAGCGCGCACAGGAGCCCGAGCCCCACTGCCTCGCCGTGCCGGTAACGGCGGTAGCCGGTGGCGGACTCGACCGCGTGTCCGACCGTGTGGCCGAGGTTGAGCACCTGGCGCGCGCCCTCGTCGCGCTCGTCCGCGGCCACGATTCGCAGCTTGGTGCGGATGCAGCCGAGGATCACGTCGTCGTCGGGGTCGCCGCCCGCGCGCACGCGCGCCCACAGCGGACCGCCGGCGATGAGCGCCGTCTTGACCACCTCGACGTAGCCCGCCGCGGCCTCCTCGACCGGCAGCGTCGAGAGCACCGACGGGTCCACGATCACGGCCGAGGGCTGGTGGTAGACGCCCGCGTAGTTCTTGCCCTCGGGGAGGTCGACGCCCGTCTTGCCGCCGAAGGCCGAGTCCACCTGAGCGACGAGCGTGGTCGGCACCTGGACGTGCCGGACACCGCGCTGGTACACGGCGGCGCAGAAGCCCGCGATGTCGCCCACCACGCCGCCGCCGACCCCCAGCACGAGATCCGCCCGCGTGGCGCCGGCGCGCGCGAGCCCGCGCAGCACCTCTTCCGCGCGCGCGAGCGTCTTCTCGGTCTCGCCGGGCGGGATCCTGATCGTCGCCTCGGCGCTCACCGCGTGGTGCGCCGCGGCCACGTTCTCGTCGGTCACCGCGAAGCGGCGACCGTCACGCGGGTGGACGAAGCCGCCGGCCACGAGCCCGCGCCCGAGGAACACCGGGTATTCGCCGGAGCTGGCGCCGGCCCAGACGAATCTGGTGCCTGGCGGCGCCTCACCGCGCAGCGCCTCGAGAGCGCTGAGCGCGCGCCGCGGCGTCGTGCGGTCGCCCGCGGGGAAGATCGCGTGCGCGGCGGACTCGTACTCGAGCGCGCGGTCGCGGTGGAGCTGATCGAAGCGCGTCCGGTCGCGCGCCAGCGGGCGGCCCTTGTTGGACGCGCGCCGCCAGGCCTCCTCGGGCGCGACCTCGAGATGGACGACAACGTGCTGGGACACGGCGTCGCGCACGCGATCGGAGCCCAGCGAGCCGCCGCCGAGCGCCACCACCCGCGCGCGCGGGTCGGACAGCAGGCGAAGCACGATCTCCTCCTCGCGGGCGCGGAACGCCGACTCGCCCTCGCGATCGAAGAAGTCGGCGATCGGCTCGCCGAGCTCGCGTTCGATCTCGCGGTCGGTGTCGAGCGCCTGCACCCCCAGCTCTGCCGCCAGCATGCGCGCCGTGCTCGACTTGCCGGCGCCCATGAAGCCGACGAGCACGAACGCGCGCCCACCGCGCGCGGCGCCCGCGCCGGCCTGTGCGGCTTCGCCTAGCGCTTCCACCCGATCCGCTCCCGGTAGGCGTGAAGCGCGGCGCGCGCGTCGTCGATGTGGTCGCCGCCGAACTTGTCGCGGTAGGCCGAGCCGAGGACCAGCGCCATCATCGCCTCCCCGACCACGCCGGCGGCCGGCACGGTGCAGGAGTCGGTGCGCTCGCGCAGCGCCGCGGCGGGCGCCTTCGTCTCGAGGTCCACCGAGCGCAGCGGCTTCGTCAGCGTGGGCAGCGGCTTCATCGCCCCGCGCACGATCAGCGGCTCGCCGGTGGTCATGCCGCCCTCGAGCCCCCCCGCGCGGTTGGTCTCGCGGAAGAAGCCCCGCTCCTCGGACCAGAAGATCTCGTCGTGGGCCTGCGAGCCCACGCGGCCCGCGACGTCGAAGCCGTCGCCGATCGCGACTCCCTTCATCGCCTGGATCGACATGATCGCCTGTGCCAGGCGCCCGTCGAGCCGGCCATCCCAGGACACGTACGAGCCGATGCCCGGCACGAGCCCGTAGGCGTGCACCTCGTAGACGCCGCCGAGCGACTCGTTGGCCTTGCGCGCGCTGTCGATCTCCTCGACCATCGCGTGCGTCGCGTCGGGGTCGAGGCAGCGCACCGGCGATTCGTCCACGCCGTCGAAGTCCTCGAGCAGCAGGCCCTCGCGCTCGGGTGCCTTGACGGAGCCGATCTGGATCACGTGGCTGCGGATCTCGACGCCGAACGCGCGCAGGTAGACCTTCGCGAGCGCGCCACAGGCCACGCGCGCGGCGGTCTCCCGCGCGCTCGCCCGCTCGAGCACGTTGCGCACGTCGCTGAAACCGAACTTCTGGACGCCGGCGAGGTCGGCGTGCCCCGGACGCGGCAGGTGCACCTCGGCCACCTCGGCCTCCACGGGCCAAGGGTTCATGCGCTCCTCCCAGTTGGCGAAGTCGCGATTGACCACCCGCATCGACACCGGGCTGCCGAGCGTGCGCCCGTGGCGCAGCCCCGAGCCCACCTCCGCGCGGTCCTTCTCGATCTTCATGCGGCCGCCGCGGCCGTGGCCGAGCTGGCGACGCGCGAGGTCGCGATCGATGTCCTCGGGGGAGACGACGAGGCCCGCCGGCAGCCCTTCGACCACCGCCGTGAGGCCGGGGCCATGCGACTCCCCGGCGGTTGTGAACCGCAGAGCCATGTAGGGCAGAAACCCTACTGGCCGTCTGAGAGAGCTAGACGCCGGTGTCCGGGATCAGCTGGGCGCTCACCGGCACCCGGAACGGCGTCGCCGCCTTGTGGTGCCCGATGTGGGCGCGGCGAGCGTCGGCGCGAGCGGCGGCGGCCGCCTTCTTCGCGCCCTTTGCCAGCTCGCTCACGGGGACCTTGTGGATGGCCACCAGCGTGAGCGTGTACTCGGTGCCGCTGCCGTCCGTCGCCACCTGCGACAGGTCCTCTGTGTTCTTGTCCTTGTCGAGCTTCAGGTAGAGGAAGGAGCAGGTGCTGTCGTTGGGCTTGCAGGTGCCTTCGCCGGCCGCCTTGAGGCTCGTGTCGGTGAGGAACACCGCGGTGTCGCCCGTGCTGTTGACGCCCATGAAGACGAGCAGCGGGTTGTTCTGGTTGGGCAGGATGTCGAGCTTCTGCACGTTGTGATGCGTACGGGGCTCGCCACGCTTGCCGAACTTCACGTCCACCGTGTAGGCGAAGGGACCCTGCGGCTTCGCGGGCTGGCTCGGCTGGGTCGGGGTGGACCCGCCGGTGCTGCCACCGCCGCTCGTGTCGCCGCCGCCGCTCGAGGGTGCCGAGCCGGCGCTGCCGCTGTCCGAGGACGAGGACGAGGTCGACGAGCTGCTCTTGTCCGGCGCCGTGGTCTTGGGGTGCGCAGCGGCGAGGACGGCCTTGTCCGGCTTGAACGGGTCCTTCTTGTTGAAGACGCCGAGCGTGGAGCTGTCAGAGGGGTCCTGGCTGTCCGCCACGACGACGGCCTTGTCGGTGTTGTCGGCGGCGCCCGTGGACGCGCTGGCCGGGGCGGGCGTCTTGGAGCCCTTCTTCAGCACGGTCGGCACGGCGACAAGCGCCACGACGAGCAGGACTGCGACTGGCCAGAGACGCTTGGCGCGAAGGTCGTGCCAGAGCTCGAGTAGAAGCTTTTTCATCGTGTGATGACGCTGGTCGGGGGCGAGACCGCGGCGGTGGCCGCGCTGGTGCTGCTCGAGCTGCTCGAGGAGCTGCTCGGCGTGCTGGAGCTGCTGCTGCCCGCCGTGGCGGGGCCCGCGGCGGTGGCGCCGGCGGTCGTGCCGCTGTCCGCGGGGGACAGGTACACAGTCGCGCTCACGTCCGCCTCGATGTTGGGGAAGTTGGCGGCCGTGCTGGTGAACTTGAGGCTGTCGATCGTGATCAGGCGACCCTGAACGCTGATCTTGTTGTTCGCGATGTGCACGAAGCGCTTGAGGCGGTGGAAGAAGTCCGAGAGGTTGTTGAACTTGCCGGCGAAGGTGAAGGTGAGCGGCACGGTGTCGAGGCCCGGCACCGGCTGACCCGGCGTGATCGAGCTCGCGTTGACCGACGAGCCGCCGCCGATCGGCAGGCCGCCGGACTTGGTCGCGGTCGAGGTTGACGTGTCGTCGGCGCTCAAGCCGCTCTGCTGGGCGGCCTGGGCGTTGCCCTGGGCCGCGGCGTTGTTGGCCGACTCAGCGTCCTTGCCGAAGGTTGTCTGAGCCTGCGCGCCGCCCGCCGCCACGGGCGGGGGCGTCGTCGTGCTCGTGCTCGGCGTTGTGGTGCTCGGCGTTGTGGTGCTCGAAGTGCTGGTGGAGCTCGTGGTCGCCACCGGCGCGGCCGCCACGCGGGCCCCGACAGTGATGTTGCCGAACTGGATGCCGGTGCCGTGGGCGGAGGCGTCGAGCTGGACGATCAGGCTGGGCATGTCGACCTGCGTCGGGATCGCCTTGCCGAGGCGCACCATCTGCGCGTACTCGACGGGGAACAGCGCCTTGGCGTGCTCCAGCGAGTTCGCCTGCGAGACGGCCTGGTCACGGGCCTGCTGGGCCGTGGTGACCTGCGTGGAGAGCTTCTTCGCCTCCTTGCGCTTGGGCGAGAGGACGAGGAACCAGTAGACGCCGATCAGGAGCACCGGAAGCAGCGCCATGACGATCTTGCGGTCGCGACCGGTGAGGCTCACGATCCACCTCCGAGCGTCGCGGGGACCTTCTGACCCTGGTCGCCGAAGCCGGTGACCTCGTCGGTCAGGTTCACGAGGATGTCGAAGCTGACGTTGTTCCCGCAGTCGGCGCCACCAGCCGAGCCGCCCGAGCCGCCGGCGGCGAGCTTGAGGGCCTTGCTAGATGAGTTCAGCTGGACATCGTCCGAGCCGTGGATGGCGCGCAGGCGCACCAGGGTCGCGGCCACCGTCTTGTGCGACGGGGCGCAGCCGATCAGGTGCACCGACGGGGTGGCCGACGCGCTGGGGTCGGTCGTCGGGGTGGTCGCGCTCGTGGAGCTGGTCGAGCCGCCGGTGGCCTCCGCGTCGAGCGAGGTCACCCAGACGCCGCCGGGGAGCACGCGCGAGGTCTCGCGCAGCAGCCGCTCGTAGTCGATGCGGCTGGTGGCCAGCGACCCGACGGACTGGATGCGGGCGGCAGCCACCTGCGTGAAGTCGCCGTACTTCTGCAGCGACGCGGTCTTGCTCTGCGCCTGGCTCGCCTGCTGGTTGGCCTGAGCGATGTCGTTCTTGCGCGTGGTGATCTGGTTCGTGGTCAGCACGTAGCCGGCCACGCCCAGCACCAGAGCGGCGAGCACGCCGATGACGATGTAGGAACCGCCGCCGGCCTTGCCGCTCGCAACGTACGGGCGCGCGCTCTGCGGAAGAAGGTTGACGGGCCTCATGCCGCCGCTCCAAGGGCAAGCCCGGTGGCCACGGTGTGGCGGTGCGGGTCCTCGCCGTCGAGGGCGCCGTTCGCCTCGAGCCCGCCAAGCGGGTCGGCGACGGACACGGGAAGGTGGATCAGGGACTCGAGCTGGTCGGCCAAGCCCTCGTGCGAGGAGCCGGGGCCGGAGAGCTGCACCTCGCCCACCGGGCGGGCGTCGGGCTGGGCCATGTAGAAGTCGATCGAGAGGCGGATCTCCTCGGCCAGCGCCACGGCGACGTGATCGTCCTGGTCTGTCCAGTCGGTGGACAGCGGCCGGGTGAAGAGGCAGTTGTTGCCGACGGCGACGGCGAGGTTGGTCACGCCGCCGAGGTGGCAGTACACGCACGCGAGCTGGTCAGCCGGGCTGCCGAAGTCGCTCTCGACCGGAGCCGAGGCGGCCGACTTGGCGAGGGCGCGCACGAGGGCGAACGCGTTGAGGTCGATGCCCTCCGGCTTGAGGCCGGCGCCGCGCACTCCCGCGACGAAGCGCTCGATCATCGCCTGGCGGGCAGCCACGACGACGACGCGCAGTCGGGGCGAACCCTCGGCGCTCGTCGCCTGGCCAACCACCTGGTAGTCGAGCACCGCCTCGTCGAGCGGCATGGCGATCGCCTCGGCCGCCTGGAAGCGAACCGCGGCGGCCAGCTCGGCCTCCTCCTGAATCTGTGGCAGGTCTAGATGGCGCACGACTATCTGCTGGTTCGACACGCCAAGCCGGACACGGGTCGGGAGGTCGTTCTCCTTGAAGAAGGTCTTGAGGCTCTCGGTGAGGCGCTCGACGTCGGCGACCTCGCCGTCCGTGATCACGCCGCTCGGAAGCTCCATGCTGGCGGCACGGGCGATGCGTCCGTCCTGCGCCTGGACGGCCGCCACGAAGGCGCCGTCAAGGTCAAGGCCAACGGATCCGCGAGGGTTCTTTTTGCCGAGGGTTAGGGCCATGGGAGGAGCCTGCACCCCCGGTATCGGTCGCTTGCCCATCGGCCTTTAGTCGAAGTGGACGCTGACCTGGACGCTTTGCGCGATTAGCGCAGGTTGTCCAGGTAGAAGTCGATCAACTGCTGGCCGGCGAGCATGGCCACGAGGCCGCCGAACGCCATGAACGGGGCGAACGGGACGCCGACCTTGCGCGAGCGTGCACCGTGTCTGACGACGAGCACGATGCCGACGACGGTGCCGACCACGAATGCGATCAGGAGTGCCGGGATCACGAGACGGCCCAGGTACAGGCCCATCACGCCGGCGAGCTTGACGTCGCCCATCCCCATCCCCTTCGGATGGATGAGGGCCGCCACGAGGAAGAAGGTGAAGGCGCCGGCGCCGGCTATCAGGAGCTCGGGCAGCGCATGTGTCCGGAACGCCACCGCGGTGATGAGTCCATAGACGGCGGCGGGCGCGAGGATCCGGTTCGGGACGATCTTGTGCTGGAGGTCGATGAAGGTCACCGCGATCAGCACCGCGGTGAACGGGATCAGCGCGATCAGCTCGGCATGTATCCCGCGGGCGAGGACGACCCCGATGAAGCAGAGCGCCGTGAGCAGCTCGACCGCGGGGTAGCGCGCGGAGATCGTCTCGCCGCAGTGGCGGCAGCGCCCCTTGAGGAACAGCCATGAGAGCAGCGGCACGTTGTCGCGCGGCGCCACCGGCGTCTCGCAGTTCGGGCAGTGCGAGCGCGGTTTGACGAGCGACTGCCCGAGCGGGAGCCGGTACACGACAACGTTGAGGAAGGAGCCGATTACGGCGCCGGAGATGCCTGCGAACGCGGTTTCCATCGTCCTGAGACGTTCTTCGTCCGAAACGGCCCGCGGCTTGAGCCCACGGCCCACGCCGATGTTCGGCGCGGGCCGCGCGGCTCCTCCGCCACGGTTACCAGCTGCTGTTGATGCAGCTGCCGCCGGTGCCCGAGCAGCTCCGGCTGATGACGCCGTTGTTCACGTTCTTCGTGATCGAGAACGTGGTGCCCGTCTTCGACTTGGCCGTGACCACGTAGCCGGTGGTGGTGGCGTTCGTCACGTCCACCTGACCGGGGTTCGGTCCGACGCTCAAGCCCGAGTCCGTGCCGAGGCACGAGCTCACCGACGAGCCCGACACCGTGTTGCCCGTGTAGGTCTCGTTATTCGTGAAGCACGACTCGAGCTGAGACACGAGGTTGCGGGCATCAGACTTGGCGTTCGAGTCCTGCGCCTTGTCGCGCTGGCTCAGGAAGTTCGGCAGCGCGATCGCGGCCAGGATGCCGATGATCAGAATGACGACCAGGAGCTCGATCAAGGTGAAACCGCGCTCCTCTTTGGCGAGGCGCTCTCTGAGCCTCCACAACATGGGGTGACCTCCTATAAGGAAAGTCTTTGGGGTCGTTCGGTATCGGCGCGGGTGGCGGCGAGGCTTAGAAATGAC
>DASXNY010000028.1:0-14974 GCA_036494715.1 Thermoleophilaceae bacterium
CACGCTCGCCGCCGGCGCGCGCACCGTGATGGAGTCCGGCGCGAGCGAGGTATACGCCGTCGCCACGCACGGCATCTTCTCCGGCAACGCGTTCGAGACACTGGCCGCCTCGCCGCTGTCAGGCATCCTCGTCACGGACACAGTGCCCCTGCGCCACGGTGCGCCGGAAGGCCTCGTGCGCGTGCTCACCTCGAGCGACATCCTCACCGACTCGGTCCGCCAGATCTTCACGGACGGCTCGGTGAGCGAGATCTTCGCCGGCGAGAACCAGCTGTTCTGACAGCGTCCTGCAGAGCTTCGCTCTGCTTTGTCCTCAGTCGGCCGCGGGCTAGCGCCCTACAGGCCTCGCTGCGTCCTCGCATAGCTCGCTCTTCGCAGCGCTGTCAGAACAGCTAACCGCTTCTCAAGGAACTAAGAACTAAGAACTAAGAACCAAGAACTATGTGGTGGCGCGCGCCGCGAACTTCCGCACGCGCTTCTCGCCCTTCGACTCGAAGTACGCCCACTCCTCGCGCCCCAGCTCGGTGGCCGGCTCGCCGCAGAACCACCACTCGCGGCCGATGCGCCACCAGTTGCGCGTCGCGTGTAGCTGACCGAGCACGGCGAGCACGCCGGCCTCCATGCGCCGGCCCATCATCTCGTTGGCGGGCAGGTTCTCGCGGCGCATCACGTCGAAGAACTCCGAGCGCGGGTCCGAGCTGGCCGAGATCACGCGCATCACGAGCTCCGAGTCGATCGTCAGCTCGCGGTCCTCCATGTACCAGCCGCCGACCTCCTTCACGTGCTCCATCAGCCGCTCGGCGTCGATGCGCTTGGGATTGGCGAGGAAGCCGAGCTCCTGGAGCGCCGAGCGGAGCCGCTCCGGGTCGCCCTCGAACGCCGCCTCGAGCGCCGCGATCTCGAGCTCGATCTGCTCCTTGTCGAGCTGCTTGGTCATGCCGAAGTCGAGGAACGCGACCTTGCCCTCGTCCATCAGCAGGTAGTTGCCGGGGTGGGCGTCGGCGTTGAAGTGCTGTAGGTGGTAGATCGAGCCGTAGTAGAAGCGGTAGATGATCTCGCCGATGCGGTCGCGCTCCTCCTGCGGCAGGTCGCGCGCGGTCTCGAAGCGGGCGCCGTCGACCCACTCGGTCACGAGCACGCGGCGGCGTGACAGGCGCGTGATGACGTCCGGCACGTAGATGAAGGGGTGGCCGCGGTAGGCGCGGGCAAACGTGCGCTGGTTCTGCGCCTCGTACTCGTAGTCGAGCTCCTCGAGCACCCGCTCGCGCAGCTCGCGCGCGGCCGCGCGCGCGTCGAGCCCCGGGGCGATCGCCTTGGCCAGGCGCAGGATCATGCCCGCGTTCTGGAGATCGGCCTCGAGCGCCTTGGCCACCTTCGGGTATTGCACCTTCACCGCCACCTTGCGCCCGTCCGGCAGCACGGCGCGGTGCACCTGGCCGATCGAGGCGGCCGCGGCGGCCTCGTGCTCGAACTCCTCGAACAGCTCGTCGACGGGCTCCTCGAGCTCGTCCTCGAGCACCGCCTTCACGTCCTTCCACGGCATCGGCGGCGCCGAATCGCGCAGCTTGGATAGCTTCTCCTGGTAGAGGTCGCGGTACTCGGGCGGCAGGAAGTCCGTATCGATGAACGAGGCGAGCTGGCCGATCTTCATCGCCGCGCCCTTCATCGACCCGAGCGCGTCCACCATCCGCTCGGCCGCCTCCATGTGCGCGCGGTCGAGCTGCTCGGTGCGCGCGTCCTGCCCGCGGCCGACCGAGCGCGCCCGCGCGCCCGCGTAACCGGCGCCGCTCGCGCCGATCACCTGCGCGACCTTCGCCGTCCGGCGAATCCGCCCGGTGGGGATGCTGGACTCGTCCTTCGCCATTCCAAGCAGATTAAACGGCGGCCTGTCGCTACACTGGCCCACTGCATGGCAGACGGCAAACGCCCATCGCTGGAAGTCGAGGAGCGCCCGGAGCGGGGCACCCGCGCCACCAAGCGGCTGCGCAATGAGGGCTACGTGCCCGGCGTGGTCTACGGCGGCGGCGACTGCGTCGCGTTCAAGGTCAACAACCGCGTGCTGCGCGCCGCGTTGCACGGGGGCTCGGCGCTGATCGACCTGAAGATCGCCGGTGGCGAGGCCCGTCCCGTCGTGATCAAGGACCAGCAGCACCACCCGGTGCGCGGCCAGGTGCTGCACATCGATCTGCTCCAGGTCCGCCTCGACGAGAAGATCCACTCGACGGTGAGCGTCGAGCTCGAGGGCACCGAGGACGCGCCCGGCGTCAAGGAGGGCGGCGTGCTCGAGCAGGTCCACCGCGAGCTCAACATCGAGGCCCTCCCGACCGACATTCCCGAGCGCATCACCGTGGACGTGTCCGGCTTGGGGATCAATGCCGTGATGCACCTGTCCGAGGTCAGCCCGCCTCAGGGCGTCGAGTTCCTCGACGATCCCGAGGAGACGATCATCGCCACGATCACCGTGCCCACCGAGGTGGAGGAGCCGGAGATCGAGGAGGAGACCGAGCTCGTGGGCGAGGACGGCGAGCCGATCGAGGCCGTAGAGGCGGAGGCCGAGGCCGAGGGTGCGACCGGCGACGAAGCTGCCCAGCAGGGCGAGGCTGCCGCAGAGGGCGGCGGCGAAGAGTCCTGAGCCTGTTCCGGCGCGGCAAGGGCCGCGGCGACTCTGAAGAGGGGGGCGGCAGGGCGGACTGGCTGATCGTCGGGCTCGGCAACCCGGGTGACGGCTACGCCGGCACGCGCCACAACGTCGGCTTCGAGGTGGCGAACGAGCTCGCGTCGCGCTGGCAGCTCCCCAAGGCCAAGAAGAAGTACGCCGGGCTCCTCAGCGAGGGCCGCACCGGGCCCGGTGGCCCGCGCGTGGCGGTGCTGCTTCCGCAGACCTACATGAACGACACGGGCAAGTCGGCCGGCCCGGCCCGCGGCGTCTATGGCGTCCCGCTCGAGCGCGTGCTCGTGATCCACGACGAGATCGACCTGCCCTTCGGCGAGGTGCGCACGCGGCTCGGCGGCGGGCTCGCCGGCCACAACGGGTTGAAGTCGCTCAAGCAGGGACTCGGCGGCGCGGACTTCCAGCGCGTGCGCGTCGGCGTCGGCCGCCCCGACTCCACCGACCCGGAGATCGTGTCGTCCTACGTGCTCGGGAAGTTCCGCGAGCCGAAGGCGGAAGTGGAGCAGCTCATCGGCCGGGCCGCCGACGAGATCGAGCGGTTGATCGCGGAGCCTGTTGGGTAGTCCCGAGACATGACCACGATCACCGCAGACAACGTAGGCACGCTCACCCTCGGCGGCCAGCTCGAGGTCCGCCGCCTCGGATTCGGAGCGATGCGCCTTACAGGTCCCGGCATCTGGGGCGAGCCCGAGGACCGCGACGAGTGCAAGCGCGTTCTGAAGCGCGCTCTCGAGCTGGGCATCAACCTCATCGACACCGCCGACTCCTACGGGCCGGACGTCAGCGAGAACCTGATCGCGGAGACACTTCATCCCTATCCCGAAGGCCTCGTGATCGCGACGAAGGGTGGGCTGCTGCGAAGCGGACCCAACCAGTGGTCGCAGGACTGCCGCCCCGAGCACCTCAAGGAGGCCTGCGAGGGCAGCCTGCGGCGTCTCAAGGTCGACCGCATCGACCTCTACCAGCTCCACGCGGTGGATTCGAAGGTGCCATACGAGGAGTCGGTCGGCGCAATCAAGGAGCTGCAGGATGAGGGCAAGATCCGGCTCGCCGGCATCTCGAACGTGGATGTCGACGAGCTCGCCACCGCGCGCTCGATCCTCGACGTCGTGTCGGTCCAGAACCGCTACAACCTCGCCGATCGCAGCTCGCAGGACGTGCTCGACAAGTGCGAGGAGGACGGCATCGGGTTCATCCCGTGGGCGCCGCTCGACGCTGGCAGGTCGGAGCCGCCGAACGAGGTCGCGCTCGCGTGGCTCTTGCACAAATCGCCTGTGATGCTGCCGATCCCGGGCACCTCCTCGGTGGAGCACCTCGAGCAGAACGTGCGCGCCGCCGAGGTCGACGCGGAAGCGCTATCTAGAATCGACTCGTAACAGCCGCGCGGCGTCCCGGGCGGCCGTTCGCGCTGCCCGATGTCACTACGCCAGCTGCTCACATACGCCCACGAGGACAGCGCCGTCATGGCGCTGGCCGAGTCGGCGCGCAGCGAGCCGCAGCGGGCGTTCGTGTCCGCCAGCCTGCGCCCGTACCTGCTCGCGGCGCTGGTGGACTCCGACCCCGGCCGGCCCGCGCTGGTGGTTGCCGGCGACGACCGCTCCGCGCGCGACCTGGCGGTTGACCTCAAGGCCTTCCTCGCCCCGCGGCCGGTGCGCTTCTACCCGGCGCGCGGCGTTCAGTACGAGTCGCACCTGGCGCCGCCGCCGCACCTCGTGGGTCTCCGCATCGCCGCGCTCGACGCGCTCGTGGACGGCAACGGCGCGGTGGTGGTGGCGAGTGCGGGCGCGCTGGCGGAGAAGGTGCCGGACCCCGAGCTGCGCCCGCATGGCTTCGCGATCGAGAAGGGCGGCCTGATCGACCTCGACGAGGCGGCCGACCAGCTCGTGGCCTGCGGCTACGAGCGGGTCGACCAGGTGGAGGACCGCGGCCAGTTCGCGATCCGCGGCGACATCCTCGACGTCTACCCGGCCACCGAGGAGCGCGCGGTGCGCTGCGAGCTGTTCGACGTCGAGGTCGAGCGGCTCACGTTCTTCTCGACCTTCACGCAGCGCTCGCTCGAGGAGGCCGACAGGGTGGAGATCGCGCCGGCCGCCGAGCTCGCGCCCGAGTACCGCGAGCTGGCCGAGATCGCAGTCACCGAGGAGGCCGACGAGCGCCCGGACGTCGCCGAGCTCCTGCCGGTCGACCGCTTCTGCACGTTTCTGTCGCTGATCCCCGAGGACGCGCTCGTGGCGGTCTCCTCCGAGGAGGAGATCGCGCCGTCGCTGACCGACCTCTGGCAGGACGTCACCACTAGCTTCCACGACCGCGACGCGCACCACCTGTACGTGGAGCCCGAGCAGCTCGAGGCCGAGCTCGACGGCCGCA
This sequence comes from Thermoleophilaceae bacterium, assembly GCA_036494715.1. Lineage (GTDB taxonomy): Bacteria > Actinomycetota > Thermoleophilia > Solirubrobacterales > Thermoleophilaceae > JAICJR01. Next base: position 5,039 of record DASXNY010000028.1, read on the forward strand.
CCGAGCTCAAGCTCTCGAGCATCTCGGGCGACCAGCCGCACACGTTCCGCGCGCAGGGCGCCGACACCGCGGCCAAGTCGCTGCGGGAGGCCGAGCCGGAGCTCGAGAAGCTCGTGCGCTCGGGCTACCGGACCGTGGTGGCGTGGTCGCGCATGGGCGAGGCCGAGCGCGCCCGCTACAACCTTGCGCGCGTCCGGGCCGAGTTCCTCGACGGCGGACCGGCGCCGCACGAGCCGAGCGTGATGTTCACGGCCGCCAGTCTGCGCGAGGGCTTCCTCGCCCCGCAGCTCAAGCTCGCGATCCTTCCCGAGCACAGGCTCCTGCGCCGCCGCCGCGCGGAGCGGCCCGACGGCCCGCGCACCGGCGCCGGCGCGATCGCCTCCTTCACCGACCTTCGCAGCGGCGATGCCGTCGTGCACGAGGACCATGGGATCGCGCGCTTCACGGGCTTCGAGACGAAGACCGTGGGCGGCGTCACCCGCGATTACCTCGAGCTCGAGTACAAGGACGGTGACCGCGTGTTCGTGCCGAGCGACCAGCTCCACAAGATCAGCCGCTACGTGGGCGCGGACGCGGGCAACCCGCCGCTGTCCAAGCTCGGTGGCAGCCAGTGGGAGAAGATGAAGCTGCGCGCCCGTCGCGCCGCCCAGGCGCTCGCGGGCGAGCTGATCAACCTCTACGCCGAGCGCCGCCGCCGCGCCGGGGTCGCGTTCCCGCAGGACGGCGAGTGGCAGGTCGAGTTCGAGCACGCCTTCCCCTACCAGGAGACGCCGGACCAGCTCGACGCGATCGAGGCCGTGAAGGCCGACATGGAGGAGGCGCGCCCGATGGACCGCCTGATCTGCGGCGACGTCGGCTACGGCAAGACCGAGGTGGCGCTGCGCGCCGCGTTCAAGGCCGCGGCCGACGGCAAGCAGGTGCTCTTCCTCGTCCCCACCACGGTGCTCGCGCAGCAGCACTTCGGCACCTTCAAGGAGCGCCTCCGCGACTACCCGTTCACGATCGAGATGGCCTCGCGCTTCCGCTCCGCCAAGGAGGTCAAGGAGGCGCTGACCGCGTTCGGCGAGGGCAAGGTGGACATCCTGATCGGCACCCACCGCGTGCTCTCGCGCGACGTCCGCCCCAAGGAGCTCGGACTTCTGATCGTGGACGAGGAGCAGCGCTTCGGCGTCAAGCAGAAGGAGCTCCTGCGCCAGCTCAAGCTGCGCGTGGACGTCCTGTCGCTGTCCGCCACGCCGATCCCGCGCACGCTCCAGATGTCGCTCGCCGGGCTGCGCGACATCTCCGTGATCGAGACGCCGCCGGAGGGCCGGCGGCCTGTGCGCACCTATGTCGGCGAGTACGACGAGGAGCTCGTCAAGCAGGCGATCGAGCGCGAGCTCACGCGCGGCGGCCAGACCTTCTTCCTCCACAACCGCGTCGACACGATCGACGAGACCGCCGAGCGCGTCCGGGCGATCGCGCCCAAGGCGCGCGTGTCCGTGGCGCACGGGCAGATGGACGAGAAGCAGCTCGAGAACGTGATGCTCGAGTTCCTGCGCGGCGGGGCGGACGTGCTGGTGTGCACGACGATCGTGGAGGCCGGGCTCGACATTGCCGCCGCCAACACGCTGATCGTCGAGCGCGCCGACACCCTCGGGCTCGCCCAGCTCTACCAGATCCGCGGGCGCGTGGGCCGCTCGCGCGAGCGCGCCTACGCCTACCTCTTCTACCCCTCGCACGCGGCGCTCACCGAGGAGGCGCAGAAGCGCCTCTCGACGCTGTCCGACTACACCGAGCTCGGCTCGGGCTTCAAGATCGCAATGCGCGACCTCGAGATCCGCGGCGCCGGCAACCTGCTCGGCGAGGAGCAGTCAGGGCACGTGGCGGCGGTCGGCTTCGAGCTGTACGTGGCGATGCTCGACGAGGCCGTGGCGCTGCTGTCCGGGTCGAGCGCGGACGAGACGCCCGAGCCGGTGCGCATGGACATCCCGGTCGACGCGTACGTGCCGGGCGACTACGTGCCCTACGAGGCGGCGAAGATCGAGATCCACCGCCGCGTGGCGGGAGCGAAGGAGATCGCCGATCTGATCGTGCTGCGCGAGGAGCTCGAGGACCGCTTCGGCCCGGTGCCGCCGCCGCTCGACAACCTCATACGGCTGCAGGACGCGCGCATCAAGCTCGGCCGCGCGGGCGCGAGGGACGTTGGCTTCCGCTCGGGCCAGCTCACCGTGTCCCCGATCGAGCTCGACTCGAACGGCAACAAAGCGCTTCGCGCCGCGCTTCCGGGCGCGATCTACGAGTCCGGGCGCAGCACGGTGAAGGTGCGTGTGCCGGACGACCCCGCCGCGCGTTTTCCGGCCGTCGTCGCAGCGGCCGAGGCGATCCTGCACGTTGCCAGCGAACCGAGCCGCTAGTATCGATTTCCTGCGCGCCAGGCCCGGGACGCTCGCTGTCCCCGCGCGCAAGTTCGTCCGAGTCACCGACACCCTTCTTTCTTAATGAAAACGAAGCGCTTCTCCGTCCTTGCTCTGCTCATCGTTGCCGTCGCCCTGGTCGTGGCGGGTTGTGGGAGTGGCGTCCCGTCCAACTCCGTCGCCACCGTCGACGGCACGCCCATCAAGAAGACCGAGTTCGAGCACTGGCTGTCCGTCGCGGCCAAGCAGTCCGCGCCGGCGGGCAGCACCGCGGCCGCGCCGGTCCCGGATCCGCCCGACTACGCCAACTGCGTCGCCACGCTCCAGAAGCAGCCGGTCGCGGCCGGGCAGAAGAAGCCCTCCGCCGCGGCGCTCAAGGCGCAGTGCGCGCAGCAGTACAACGGGCTCAAGACTCAGGTGATGCAGTTCCTTATCCAGTCGCAGTGGCTACTCGACGAGGCGAACGCCCGCAAGCTCACGGCCAAGCCCGCCGCCGTGCAGAAGCAGCTCGACGACCAGATCAAGCAGTCGTTCCCGAAGCAGGCCGACTTCAACAAGTTCCTGAAGACCTCGGGCATGACGATGCAGGACCTGCTCTTCCGTGTGAAGGTCGACGTCCTCACGCAGCAGGTGCGGCAGAAGGTCGTCGCCGGCAAGGACAAGGTCAACGACGCCGCGGTCGCCAATTACTACAACAAGAACAAGTCGCGCTTCTCCCAGCCTGAGCGGCGCGACCTGCTCGTGGTGCTGACCAAGGACAAGGCCACCGCGCAAAAGGCGAAGGCCGCGATCCAGAGCGGCACCGCGTGGGCGCAGGTCGCGAAGAAGTACTCCATCGACCAGGCCTCCAAGGCGCAGGGCGGCAAGCTGCCCGGTGTCGCGAAGGGCCAGCAGGAGAAGGCGTTCGACAGCGCGATCTTCTCGGCCAAGAAGAACCAGCTCGAGGGCCCCGTCAAGACGCAGTTCGGCTACTACGTCTTCAAGGTCACGAACGACAAGCCCGCCTCGCAGCAGAGCGAGCAGCAGGCGCACGACACGATCGTCAGCCTGCTGCGCTCGCAGCAGGAGCAGACGGCGATCAACAACTTCGTCAAGGACTACCAGAAGCGGTACAAGGACAAGACGGACTGCGCCAAGGACTTCGTGATCGATAGCTGCAAGAACGCGCCGAAGGCCGCGAAGACCGGCACCGCGCCGGTCTCGGGCGCCACGCCGCAGCAGGCGCCGGCTACGAGCACACCCTCGAACACAGGCCAATAGTGGACGGGGAGCCGGCCCGCTCCCTGCTCGCGCTCGACGAGATCACTCGCCGCCTGCGGCGCGACTGTCCCTGGGACCGCGAGCAGGACGAGCGCTCGATCGTCCCGCACACGGTCGAGGAGGCGTACGAGCTGGCGGACGCCGCCAACTCCGGCGACGACGCCAAGCTCCTCGACGAGCTCGGCGACGTCCTGTTCCAGGTCTACTTCCTGTCACTGCTGCTCGAAGAGCGCGGCCAGGGCGACCTGGCTGCCGTGGCCGAGCACTGCCGCCAGAAGCTGATCCGCCGGCACCCGCACGTCTTCGGCGAGACGCAGGCGGACGACGCCGCCACGGTCCTGAGGAACTGGGACGAGATCAAACGCACCGAGCCGGGGCGCGAGAGCGACGAGGTCTTCCACGACGTGCCCGAGAACCTGCCGTCGCTGTTGTATGCCCGCAAGCTGCTGCGGCGGGCGGCGTCGCGAGGAGGCTACGAGCACCCCGACCCAGATAGTCTGCGCCGCCGTCTCCGGGAGCGCCTCGACGGCGACAGCTTCGAGGCCATCGGGGACGTTCTCTTCGACTGCGTGGCGCTGGCGCGCGACGCCGGGGTGGACCCCGAGCTCGCACTGCGTGCCGCCGCCGACAGGTTCAGGAAGGCGATAGACGAGACATGAGCGAGATCAAGCAGGTACACGCGCGGCAGGTGCTCGACAGCCGCGGTAACCCCACCGTCGAGGTCGACGTGCGGCTCGACTCGGGCGCGAGCGGCCGCGCGATCGTGCCCTCCGGCGCGTCCACCGGCGAGTTCGAGGCCGTGGAGCTGCGCGACGGGGGCGACGCTTTCGGCGGCAAGGGCGTGACCAAGGCTGTGGAGAACGTGCGCGGCGAGATCGCCTCCGCGGTCACCGGGTTCGACGCCGACGACCAGTCCGCGCTCGACCGCACGATGATCGAGCTCGACGGCAGCGACAACAAGGGCCGGCTCGGCGCGAACGCGCTGTTGGGCGTGTCGCTCGCCGCGGCAAAGGCCACCGCCGAGGAACACGGCATGCCGCTCTGGCGCCACCTCGGCGGCGAGGCAGCCCGCATCCTGCCGGTGCCGATGATGAACGTCCTGAACGGCGGCGCGCACGCCGACAACAAGGTCGACTTCCAGGAGTTCATGGTCGTGCCCTGCGGCTTCGACACCTACTCGCGCGCCCTCCAGGCCGGCGCCGAGGTGTTCCAGGCGCTCAAGAAGACGCTGCACGACCGCGGCCTCGGCACCACCGTCGGCGACGAGGGCGGCTTCGCGCCCGACCTCGAGTCGAACGAGCAGGCGCTCGAGTTCCTCGTCGAAGGCATCAGCGCCGCCGGCTACACGCCCGGCGAGGACGTGGCGATCGCGCTCGACCCCGCCACCAGCGAGCTGTTCGAGTCGAGCGTCTACGACCTCGAGCACGAGGGCCGCAAGCTCTCGTCCGCCGAGCTCACCGACTACTGGGCCGACCTCGCCTCGCGCTACCCGATCCTCTCGATCGAGGACGGGATGGACGAAGAGGACTGGGACGGCTGGAAGCTGCTCACGGACCGCATCGGCGAGAGCGTCCAGCTCGTCGGCGACGACCTCTTCGTCACCAACACGCAGCGACTGAAGCGCGGCATCGAGGCGGGGGTCGCCAACTCGATCCTCGTCAAGGTCAACCAGATCGGCACACTCACCGAGACGCTCGACGCCGTCGCCACCGCCCGCGAGGCCGGCTACACCGCCGTGATGTCGCACCGCTCGGGCGAGACCGAGGACGTGACGATCGCCGACCTCGCCGTCGCCACCGGCTGCGGCCAGATCAAGACGGGCGCGCCGTCGCGCACCGATCGCGTGGCGAAGTACAACCAGCTGCTGCGCATCGAGGAGGCGCTCGGCGCCAGCGCCGAATACCCAGGGCGATCGGTGTTCCGCTGAACGGCAGCGTCGCAGCAGTCAGCGCCAACCCGCAGCACAACGTCTCCAAGCACGCCCGCGACAGCATCCGACTGCTCGCCGGTCTCGGCGTCGACGGCGACGCCCACCTCGGCGAGACGGTGCAGCACCGCTCCCGCGCGGCTCGCGATCCGAGCCAGCCCAACCTGCGCCAGGTCCACCTCATCCACGCCGAGCTCCACGACGAGCTGCGCGCCGCCGGCATCGACGTCGAGCAGGGCCAGATGGGCGAGAACGTGACCACACGCGGGATCGACCTGCTCGCCCTCCCGGTCGGCACCCGTATCCAGATCGGTCCCGACGCGCTCATCGAGATCACCGGACTGCGCAACCCCTGCACCCAGCTCGACGGCATCCAGGACGGCCTGATGGCGGCCACCCTCGACCGCGGCCCCGACGGCGCCCTGATTCGCAAGGCCGGCGTGATGGCGATCGTGCTCACGGACGGGGAGATCCGCCCAGGCGACCGGATCACCGCGGAGCTGCCCGCCGAGCCCCATACGCGGTTGGCACCGGTCTAACTCCGCACTTCCGCACTCCGCACCTCCGCACTCCGCGTTTATGCAGGACACGACGCGCCAGAGGCGAAGGGCGCTGCAGATGGCCCAAGCAGCCTCAGCCAGCGCACAGCGTGCCGCCGCCAGGCGCAAGCAGCGGACAGCGGGAACGCGCCCCAAGCGGCGTACGCCCAGCCGCTCCGGCATCCGCTGGGACCGTGTGGCCAGGGCGGCTCTGCTCGGCACGCTCGGGATCGTGCTGATGCTCTACATCTCGCCGCTCCACCGCTGGCTGACCCAGCACAACCTCGCCTCACAGCAGTCCGCGGAGCTCCACCAGCTCCAGGTTCAGAACAAGCAGCTGCGCTCCAACATCAAGCGCCTCCACAACTCAACCGCGCTCGAGATCGAGGCACGCAAGCTGGGCATGGTGCGGCGCGGCGAGCGCGAGTACGTGGTGCGGGACTTGCCGAACCGCTGAGAGCGGCTAACTTCGTAGGCGATGTCCTACGCAGTTGAGAACGCGTTCTTCCAGTGGGAGGACGGCGAGCGGGCCCTGAGGGAGATGCCGGAGCCGGAGCGGTCGCAGCTCGAGCGCGCGGTGGCCGTGGTACTCGACGACCTGCGGCGGCGGCTCGGCTCGGCCTTCAGTGTCGAGGAGCTGGCGGCGTTCTACGCCCACGACATCGACTGGGCGTCGGACCTCGCCCAGCGCGCGGCGGCGGGCACGGATTCGGCGTCCGTGGTGGACGCCGCCTTCAATCGTTACGCCCGCGAGGCAAGCAACTACTCCGGCGGCCGGCTACGGCAGACCCTGGGTCGCGCCCAGGCTCCGGCGGACCGCTAGTCAGTCGTCGTCCGAGTCGCCGTCGCCGTTCCCGTTGGCATCGCCGTTGTCGTCGGCGTCCTCGCCGGCGCGGCGGATGACGATGCGGTCGGGCTCGACAATCACCGTCACCGGGCGGTGACCCGCCCAGTGCTCGGCATAGACGGGGTCGTCCTGGATCGCGGGATCGAGCCAGAGGCCGTAGCCCTCGTCGCCGTGGTCGAAGGTGCCCTCGAGCTCGCGGCGCTGGCCGCGCCCGCCCCCGCCGCCTCCGCCACCTCCGCGGCGGCCGCGCCCTCCGCGGCGCCCGCGGCGGCGCCTGGGCTTGCCCTCTGAGCGCTCGTCGTCGCCGTCTTCGCCCTCGCCCTCGCCCTCGTCGTCGTCCTCGTCGGGCTCCGCCTCGAGCTCGGCGGCGACCAGGGCGTCGTCCTCCGCGCGCAGGTCCAGCTCGTCGTCCAGCCCGGGACCGAAGTCCGTGTCGCCGTCCGGCGGAGCCAGCTCGTGCTCGCGCTTGAAGGAGTCGATGTCCTTCACGCTGACGTCCAGCTGGTGGGCGATCCAGGCGTCGGTGCGGCCCTGCCGCACCCAGCTCCGGATCTGGTTGAGCTGCGATTTGAGCGATCTCCGTGCCAAGAGGCGGGGAGACTACCAACCCAACCCTGCTGGGATCTGGCTTAGACTGGCGATGTCACCACGCAACACCCTCACCCGCCGGGATGGGCACCAGGTGCGCCGGTCTGGGGGCGGGGGTCTATACACTGGGCCACGGAGGCGCTCATGCAGTTGGGCTGCAAACCCGGGCAGGGAGGCACAGATGCTGGTTCTGACTAGGAAGTCCAACCAGAGCATCATGATCGGGGACGACATCGAGGTGTCCGTCCTGGCGATCATGGGCGAAAAGGTTCGGATCGGCATCGAGGCACCGCGCAAGGTTCCGGTGTTCCGCAAAGAGGTCTACCTCGAGATCCAGCTCGAGCGCTCCGACGAGGCCGAGCGCGAGCAGGTGAGCGAGGCGCTCGAGCGCCTCAAGGCGAAGAAGCACTAGCCGCGCGGGCTAGTTGCCGATCAGCAGCGAGAGCGTCTGGAACATCGCGAACGTGACCACGACGGTGGTGGCCACGATCACGAAGACGAGCACGCCGAAGTTGACGTTGCCCCGCTTCTGAACCGCTTGCGCGCGGCGCAGGCGTGAGCGCTCGGCGGCCTCCTTGCGGAGACGCTCGCGGCGCAGGTGCTCTTCGACCGTCTCCTCACGGAAGGCGGCCTCGAACTCGGCCAGCGACTGACGCATGCGCAGTGACATCGGGCGGGAAGGCTACACCACTTATCGGGTAGCGGCGGTCGCTTCGGACTCCTCGTAGACCTTCACGAAGCGCAGGTAGTTCTCGCCGATCTGACGTGCGGCATCCTCGCGCTCGAGCGATCCGTCGAGGAAGCCCTTGAGCGCGTCGCCCCAGATCGAGCGTCCGATCGCGAACCCAACGAAGCCCTCGACCGGCGCCGCCTCGGTGAGCCAGTGGTCCACCTTCTCGTCGCTCGCGCCGCGGCCGAGCAGCACGCACACCACGCCGTCACGGCCGCCGGAGCGCGTCTGCTGGGCGAGCATCTCGGCGTCCGAGCGCTCGTCGACGCCCTCGATCTTCCAGATGTCCACCTCGATGCCGGCGTTCTGGATGTCCTCGATCGCGCGCCGCATCAGCTCGGGACGCAGGTCGGCGTCGTAGCGGTCCTCGTCGCCGTCGACGGACGCGAGCTGCTCATCGGTGGCCGGCACGAGCAGCTCGAACAGAAACTTGCGGTCGTTCTCGTGGAGCCAGTCGGCGAGCCGCTTGAGGCGCTCGAGCTGGCGCGCGTTCATGCCGGTGTCCGGGTCGTCCGGGTTGTAGCGCACGAGAACCTTCGAGAAGTCGGGGTTGAACGCCTCGATGTGCTCGCCGAACGCGTCGCCGTACTGGAAGTCGAACTCGTTCTGACCGCTCTTCTCGACCGGCATCGCGAGCTTGAGCCCGCGCCCGCGCGCCTGCGTCGGGATGTCGGTGGGGGCGCCGAACTGCTCGTCGACGAGCGCTCCGGTGATGCTCGCCTCGGCGCCCCCGTCGAGGGCGTGCAGCAGCCCCTCGAAGACGAGGTGCTTGGCATCCGAGATCTTCTGGGTCTCTTCGGCGCTCGGCTCGCCCTCGATCCCGAACCACTTCTTCTGGAAGGACCCGCGGTGGTCGAACGCGAGAATGAAGAGCTTGCCGTCGTAGCCAGGGTTCATGGGGGTTTGCTTCCGCCTCCTAAGTCGTGATCGCCCGGAGGTTATACCCGCCACAGACGTGGATACGATGCCCGCGTGGAGCACCGATTCACGGGGCCCCCGTACACGATCGGCATCGAGGAAGAGCTGATGATCCTCGACGCCGAGACCCTTGAGCTGTCGAACTCGATCGAGACGATGCTCGAGGCCGTGAAGGGGGAAAACGGGCAGGTGAAGCCGGAGCTGATGGAGTCCGTGCTCGAAGTCGCGACCAACCCGTGCCGCAACACGAGGGAGGCCGGCGCGGAGCTGCGTGGGCTGCGCTCCTCGGTGGCGACGCTGGCTCGCGACCGTGGGCTCGCCATCGGTGCGGCGGGCACGCACCCCTTCGCCATGTGGGAAAACCCGCGCATCGTGGCGCGGCCTCGCTATCGCGACCTCGTAGCGGCGCTCCGCTTCGTGGCGCGTCAGGAGCTGATCTTCGGCGTGCACGTGCACGTGGGAGTGGACGACCCCGACAAGGCCATCCACGTGGCGAATGGCATGCGCGTGCACATGGGGATGCTGCTCGCGCTGTCGGCCAACTCGCCGTTCTGGCGAGCCGATGCCACCGGGCTGCTCTCCACCCGCACGCCGATCTTCCGCGCCTTTCCGCGGGTGGGCATCCCGCCGCGTTACGACAACTTCGAGGACTACGCCCGGCGGGTGAAGTTCATGATCGAGTCGCGCACGATCGAGGACTACACCTATCTCTGGTACGACGTGCGGCCGCA
>DASXNY010000029.1:0-34312 GCA_036494715.1 Thermoleophilaceae bacterium
GACGGTCTCGGCGAGCTCGATGAACGTGCGCGTGCCGAAGCCGGTGGCGCCGTTGCCGGCCCACGCGTTGCCGGTCGACCAGGCGGTGCCGGCGATGTCCATGTGCACCCAGGGGCGGCCGTCGACGAACTGGCGCAGGAACTCGGCGGCGTAGGCGGACGAGGCCTTGCGCTGCTCCGAGGAGTTCTGGAGGTCGGCGTAGGTGCCCTTGGTCAGGTCGAGGTACTCGTCGTGCAACGGCATGCGCCAGCCCGGCTCGCCCGCGGTGTCGCCCGCCGCCGCGACCTGGCCGTACCAGTCGTCGTCGTTCGCGAACAGGCCGGAGTAGGTCGAGCCGAGCGCGACCACGATGGCACCGGTCAGCGTGGCGATGTCCACCAGCTTCTCGGCGCCCTGCTCGACGGCGTAACAGAGCGCGTCGGCCAGGATCAGGCGGCCCTCGGCGTCCGTGTTGTTGATCTCGATTGTCTTGCCGTTCATCGCAGTCACGATGTCGCCCGGCTTCATCGAGCGCCCGCTCGGCATGTTCTCCGTCGCCGCCACCACGGCGGTCACGCGCGCCGGAACGGCCAGCTCGGCGATCGCGCCCATTGCCTCGATCACGGCCGCGCCGCCGGACATGTCGAACTTCATCTCGTGCATCTTGCCCGCTGGCTTGATCGAGATTCCGCCGGAGTCGAAGGTCACCGCCTTGCCCACGAGGCCGAGGTGCGCGCCCTTCGCATCGGACGGCGAGTAGCGCAGCACGATCAGCTGCGGCTCGGCGTACGTGCCCTGCGCAACCGCGGCGAAGGAGCCCATGCCCATCTCGACGATCTGGTCGCGGCCGAAGACCTCGAACTGCAGCGAGCCGTGTGCGTCGGCGATCTCGCGCGCGCGGTTCGAGAGAAACTCGGGCGTGGCGACGTTGGAGGGAAGGTTCTGAAGGTCGCGCGTGCGGTTCGTCGCGTCGCTGCGCACGGTCGCCTCGGACAGCGAGTCCACCAGGTCGGCATCGGCCGACGACACCTCGAGCGATGTCACGCCGTCGCCGGAGTCATCCTCGTCGTCGCCGTTCTTCTTCGACTTGAACTGGTCGAACTTGTAGAGCTTGAGCAGCGTGCCCTCCACGAGCGCGCCCGCCACCTCCGGCGTCGGCGCGGCCCAGGAGAGCGAATGCCCGCCGAGCTCGGAGGCCCGGCCGGCCGCCACTGCCGCGGCCACGCGCGCCCGCTCGGCGTCGAAGTCGGCGCGCTTCCCGAGCCCGACGACCACGACGCGCTTGCCGTCTACGTGGGTCATGGCGAGCTTCTTGAAGCCGCCCTTTGCCTCGCCGGAGTCGATCAGCTCCTGGAGCTCCGGCTCGTCGAGGGACTCGCCCTCGAACAGTCCAACGATGCGGGTGTCGGCGTCGGTATCACCCGCCGCCCCCCGTCGTGCGCTTACCCCGATTGGTGACATGGACCGGGCAGTGTATAGGCAGAGTGGCGCAGCCTCGGGTAAGGCTCCGGACTAAAGTTCGGCCCCCACAGCGACCAGGGAGATTGAGCACCAAATGCCCAAGACCGTGATCCTCGGCGCCGCCCGCACTCCGTTCGGAAAACTCGGCGGTGGCCTCTCGAGCCTCGATGCCACAGACCTAGGCGGCACCGCCATCGCCGCCGCGCTCGAGCGAGCCGAGGTAAAGCCGGAGCAGGTGCAGCACGTGGTCTTCGGCCAGGTGCTCCAGGCCGGCCAGGGCCAGATTCCGAGCCGCCAGGCGCAGATCAAGGGAGGCATCCCCAAGGAGGTCTCGAGCGAGACTGTCAACAAGGTGTGCGCGTCGGGGCTGCGCTCGGCCGGGATCATCGACCAGGCCGTGCGCGCGGGCGACCTCGACGTCGCGGTGGCCGGCGGCATGGAGTCGATGTCGAAGGCGCCGTACCTCTTGAAGGACGCGCGCTTCGGCTTCCGGATGGGCGACGCGAAGGCGCTCGACGCGATGGTTCACGACGGGCTCACCAACCCGTTCACGGACAAGCAGATGTTCGTCGAGGCCACCGAGGTCGGCGACGAGCTCGAGATCTCCCGCCCGGACCTCGACAAGTTCGCTCTGCGCAGCCACGAGCTCGCGATCCAGGCGACAGACGAGGGCCGGCTGCCCGAGGAGATCGTCCCGGTGACGGTGAAGTCGCGTAAGGGCGATACGACCGTGGAGATCGACGAGGCGCCGCGGCGCGAGTCGAGCCTCGAGGGGCTCGCCAAGCTGCCCGGCCTGCACGGCAAGGACGGCAGCCACACCGCCGGCAACTCGCCGGGGGTCAACGACGGCGCCGGCGCGCTCGTGCTCTCGTCCGACGAGTGGGCCAAGGCCAACGGCCTCCCGGCGCTCGCGACGATCGTCGCGCAGGCAGCGGTGGCCGACGACTTTCCGTACCTCGCGCGCACGCCGGCCAACGCCACCAAGCTGGTGCTCGAGAAGGCCGGCATCAAGCTCGAGGACATCGACCTGTTCGAGATCAACGAGGCGTTCGCCTCGGTGGCGATCAACTCGATGCGGATGCTCGGTGTGGACGAGTCGAAGGTCAACGTCAACGGCGGCGCGATCGCGCTCGGCCACCCGATCGGGGCCAGCGGTGCGCGCATCCTGATGACGCTCGCAAACGAGCTGCGGCGGCGCGGCGGCGGGCTCGGCGTCGCGGCGATCTGCTCGGGCGGTGGCCAGGGCGACGCCGTGATCCTCGAGGTCAACGGGGGGTAGCTCGGTGAGCGTCGTTGATGGCGGCGGCGGGAAGGCCGCGGCCTTCTTCGACCTCGACAAGACGCTGATGGAGGGCTCGAGCGCGTTCCAGTTCGCGCGCGCTGCCTATCGCAACGGCATGATGAGCCGGCGCCAGCTCGCGCGCGACGTGTGGGCAAACGTCAAGTTCCGGCTCGAGGGCTCCACCGACGAGGCGACGGCGGAGCTGCGCGAGCGGATCTTCGAGTCGCTGGCCGGGCAGCGAGTGGTGGACCTGCAGCGGCTCACGCCGGACGTGCTCGCGGGCGTACTGCCGCGCCTCTACGACCAGATGCTGCGGGTCGCGTGGGAGCACCAGGACGCCGGCCGGCCGGTGTTCATCGTCACCGCCGCGTCGCAGGAGATGGCGGCGATGCTCGCGCACGTCCTGCACTTCGACGGCGGCATCGGCAGCCGCTCGGAGGTCCACGACGGCGTCTACACCGGCAGGCCGGAGGGCCCGTTCACCTACCGCGAGGGCAAGGCCGAGGCGATCCGCCAGGTGGCGAGCGAGCAGGAAATCGACCTGAGCGAGTCCTACGCCTACTCGGACTCGGAGTCGGACCTGCCGATGATGCGCGCGGTCGGCCATCCTGTGGCCGTCAACCCGGACGCCGAGCTCCAGCGCGTCGCGCACGCGGAGGGCTGGCAGATCATGCGCTTCGACAAGCTGAGCCGGCGGCTGCGGATCACCGTGCTGTCGGCCGGGCTCGCGCTTGTCGGCGGTGGCGGCGGCTACGCCGTCGCGCGGCTGCGGCCGCGCAAGCGCCTGGCCAGGCTGCGCTAGCTGGGGAGGACCGCCGGGCGGCTGTCGTGCGCCGCCCGGCGGACCCGGACCTCCCCCTTAGACCCTGTGGGTCACGAGCTCGCGCTCGCAGCCCGTTGCGTGCTTCATCTCGTTGTGGTTGAGACGAAGCGTGTCGCGGCCCTTGCCGCAGCTCACGTGCGCGGCCGGGCCGGCCGTGGCCGCGTTGATGGCGTCGTTGCCGGCACCCCCCGAGACCCGGTCGCGACCGTTGTCGGTGTTGATCCAGTCGCTGCCGGCTCCGCCGATCAGGTCGTCGTTGCCGACGCCGCCGCTGAGCTTGTCGCGGCTCGCGCCGCCGCTCAGGTAGTCGTTGCCGGAGCCACCACTCAACTTGTCGCTGGCGGCGCCGCCGTACAGGTGATCAGCGCCGGTGGCGCCATTCATGATGTCCTTGCCGCTCTGGCCGTACAAGCGGTCGTTGTCGTTGCTGCCGTCGATCTGGTCGTTGCCGCTGCCGCCCTCGATGCAGTCGTTGCCACGACCGCCCGAGACGCGGTCCCTGCCGGCGAGCGACATGATCCGGTCGCGCTGATTCGTGCCCGTGATCCTGTCGGCGCCCTTGGTGCCGAAGATCACGTCTTGGATCTTGAGCGACTTCTTGGCGCACGGCCCCTTGTTGAGGCTGGCGGGCACCAGGTTCGGCGAGGTGATGAAGCCGCCGCCCGGGTTGGCGCCGAGGATCGTGACCGTGGCGGTCTGGTTGTTGGTCGCGCCCGGGATCGGGACGTCGATGACGCAGACGCCGCCGAGCAGCACGCTGCCGTCCGGGCAGCCGCCCTCGGGCACGGTGGGCGAGCAGGTCAACCCCTGGCTGCCCACCTGCGCCTGGCCGATCACGGCGTCGAGGACGACCGCGCCGGTCTGGTCGAGCATCTGGACGTGCACACCGTCGCGCACGAGTCCGGTGGCGTCCTGCGTGACCTGGTTGAAGTGGACCTGGATCACGCCGCCCAGCGGGCTGCCGTTCAACCCGTCGCCGAGCTGCGTGAGCGTCGAGTCGGTCGACACCGGCACGCCGTTGATCGTGACCGTGCCGATCTGCCCCGACGAGTCGAAGGTCGGTGTGGTGCCGCTACACACGGCGGTGGCGTCGGACTCCACGTGCGTGGCCGTCAGCGAGAAGGTCCCGCTGCCGATCGTCGCGCTGTCGACCCCGGCGCTCGACTCGAGCGTCTGGACCGGTGCCGGGACGTTGTCCGGGTTGATCTGAGTGCGGGCGAAGCCCCCGTCGAGTGTGATCGGGGACTGGCCCACCGCCTGGCCGGCGTCCGAGTCGGCGCACCCTCCGGTCGGCGTGTTGTTGGCCACGATCGGCTCGACCGGTGTCGGCGTGAGGCCGGTGACGGCGACGGCGCTTGCGCGACATGTCCAGACGGGTTGAGCTGCTTGGGCCGAACCTGGCGCGAGCGAGAGCAGCATCCCCGCCCCGACGGCCACCATCCCTGCCAAGTGGTGAATCCGCGACATCTATTGCCTCCTTGCGCAATCGGCAACGGGCTTCCGTGCCGCCGCGCCTAGATTCTTGAGTGGTGAGTACCCCTGCCCTGCTAGAGCGTTGTTCCTCGGCGAGCCCCGGCCAAACTCGTGCCGGTCATCACTTGCAGGCTCCCTTCCCGCAAGCTGCGCAAAGGCAAACGCGAATTACCTCAGAGCGGCGATGGCCCTTATGCGCCGACGAGTTCGGCGAGCCCTTCGTCAAGCGTGCGGACGGGCTCGTAGTCCAGCTCGGCGCGCGCGAGAGCGATGTTGATCGTGGCTTCGAGTGAGGACAGCCAGACCGCCATCCGGGTGAGCGGCGGTGAGCCGGGCAGGTGCAGCACGCGCCAGAGCGTCTCGCCCATCGCGGCGCCGCGCATGGCGGGCGCCACCGGCACGCTGCGGTCGGGCGGCATGACGCCCTGGGTGCCGACCAGCCGCGTGACGAAGTCGCGGAACACCATCGGCTCCCCATCGGTGACGAAGTAGACGGAGCCGGGCGTGCCGCGCCGCGCGGCGAGCAGCAGTCCCTCCACGACGTTGTCGACGTGGGTCGTGTCGGTGAGGTGCTCGCCGCCGCCGATCCAGGCGAACTTGCCGGCCTCGATCGTGTCCACCAGCCCCGGCAGCACCGTGGTGTCGCCGGCGCCCCACACGAGGCGCGGGCGCACGCAGACGGTCTCGAGTCCGTCGCGGTTGGCGTCGCGCACGAGCTGCTCGGCCTTCGCCTTGGTCGAGCAGTACGGCGCCTTAGAGTCGGGCCGAAGCGGCGCCGTCTCGTCGACGTTGACGAGCGGCTCGCCCGCCAGGAGCACGGCCTCGGTGCTCACGTGCACGAGCCGCCGCACCCCGGCCTCCCGGCAGGCCGCGATCACGCGGGCGGTGCCGTCGACGTTGGTCTTCTCAAAGCGCCAGCGCGGCCCCCACTCGACCACCTCCGCGGCCGCGTGAAAGGCGAGCTCGCATTCCTTGGCGGCGGCCGCAAGGGAGTCGACGTCGGCGAGATTGCCGGGCATCGGCAGCGCGCCGAGCTCCTCGAGCAGCTCCCCGCTGCGATCCGAGCGCGCCAGGGCGAACACCACGTTCCCCTCGTCCACGAGCCGCCGCACGAGCCGCTGGCCGATGAACCCAGACCCGCCGGTGACAAAGACAGTGGCCACGCCCGGATCGTAAGCCCCGCCCCCCGTCACCCGCCCGCGCCACCTTAGACTCTGTCTATGGCCACCGCTCCACGCGCAATGACCGCCGCCGAACGCTGGTATCGCGAGAAGTTCGCCCAGACGCCGGAGCGCGACGCGCTGTTCACCACCATCAGCGGGGAGCGGATCGAGCCGCTCTACACGGCGGACGACCTGCCGGACGCCGAGCAAATTGGCTTCCCGGGCGAGTATCCGTACACGCGCGGCGTCTACCCGTCGATGTACCGCGGCCGGCTCTGGACGATGCGCCAGTTCGCCGGCTTCGGGACCGCGGAGGAGACGAACGAGCGCTTCCGCTACCTGCTCGACCACGGCCAGACGGGGCTGAGCACGGCGTTCGACATGCCGAGCCTGATGGGCCACGACTCGGACCACGCGCGCTCGCTCGGCGAGGTGGGCAGGGAGGGCGTGGCGATCGACTCGCTCGACGACATGGAGACGCTCTTCAAGGGCATCCCGATGGGCGAGGTCTCGACGTCGATGACGATCAACGCGCCGGCGGCGATCATGCTCGCCTTCTACGTCGTCGCGGCGGAGAACCAGGGCGTCCCGGCCGAGCAGCTCGCGGGCACGATCCAGACGGACATCCTCAAGGAGTACATCGCCCAGAAGGAATGGTGCTTCCCGATCGACCCGGCGATGCGGCTCGTCACCGACATGGTCGAGTTCTGCGCGCGAAGGATGCCGCGCTGGCACCCGATCAGCATCAGCGGCTACCACATCCGCGAGGCCGGCTCGACGGCGCAGCAGGAGCTCGCCTTCACGCTCAAGGACGGCTTCACGTACGTCGAGCACGCGCTCGAGCGCGGGCTCGACGTCGACGATTTCGCGCCGCGCCTGTCCTTCTTCTTCAACGCGCACATCGACTTCTTCGAGGAGATCGCGAAGTACCGCGCCGCGCGCCGGATCTGGGCGCGCGAGCTGCGCGAGACCTACGGCGCGAAGAACGAGCGCTCGCTGCTGATGCGCTTCCACGCCCAGACCGCGGGCGTGAGCCTGACGGCGCAGCAGCCGCTGAACAACATCATCCGCACGGCCGTCGAGGCGCTGGCGGGCGTGCTCGGCGGCACCCAGTCGCTGCACACCAACTCCTACGACGAGGCGCTCGCGCTGCCAACGCAGGACGCGGTGCGGATCGCCCTGCGGACGCAGCAGATCATCGCCCACGAGACCGGTGTGACGAGCACGATCGACCCGCTCGGCGGCGCCTACTTCGTCGAGGCGCTGACCGACAAGCTCGAGGAGGCCGCCTATGCCTACTTCCGCCGCATCGACGAGCTGGGCGGCATGGTGCAGGCGGTCAAGCAGAACTTCCCGCAGCGCGAGATCGCGGACGCGAGCTTCGAGTACCAGCAGGAGGTCGACGACGGCAAGCGCGTGATCGTCGGCGTCAACCGCTTCCAGGTGCTCGACGACGAGGAGATCCAGATCCTGCGCATCGACCCGCAGCTCGAGCAGAAGCAGATCGACCGCGTGAAGGCGATCCGCGGAGCGCGCGACAGCGCGCACGCCGAGGCCTCGCTGACGGCGCTCACGCAGGCCGCGAGCGGGGACCGGAACCTGATGGAGCCGCTGCTCGACTGCGCCCGCGCGCATGCCACCGAGGGCGAGATCGTCGAGGCGCTGCAGACGATCTTCGGCACCTACACCGAGACCCCGGTCTTCTGAGCGTGTTCAAGGACGCGTGAGGTCGCCGCGTCGAAAGCTGGCCGTCTGTCTCGCCCTGGTCGCGCTGCTCTCGGGCATCGGCGCCGCCGTGGCGCTCGCCCGCACGAAGAACGTGGGCATGGGCGACAACTACTTCTTCGCCGGCAGCGTGAAGATCAAGAAGGGCAGCGCCGTTCACTGGCGCTGGAGCGGCCTCGAGAACCGCCACAACGTGGTCTCGAAGAAGGGCGACAGGTTCAGTTCGAAGACCGGCCGCAGCGGCAATTTCACGCACGTCTTCAACAAGCGCGGCACGTTCACGATCATCTGTACCAAGCACCCGTCCGTGATGCGGATGACGGTGAAGGTCGTCTAGCGCCTCCCTCCTCGCGGCCCGAAAAGTAGACTCCCCCGCTCGATGGAGGGCAGTCCACAAACAGCGGCGAGCGCCTCGCAAGGCGGGCGCAAGATTCGCGTGGTCGTGGCGAAGCCGGGGCTCGACGGGCACGACCGCGGCGCGAAGATCATCGCGCGCGTGCTGCGCGACGCGGGCATGGAGGTGATCTACACCGGCCTCCACCAGACGCCGGAGCAGATCGTCGCCACGGTGGTGCAGGAGGACGCCGACGCGATCGGCCTCTCGATCCTCTCCGGAGCGCACATGACCCTCGTCCCGCGGGTGGTCGAGCTGCTCAAGGAGCAGGGGGTCGAGGACGTGGTGATCACCGTGGGGGGGACCATCCCGTCCGAGGACATCCCGGAGCTGAAGAAGCTCGGCGTCGCCGAGGTCTTCACGCCCGGCGCCCCCACCCACGAGATCGTCGACTTCATCCGCAATGCGGTGTCGTCAGGCGATTGACTCGTCAGTCAAGTGGGTAACATCCCCGCGGCTGACCGGCACACGCAGCCCTGATCTAAGGAGCCAGACTTGAAGATTTGCGTCCTGGTCAAAGAGGTCCCGGACGCCGCCGTAGAGAAGCGCATGGACCAGAACTCCAAGCGCCTCGACCGCAGTGGCGAGAAGAACCTGAATCCCTTTGACACCCATGCCATCGAGGCCGCCATGCAGATCCGCGAGGGCGGCGCGGTGGACGTCGAGGAGATCGTCGCGGTGACGATGGGCCCAGAGAGCGCCGTGCGCGCGCTGCACAAGGCCGTCTCGCTCGGCGCCGACCGCTCCGTCCACCTCACCGACGAGGCCCTCGCCGGGTCCGACGTCGTGGCCACCGGCTACGCGCTCGCCCAGGCGCTCAAGGCAGAGAACCCCGACCTCGTGCTGCTCGGGCAGCAGTCGGACGACGGCGAGTGCTACACGATCGGCGCCGTCGTGGCCGACCACCTGCAGATGCCGTCGCTCACCCAGGTCATCAAGATCGACGTCAGCGAGGGCAGCCTCCGCTGCGAGCGCCAGGCCGAGTACGGCTACGACACCGTGGACGTTCAGCTCCCGGCGGTGATCTCCGTCGGCGACGCCATCAACGAGCCGCGCTACCCGTCGCTCAAGGCGATCATGGGAGCGAAGAAGAAGCAGCTCGACACGAAGTCCACGGGCGACGTCGACATCGACACGAGCAGGGTCGGCGAAGGCGGATCCAAGACCGCCGTCCTCTCGATCAACCCGCCGCCCGAGAAGCAGAGCGGCGAGATCATCGAGGACGAGGACACCGACGAGACGGTCGAGAAGATCGTCGCCTGGCTCGACGAAAGGAAGCTGCTGGCATGAGCGGGATCCTCACCTACGCCCTCCACTACGAGGGCGAGTTCAACAAGAACTCCCTCGGCGCGGTATCCGAGGCCGCCAAGCTCGCGAAGGAGCTCGGCGCCGAGGCGCACGCGGTCGTCGTCGGCGACGACGTCACCGAGGAGCTCGCCGGCCAGCTCGGCCAGTACTGCGCGAGCAAGGTCTTCTACGCGGAGGCGCCGGTGGGCATCGCCCAGCCGGTCGTCGACGTGATGGCCAAGCTGATCCAGGACAACGGCTACAGCTACGCGCTGTTCGGCGGCGGCCTGCTCGGCTTCGAGATCGGCGCCGGTCTGGCGGCGCGGCTCGGGGGCGGCGTGACGATGGAGGTCACCGCGGTCAAGGTCCAGGACGGCAAGCTCGTGGCGGAGCGGCCGATCCTGCAGGACTCCGCGATCGTCGACGTCGACTACGTCGGCGAGCCCGGCGTGATCATCGGCCGGCTGAACGCCTTCGAGATCGCCGAGGACGGCGGCAGCGCCGAGGTCGAGAAGATCGACGTCGAGCTGTCCGAGTTCTCGACGCGCGCCACGATGGTGCAGCGCGGCGAGCAGCGCGGCGCCGACGTGAACATCGAGGACGCCGACCTGCTCGTCGGCGGCGGCCGCGGGCTTGGCAAGGCCGAGGGCTTCAAGCTCGCCGAGGACCTGGCGGGCGCCCTGGGCGGCGCCGTGGCGGCCACCCGCGCCGTGGTCGACGCGGGCTGGTACCCGTACGCCGCGCAGATCGGCCAGACGGGCAAGACCGTCGCGCCGAAGCTGTACCTCGCGGTGGGCATCTCCGGCGCGATCCAGCACAAGGTCGGCATGCAGAACTCCGAGAACATCGTCGCGATCAACAAGGACCCGAACGCGCCGATCTTCGAGTTCTCCGACCTCGGCGTGGTGGGCGACCTGAACAAGATCGTCCCGAAGCTGACCGAGGCCATCAAGGCGAAGAAGGGCGGCTGAACGAGCACATGTCGATTGCGCCGATCGAATACCCGCCAGAGGTCAACTCGGCCGAGGAGTTCGTCGGCCCGCCGGTGGATCCGGAGGACGAGCGGATCGAAGTTGGCGTGGCGATCGTGGGCGGTGGGCCGGCCGGCCTGGCCTGCGCGATCCGGCTGATGCAGCTGCTCGAGGACGCGCCGCAGCTCGCCGAGTCGCTCGGCGAGGTGCCGGTGGCTTTGATCGAGAAGGGCAAGACGCCCGGCTCGCATCTGCTCTCGGGCGGCATCATGCGCCCGAGCGCGTTCCAGAGGCTCTTCCCGGACATGGACGAGTCCGAGTGGCCAACCTTCGGGGCGGTCGAGAAGGAGCGCGTCTACCTGATGGCCGGTAAGAACCGCGCCATCCCGCTGCCCACCCCGCCGCCATTCCGCAACCACGGCAACCACGTGGTGTCGGTGGCGCAGCTCGGGCGCTTCCTCTCTGGCAAGGCCGAGGAGGCGGGCGTGTACGTGCTGCCCGAGTCCGCCGGCTACAAGCTGCTCGTGGAGGACGGCGCCGTGCGCGGCGTGCGTACGGGCGACAAGGGCCGCGGCCGCGACGGCGAAGAGCTATCTAATTTCGAACCGGGGTCCGAGGTGATCGCCAAGGCCACCGTGCTCGCCGAGGGCACGCAGGGCCACCTCACCGGCGCGGCCATCCGCTACTTCAAGCTCGCCGGCGACGACCCGCCGCAGTGGGAGCTCGGCGTCAAGGAGATCTGGGAGGTGCCGAAGCCGCTCGACAAGGTCGTCCACACGATGGGCTGGCCGCTGCGCCCGCAGGCCAAGTACGGTGAGTTCGGCGGCAGCTTCATCTACCCGATGGGCGAGGACAAGGTGTCGATCGGCTTCGTGGTCGGGCTCGACTACCGCGACGCCACCTTCTCGTGCCATGACGTGCTCCAGGAGCTCAAGACGTCGAAGCTTGTACGCGGCATCCTCGAGGGCGGCAAGCGCGTCGGCTGGGGCGCCAAGACGATCCCCTCAGGCGGCTACTGGGCGATGCCCGACCGGCTCTGGGCGCCCGGGTTGTGCATCGCGGGGGACGGCGCGTCGATGGTCAACGTGCCGCAGCTCAAGGGCATCCACTACGCGATGCACGCCGGCATGTTCGCGGCCGAGGCGATCTTCGACGGGCTCAAGAAGGGCTCGACCGCGGATCTGTCCGGCTACGAGGACCGCGTGCGCAGCTCCGAGATCGAGACCGACCTGTACCGCTCACGCAACATGCGCCAGCCGTTCACCAAGGGCTTCCTCGTCGGCGGCGCGATCGCCAACCTGATGGAGGCCTCGGGCGGACGCTTCCCGCCCGGCCACTGGAGGACGCACGACGACGCGGCGATGGACGTCTTTATCGGCAAGCGCAACAAGAAGTATCCGAAGCCCGACGGCAAGCTCACCTTCGACAAGCTGTCTTCGGTGTTCGCGAGCGGCAACGCCACGCGCGACGACGCGCCCAACCATATCCGCATCCAGCAGAACGTCCCGCTGGCGATCGCGACCATGTGGGAGAACATGTGCCCCGCGCAGGTCTACTCGGTGCCGGACGAGGTGAAGGAGCGCATGGCCGGGAACGGCGGCGGCATGGAGGACGAGCTTGTGGACCTCCAGATCACACCGTCGAACTGCGTGCAGTGCGGTGCCATTACGGCCAAGGGCGGGAGGCTCACGCCGCCTGAGGGCGGGGATGGGCCTAACTATCAGCAGACCTAGTTCTTGGTTCTTGGTTCTTAGTTCTTAGTTTTGGCTCTCGCTCATGCGATCCGGCGGGCTTCCGTTGTTGGCGCTGGTTCGTTTGGCACTGCGGTGGCTGTACTGCTGGATCGCGGTGGGGTGCGGACTACCTTGCTGTGCCGCACCGAGGCGCAGGCGACGGAGCTGGTCGGCTCGCGGGAGAACACGCGCTATCTGCCGGGGGTGACGCTGCCGCAGCGGATCATGGTGCGGGCGCTCGGGACACGTGACGAGCAGCCGCCGCGCGCGGACCTGGTTCTGCTGGCCGTGCCCTCGCAGGGGCTGGGCGAGGCGATCGAGGAGCTATCGCGCCGCGGCGTGTCGCAGCGCGCCTACATCGTGTCGCTGGCGAAGGGGCTCGTGCCGCCGGACGGCACCCCGCCCACGGTCGCGCTCGAGCAGGTGTTCGGCGCCGAGCGCGTCGGCTGCGTCGGCGGCCCGGCGCACGCGCTCGAGATGGTGGAGTCAGGCGGCGGGCTCGTGTGCGCCTCGCACTCGGCGGACCTGGCGAACCAGGTGGCCGAGGTCTTCCAGGACGCGGGGGTCGTCTGCGAGGCGTCGGCCGATCCGGTTGGGGTGGAGCTGGCTGGCTGCGCGAAGAACGCCGCCGCGCTCGCCTCGGGCGCGACCGAGGCGCAGGGCCTCAACGCCGCGGGTATGGCCGCGGCCGACATCTTCAGCGAGGTGAGCGCGCTCGCCCGCTCGTACGGCGCGGAGCGCCGGACCTTCATCGGCCGTGCCGGCATCGGCGACCTGGTGGCCACCGCCCTCGCCCCCACCTCGCGCAACCGCAGCGCCGGCGAGCTGCTCGCCCAGGGCGTGCCCAGCGCGGAGATCCCCGCCCGCCTCGGGCAGGCCGCGGAGGCGCTCGAGACCGTCCCGCTGCTCGCCCGCGCCATCGAGCGTGCCGGGGTGGAGGCGCCGGTCACCTCGGCGCTCGCGCGGCTGATCGAGGGCTCGCTGCCGCTCGACGACTGGGTGGCGCTCGTGCGCGCGCGCCAGCCCGAGCCGCCCGCGCGCTTCGGGGGCGGCCGCCTGCGGCGCTGGCTGAGGCGCCGCCGGCGCAATCGCCGGGCCTGACCGGCTCTTACGGTCTCCTGACGGCCTTTCCCTCCATTCGGGGGGTCCGATCAGGCACTTTTGCGTAATACCTCGCTTGGGTTAGGTCCAGGCACCTAAAGCGCTTGTTTGCAGGCATAAACGTTTGTTCGACCCCACCCGACTTGAGCCTTTTGGGCATGCACGGACGTTTGTACTAGTTGCGCGGACGCTCGACCCGTGTTCCCATCGGTCCATCTGCTGGTCGACGACACCAAACCGACAGGGGGGTGGAGCCCATGCGCGTCTCCTGGAGCTAAGTACTCAGAACGGTCGCGACTTCGAGCCGCCGCTGGCTCGCTCGAAGCCGCTGACCGCGTCGAACGACACGAGGGCGGCCGTCAAATGACGGCCGCCCTCGCCCTTCTCCGCAAGGAGCGCCGGGCGCGGCGCTTCTTCGCCGCCCACACGCAGTCGTCGCTCGGCACCGGAGCCGCCTACGTCGCACTGCTGGTGCTCGCCTACCAGCGCTTCCACTCCCCTTGGGCGGTCACGCTCATCCTGCTTGCCGACTTCCTTCCGGCCACGCTGCTCGGCCCCCTGTTGGGTGCCGCCGTGGACCGCTTCGGCCGCCGCCGCTGCGCCGTCATCGCCGACGTGCTGCGCGCCGCCGTCTTCGTCGGGCTCGGCTTCGCCTCGAGCTTCGGCCTGATCTTCGCTCTCGCGGTCCTGGCCGGAGTGGGCACCGCCCTCTCCAAGCCCGCCATCCTTGCCGGGCTGCCGAGCATGGTCGAGGAGGACACCCTCCCGGCCGCAACGTCTCTCTACGGCGCCATCAACGACCTCGGTCTGACCGTGGGTCCCGCGCTCGCGGCGGCCATCCTCCTTGTGGCCGGTGCCCCCACGGTGATGTTCGCCAACGGCGCCACCTTCGCCATCTCGGCGCTGCTCGTTGGCAGCATCGAGTTCGGTGGAGTCGCGACCAGCCGGGCGGGCGAGGAGCGTGCGGGTCGCTCCTCGCTGCTCGCCGAGGCTCGCGAGGGGCTCGGCATCACGATGGGCATGCGCTCCCTGCGCACGCTCCTGCTCGGCTCGAGCATCGCCATCCTCTCCGTCGGCATGACCAACGTCGGCGAGTTCCAGCTCGCCAAGTTCACGCTCGGCGCCGGCAACCTCGGCTTCTCCGCGATCGTCGTGATCTCGGGCATCGGGATCGTGGCGGGCTCGCTGCCCGCGACGAGCGGTGGCGCGTCGCACAGCCTCAAGCGCCGCTATCTGCTGGGTCTGCTTGCACTGGCCTGCAGCATCCTCGTCGCCGGCCTCGCTCCGAGCTTTGCGGTCGCGGCCGTGGCCTTCGCCATCGTGGGCGTGGGCAACGGCGCCGCCTCCTCCTACGAGCAGCTGCTCGTGCAGCGCACGGCGCCCGCGGACGCGCTCGGCCGCGTGTTCGGCGTCAAGGGCATGCTGATCTCGGGCGCGTTCGGCGCCTCGTTCCTGTGCGGCGGGGCACTCGCCTCGCTGCTCGGCACGCGCGCGCTGTTCGTGATCGCGGGCGCCGGGGTGCTCGGCGCGGCGATCTGGTCGGCCCACGGGCTGCGCCACGAGTGGGCCGAGGAACAGCCTGAGCCCGCCGCCGCCCTGCGCGTGACCGCGTCGGTCTAGGACAGGCCCAGCGCCGGCCGAACGCTCCGGGCCGTCGCCTGGGCGGGCCGGCGGACCGTCGCGGTGAGGCACACCTCGAGCGCCGCCACCACCTCCGGGCAGAATTGCGTGCCGACGTTACGGCGGATCTCGGCGGCCGCGACCTCCTCGGACAGCGCGCGGCGGTAGGGGCGGTCGCTCGTCATCGCGTCGAACGCGTCGGCAACCGTGAGGATCCGCGCGGCGAGCGGGATCTCCCTGCCCTTGAGTCGGTCCGGGTAGCCCTTGCCGTCGAAGCGCTCGTGATGGTTGCGAGCCATGTCGCGCACCACCGTCGGCAGCTCGAGTTCGTCGAGGATGTAGCTCGAGATCTCCGGGTGACGGCGCATCTCCTCGAACTCCTCCGTGTCGAGCTTGCCGGGCTTCAGCAGGATGCGGTCCGGGATGCCGATCTTGCCGATGTCGTGGATCACCGCGCCGACCTCGACGTCATGCAGCTCGCCCTCGCCGAAGCCGAGCTCGCGCGCGAGCATCGTCGCGTACTCGGCCACCCGCTCGGTGTGGCCGCCGGTGTACGGGTCCTTGGCCTCGATCGTGCGGGCGAGCGAGGTGATCGTGGACAGGTAGGCGTGCTTCGTCCGCTCGAGCAGCTGCTCGTTCTCGGACAGCGCCACGCGCAGCTGTTCGTTGGCCGCCTCGAGCTCGCGGTGGCTCGCCCGCAGCGCGTCGACGCTCGTGCGCGACCGGTCCACGTACTGCTTCTGCGTGACCCAGGCCAGCAGGAGCGGGGCGCAGAAGAGGATGAAGGCGGACGCGCCGATCGACCGCTCGGCTGCCACGAACACGCCGGCGAGCGCACCCGCGGCCAGGTTGTGGACCCAGAGCCAGGCCATCCGCTCGCGCCAGGCCTCGAAAGCGCTGATGCCCTCGTCGAGGCTCCAGACGATCGACAGCAGCACGGAGTTGACCGCGTAGTAGGCGAGCACCGCGGGCAGCGACATCGCGATCACGAGCCCGGCGCTGTGCACGGACACGACCGAGAACACGCCGGCGGCCGCGACGCCCGCGAGCGACAGCAGGGCAAAGTCGAACAGGTTCTTCATCAGCGCCGAGTCGCGCCGCAGCCTGCGCACCACGAGGATCGCCGTCTCGGACGCGATCGGCCCGGCCGGGCCAAACAGCAGGGCGAGGGCCACAGCGGAGACCGTGGCCGGGGAGGTCTTGCCGCGGTCGAAGATGTCGATGCGCACCGTGTCGAGCATGACGGTGAGCGCGATCAGGAGGCCGAAGACGAGCGGCCGGTGGGCGATCCGGTCGTAGTGGGAGACGGTCGCCACCGCCAAAGTGGCCAGCACGAGTCCTCCGACGTAAACGGGGATCAGCGCTGGGCGGGGCTTTGCCCGCCCGATGGATTGCGGAGTCGGGCTCATGGGCGGTTTGGAACCTGCCCTCTAGATCGTCAACCTGGTGCCCGTTCTTGAGGCGCCAACCGGGGTAAAAGGCCGGTTGCCGATCGCTAGAATCATTGTCATATGAAGACCGAGACCCATCCCGAGTACGTCGAGGCCCACGTCACCTGCACGTGCGGGAACGAGTTCACCACTCGTTCCACGAAGCCTGAGCTACACGTCGAGATCTGCTCCAACTGCCACCCCTTCTACACGGGCCGCCAGAAGCTCGTGGACACGGGTGGTCGCGTCGAGCGGTTCCGCCGCCGCGCCGCCAAGCGCCAGTAATCCCGAGCAAAAGCGCCGAAACAAAGGCGGGGCGGCGCTGTTTCTTGTAGCCCATGCATCGCCTCTTCGTTGGCCTGCCGATTGCCGCCGCCGTGCTCACGGCGTCGGTTGCGTGCGCCCTGGCAGCGCCCGCGCGCGGCGGGCGGACGGCGACCACGCAGCCGAGCGTGACGCTCGCCGACTGCCACCCGTCTGACCTCGTCGACCAGCGCTACGCGTCGTTCAACGGCCAGATGCGGACCATTCAAGGCGGCAAGCGCATGGCGATGCACTTCACGCTGCTCGAGCGGCTGGGCAACGCGAGTGGCGTCTTCAAGCCCGTACCGCTGCCGGACCTCAAGCCGTGGCGCCGCTCCAAGTCCGGCGCGCGCACGTTCATCTACATGCAGCGCGTGACGGCGTTGCGGGACAACGGCGCCTACCGCATGCGCGTGCAGTTCCGCTGGTACGGCAGCGGCCACACCGTGCTCCGCTCGACCACGGTCAGCTCGCGCACCTGCCGGCAGCCCGCGCCGCTGCCCAACCTGACGATCAGCTCGATCTCGTCCAACCCCTCGACCGTGAGCCCGGGCAAGTTCACTTACGCGATCACGGTCACCAACAGCGGCCAGGGTGAGGCGATGAACGTGCCCGTGGTGTTGAAGGTCGACGGCGTGGTGGTGGGCCACTCGCAGGTCGATCTCCTGCCCGCGCAGGAGTCGAGCGTGGTGCAGATCGACGGGCCACAGTGCGGATTCACGGTGCGCGCCGCGGCCGATCCGGACCGTCTGATCAAGGAGACGGACGACTCGGACAACGCGCTCACCCTGCCCTGCTCGCAGACGACGGCCTGAGCGCAAGGCTCAGGACATCGCTCAGGCGTCCGATTAGCATGGGTGCATGAGCGATACCGCGCTTAGCTCCGCCGTGCAGACGAACGGGCACCCGGTTCCCGGCCCGCTCGAGCCGCTCCACGCCGTCCGCGACGCGCCGGTGGGCGGCCAGGCCGTGATCGAGGGCGTGATGATGCGCGGTGTGTCCACCTGGGCGGTGGCCGTGCGCAAGCCGGACGGAACGATCGGCATCCAGTCGTTCCCCCTCGTCTCCTGGCTCAAGCGCCACCGCTTCCTGCGGCTCCCGCTCGTGCGCGGCGTCGTCGCGCTCGTGGAGTCGCTCAAAATCGGCCTTCAGGCCCTCGGCATCTCCACCAACGCGCAGCTCGAGGAAGAGGAGGTCGAGGTCTCCGGGGGCGCCTGGGCGGGCACCGTCGCTTTCTCGCTCGCGCTGGCGGTCGGGCTCTTCTTCCTGCTGCCGGTCGGCATCACCAGCATCTTCCGCCACCACATCTCGGGCTCGATCGAGTTCGTTCTGATCGAGAAGGCCATCCGCCTCACGATCTTCGTCGGCTACCTGTGGCTGATCTCGCGGATCTCCGACCTCCAGCGCGTGTTCGAGTACCACGGCGCGGAGCACAAGACGATTTCCTGCTACGAGGCCGGGCTCCCGCTCACGCCCGAGAACGCCCAGCGCTTCTCGCGGCTTCACCCGCGCTGCGGCACGAGCTTCCTGCTGATCGTGATGGTCGTGGCGCTGTTCGTGTTCGCGCCGCTCGGCACGCCGGCCTGGTACTGGCTGTTCGCCTCGCGCGTGCTCGGCATCCCGGTCGTCGCGGGCATCGCCTTCGAGATCATCAAGCTGTTCGGCAAGAACCGCTCCAAGCGCTGGGCCCAGATCCTGATGTGGCCCGGGATGCAGCTCCAGAAGCTCACCACCCGTGCGCCCGACCTCGACCAGCTCGCCGTGGCGATCGCGTCGATGGAGGCGGTCCTCGCGGTCGAGAACCCGGCGGATGCCGAGGCGGTCGATCGGATTGGCATGGAAGTCGTGGCCTAGCGGCCACGGGTCCACAGCCCGCCGTCGGCAGCAGGCCGGGCTAGTCTCCAGACCGGCCATGATCGACCAGCTCGTCACCCAGATCGAGACTCGTTTCAACGAGCTTTCCGACCAGATGTCTGATCCCGCCGTCATCGGCGACCGGGAGCGCTATGCCGCGGTCGGGCGGGCGTACCACCAGCTCGAGCCCGCGCACGAGCTGGCGCGCGAATACCGGCAGGCCGCCGACGACGCCGCGGGGGCTCGCGAGCTGCTCGCCGAGGACGGCGACGACGCCGAGCTGCGCGAGCTGCTGTCGACGTCGGAGGCGCGGCTCGACGAGCTCGACGAGGAGATCCGTCTCGCGATGGTCGAGCGCGACCCGAACGACGAGAAGAACGTAATCGTCGAGATCCGCCAGGGCACGGGCGGGGAGGAGGCTGGCCTGTTCGCGGGCGACCTCTACCGGATGCTCAGCCGCTACGCCGAGCGGCGCGGCTTCAAGGTCGAGCCGCTGTCGGTGACCGACGGCTCGTACACCTTCGAGATCAAGGGCGACGGCGCCTACAGCGTGTTCAAGTACGAGGGCGGGACGCACCGCGTGCAGCGCGTGCCGGAGACCGAGTCGCAGGGGCGCATCCACACCTCCACCGCCACCGTCGCCGTGCTGCCGGAGGCCGAGGAGGTGGACGTGCAGATCGACCCGAACGACCTCCAGATCGACGTCTACCGGTCGTCAGGGCCTGGCGGGCAGTCGGTGAACACCACCGACTCGGCGGTGCGCATCACCCACAAGCCGAGCGGGATCGTGGTGTCGATGCAGGACGAGAAGTCGCAGCTCCAGAACCGCGACAAGGCGATGCGGGTGCTGCGCGCGCGGCTCTACGAGCAGGAGCTCGAGCGCCAGCACGCGGAGCTGTCAGCCGAGCGCAAGTCGCAGGTGGGCACCGCGGCGCGCGCCGAGAAGATCCGCACCTACAACTTCCCGCAGGACCGCGTGACCGACCACCGCGTGGGCCTCACGAAGAACAACCTGCCGGCGATCCTGGCGGGCGAGCTCGACGACTTCAGCGCGGCGCTCGAGGCCGACGAGAAGCGGCGCAAGCTCGAGGCCTGATGCCGTCGGCGGCGCCCGTGTCGAGCGTCCGCGACGCGCTCTCGGCGGCCGAGGACTCGCTGCGCGCCGCCGGCATCGACACGCCGCGGCTCGACGCGGAGCTGCTGCTCGCGCAGGCGATGGGGATGACGCGCGAGGCGCTCGTGACCGGCTCGGAAAGCGGCGTCAGCGCGCCCGCGGCACGGCGGGCGATGGAGCTGATCCGGCGGCGCGTTGCACACGAGCCGGTGGCGTACATCGTCGGCTCCAAGGGCTTCCGCCACATCGACCTGCGGGTCGACGCGCGCGTGCTGATCCCGCGGCCCGAGACGGAGCTGTTGGTGGAGCTGGCGCTCGGGCTGCCGGAGGGCGCTCGCGTGCACGACGTGGGCACGGGCTCGGGGGCTGTCGCGCTGGCGCTCAAGCAGGAGCGGCCGGACCTCAAGGTGACGGCGTCGGATGCGTCGTCGGCGGCGGTGGAGCTGGCGCGCGAGAACGCGGCGGTGCTCGGGCTGGACGTGCACGTGGCGCTCGCCCCCGGCCTGCCGGCGGGCGACTACGACATGGCGCTGGCGAACCTGCCTTACGTGCGCGAGGACGAGTGGGCTGGGCTCACGCCCGGGATCACGCGCTACGAGCCGCGCGACGCGTTCGTGTCCGGCGTCGACGGGCTCGACGCGATCCGCGCGCTGGTGGCCGAGGTGCCGGCCGGGCTGCTGCTTGCGCTCGAGCACTCGCCGTCGCAGGCGGCGGTCGTGCGGTCGCTGCTCGACGACGCCGAGACGCACCGCGACCTCGCCGAGCGCGAGCGGGTAACCGTGGGGAGGGCGCGCTGAGCGCGCAGGAGTTCGAGCGCTGCATTGCGGCCGCCGGGGTGGCGCTCTTCCCGGCCGACACGGTCTATGGGCTGGCCTGCGACCCGGAGTCTGAGCCCGCGGTCGAGCGCCTCTACGCGATCAAGGGGCGCCCGCCGGAGCGGCCGGCCGCGGTGATGTTCTTCTCCTTGGATGAGGCACTCGGGGCGCTGCCGGAGCTCGGCGCGCACACGCGCGGCGCGCTCGAGCGGCTCCTGCCCGGGCCGCTGACCCTGCTGCTGCCCAACCCGTCGCGGCGCTTCCCGCTGGCATGCGGGCCGGCGCCCGAGCGGCTCGGGCTGCGCGTGCCCGAGGTGCCGCTCTTGGCGGACGTGCGGCGGCCGGTGATGCAGTCGAGCGCGAACCCGAGCGGCGGCGCCGACGCCCGCAGTCTCGCGGACGTGGACGAGCGGATTCGCGCCGAGGTCGACCTCGCCATCGACGGCGGCGAGCTGCCGGGGACGCCGTCGACCGTGATCGACCTGACGGGCTTCGAGGACGGCGGCGGCTACGAGATAGTGCGCGAGGGCGCGCTAGACGCCGTCGCCGTCGCCGCCGCGCTCGGCTAGCCGCTTCAGGTTGAGCAGCTGCCGGCGCGCCATCACGAGGTCGCCGGCGGACAGCAGCTCGCGGGCGAACGGAACGCGCGGTGGTCCCCACGCGATTCGCAGCACGAGCCGTGACTTGCCGTGCTCCCGCTCGAAGACGGCGTAGGTGAGCGCGACGTGCCCGAGCAGCCGCCCGCGCTGCTCGAGCGTGATCCGGCTGCCGGGCTCGAACTCGGCGAGCCTGAACACGGCCACGAAGCGCTGCCCGACCTCGAGCTGCTCGAGCCCCGGGACCAGCCGCTGCGGGCTGCGGCGGCCGCGGTTGTCGATCCAGTCGTAGCTGTAAGGCGCCACGCTCAGCTGGCAGAGCCAGCGATACACGTGCCCCGGAGGTGCGTCCACGTCCACCGCGCGCACCAGCACCGACTTGGGATCGGGGACGAGGGCATCGCAGGGCAGTGCGGTTTGGCGCTCCTGCGCGGTCGAGCCCCAGCCTTTGATTGCGTCGCGCAGACCCATAGACCCAAGTCTTTCGATTCCGGTCGCGCGCCGGTGGCGCTGATACCTTCACAACCTGCCGCGCCGCCGCCGAACAGAGGAGCCGAGACAGTGACGGACCTGCCGCACGACTACTTCACCAAGCACGTCTCCGAGGTGGATCCGGAGATTGCCGAGGTGCTCGAGAACGAGCTCCACCGCCAGGAGACCACGCTCGAGATGATCGCGTCCGAGAACTTCGTCCCGCAGTCGGTGCTCGACTGCCAGGGCTCGGTGCTCACCAACAAGTACGCCGAGGGCTATCCCGGCAAGCGCTACTACGGCGGCTGCGAGTACGTCGACGTCGCCGAGCAGCTCGCGATCGACCGTGCCAAGGAGATCTTCGGGGCCGACCACGCCAACGTGCAACCGCACGCCGGCGCGCAGGCAAACGCGTCCGTCTACCACGCGCTGCTCCAGCCGGGCGACCGGATCATGGGCATGAAGCTCGACCACGGCGGCCACCTCTCGCACGGCATGAAGCTGAACGTGTCCGGCCGGCTCTACGACATCGTCCCGTACGGCGTGCGCGAGTCCGACTCGTGGATCGACATGGACGAGGTCGCGCGGCTCGCCGAGGAGCACAGGCCTAAGCTGCTGCTGGCGGGCTGGTCGGCCTACCCGCGCCAGCTCGACTTCCCGCGCTTCCGGGAGATCGCGGACGCGGTGGGCGCCTACCTGATGGTCGACATGGCGCACTTCGCGGGGCTCGTCGCGGCGGGCGAGCATCCCAACCCGGTGCCGTACGCGGACGTCGTCACCACCACGATCCACAAGACGATCGGCGGCGCGCGCGGCGGCATGATCCTCTGCAGGGAGGAGTACGCGAAGCCGATCAACTCGGCGGTGTTCCCCGGACAGCAGGGCGGACCGCTGATGCACGTGATCGCGGGTAAGGCGGTGTCGCTGCGGATCGCGCAGAGCGACGCATTCCGCGAGCGCCAGCAGCGCACGCGCGCGGCCGCGTTCGTGCTCGCCGAGGAGATGCTGTCGGGCGGCATCAACGTGCTCACCGGCGGCACCGACGTCCACCTCGTGCTCGCCGATTTGCGCGACTCGGAGCTCGACGGCAAGCAGGCCGAGGACCGGCTGCACGACATCGGCATCACGGTGAACCGCAACGCCGTGCCGTTTGACCCGCGCCCGCCCGCCGTGTCCTCGGGGCTGCGAATCGGCTCGCCGGCGCTCGCCACCCGTGGTCTCCAGGTGGAGGACTTCCGCGAGATCGGGAAGGTGATCGTCAAGGCGCTCACCTCAGCGCAGTGGGGCGACGCCGAGATCGGCGAGCTGCGCGAACGGACGCGCGCTCTCGCCGAGCGCTATCCGCTGTACCCGCAGCTGACGGCCGCAGCGGCGGCCGTCTGACCCACGAGCGATGCCGCCCCGCCGGTGGGAGGCCGGTGGGGACTGCTGAGCAGCAACGCGGCGTTCCGGTCCCTCTGGACCGCGCGCCTCGTGTCGTACGTCGGCGACGGCATCGCCATCGTCGCGCTGGTCCTGCTCGTGTCGAGCGGCCGCCCCGCCACGGCGGTCGGCGGGCTGCTGCTCGCGCGGACGATCCCGGGCTTCCTGTCGCCGGTGTTCGGCGCGCTGGCCGACCGCCGCGACCGCCGCGCGCTGATGGTGCAGACCGAGCTCGGGCAGGCCGTGATCTACGCCGTGATCGCGGCGTGGAGGCCGCCCTACGTCTGGCTGCTGGTGCTCGTGGCGCTGGCCACGCTGCTGTCGCGCGGCTTCAGCGCCGCGAGCAAGTCGGCGCTCCCCGCGCTCGTCGAGCGCGACGACCTGCTGCCGGCCAACGCGCTCCTCAACACCGTCTTCAACCTCCAGCTCGCGCTCGGACCGGCGCTCGGCGGCCTGCTCGTGGCGGCCAGCGGGCTGCGCACGGCGGTGGCGATCGACGCCGCCTCGTTTCTCGCCTCGGCTCTGATCATGCTGGCGCTGCCGCGCATGCCGCCCGCCGAGGGCCACTCGGCGGCGAGCGGGCTCGCCACCGACATCCGCGACGGGCTGCGCTTCATCTGGGGCGATCCGCTGCTGCGCGTGCTCATCACGAGCATGTTCGCGTTCGTCGCGTTCGCCTCGCTCGACAACGTCGCGGTCGTGTTCCTCGTCCGCGACGTGCTCGGCAACGGCGCGTTCGCCTATGGCGCGGCGATGTCGGCGTTCGGGCTCGGGATGATCGCGGCGGCGCTGGGGCTCGTGCGGCGCTGGTCGCCGGTCCATCCGGCCACGATCGTGCTCGTGGGGATGCTGTTCACGGGCCTCGGCAACCTGCTCGTGGGCGTGGCGCCCGCGATCGGCTTGGTGGTCGCGTTCCAGGCACTCGGCGGCATCGGCAACGGGCTCGGGCTCGTGGGCGAGGACACGCTGCTCCAGCGCCACGCGCCGGAGCACATGCTGGGCCGCGTGTTCGGCGCCTTCGGCGCATCGGTCTTCCTCGGGAGCACGATCGCCTACGCGGCCGGCGGCGTGTTCGTGGACGCGACCTCCCCGCGCACGGCGCTGATCGCGTCGGGAATCGCGGTGTTCGTGGTCGCCGCCCTTACCTGGCCGGCGCTGTCGCGCGCGGCGGCTAGCGATCCCGGCGAGGTCCGGGCGCCGCCCGCGTAGGCATCAGGAGGCCGGGGCGCTGCATCGCCTCGAGCCACACCGCGCGCGCCTCCTCGCGGGCGCCGGCGGCGGGGAGCCGCTCGGCCACCCAGGCCGGCGCGCTCGTGGGGATCTCGCCGTAGATCTGGGCGATGCCCTGGTAACGCTCCTCGCCGAGCTCCTCGCCCGGCGCGGTGATCACCTCGGTTAGCGTCTCGCCGCGGCGTATGCCCAGCAGGTCGATGTCCGGCGCGCCCTCGTGCCCCGTGCCGGTCCAGATCTTCTCTGCCAGCTCGCCGACCGTGAGCATCGCCGGGTCCGCGGGTCCGGCCAGCATCAGGCCCTCGCCCGCCAGCAGCGCTCCGTGTGCGGCCAGCGTGGCGGCGTGCGCCATCGTGATCCAGTAGCGCACCATCCCGGTGTCGGTGACCGTAAGCGGCACGTCCGCGCGCGCCTGCCTGAGGAAGAGGTCCGACGCGCTGCCCGCGCTCGACAGCACGTTGACGAAGCGCACCGCCGCGCGGTGGGCGCCGCCGCTCTGGGCGGCGTAGGCGGTGAGCTGCTCCATGAAGCGCTTGGTGCGGCCATAGAAGCTCGCGGCCAGCGCGGCCTTGTCCGTGGAGGCCACGACCACCGTGTCGACGCCGGCCTTGTCCGCCGCGCGCAGCACGTTCCAGCTGCCGTGCAGGTTGTTGTCGATGAATTCCTCGGGGTAGGTCTCGGCCCAGTCGACGTGCTTGTAGGCGGCGAGGTGGAAGACCACGTCGGGGCGGGCGCGGCCAAACTCGGTCTCGAGCCGGCCTGCGTCGCGGATGTCGCAGAGCACGTGCGACATGCGCTCGACGAGCACCGGGTCGCGGCCGCGGCGGTCCGCGGTGAGCGCGGCTTCGTGGGCGTCGAGCAGCGCGATGCGCTGAGGGCGGAAGCCGCTCAGCAGCGTGGCCAGCACGCCGCCGATCGAGCCGCCGCCGCCGGTGATCAGCACGCGCCGGCCGCCGAACAGCTCCTGCAGCTCGAGCACGGCGGGCATAGGGTCGCGCAGGCCCACCACGCGCTGCCAGTCGAACGGCTCCGGGCGCAGCCGCCGCGCCGGGCGCGGCGCCGGGCCGGCCGGCGGCTCACTGAGCGCGCGCTCGACCGCGCGATAGCCCGCCTTCATGTCGGGCGAGCGCGCCGGATCCGGTTCGTTGATCTCTGCAACCACATATCTCACGAGCTGCCCAATCCGGCGCACCGCGGGGTCGAGCTCCTGCTTCAGCTCGCCGCTGCCGTACGGCAGGCCCTCGCCGAGCAGGCCGTGGGCGTCCGACACGTGGGCGACCTCGCTCGCGGGACCGAGCTCCTCGACGTAGCGCGCGAGCTCGAGCTCGTCGTCGGAGTCGAGGTCGAACAGCGACGGATAGGCGGCGGCGAAGTTGCGGAACAGCGCGGCGTGCGAGGTGTCGAACGTGAAGCCGAGCTCGGGCACGCGCGCGCGCCAGGCGAGCATGTCGCGCCAGTGGCCGCCGATCGGCGTGAGAAAGACGCCGCCCTGGCGCATGCGCAGCACGGGCGGCACATTCTCGATCAGCGGCGTGACGTCGCGGGCCAGGCAGGCGTCGGCGTAGAAACGCAGGAAGCGCTCGACCGCGGCCTCGTCGAAGCGCCCGAAAGCGGCGCGGTACTCGTCGGGTGTCTGCGGGATGAAGAGGTGGAGGGTGAGCACCGGCGAGCCGATCGCGGCGGCGAAGTCGGCGCTGCGCTCGATGCCGGTGCGCGCCTCGTCGTCGAGCCGGTCGACACGCACGTGCGCGCCACTCGGCCACGACACGGGCGACTCGGCCGTGACCACCGCGTTGTGGCCGGCGAGCCCCGCGCGCGAGAGCTCGATCGCGCGCCGCAGGGCGGCGTCGTCGGACACGTGCCCCGCCATCAGGCAGAGCTCGAGCCCGCGCCAGCCGCCGCCGTCCAGGCGGTCGGCGATCTGGTCAGGCTCGGGCGCGGCCTTGAGCAGCGGGATGGCGGCGTAACCAGTCGACATAGCTCTTCACTGCGGAGTCGAGCGGGCGGGTATCGAAACGCAGCCCGGCGCCGGTGTCATAGCTCTCGTTCTCGCCGGGTGCGAGATCCCCTCCCGGGGTCTCGATCGGAGAATCCGACCCTAGCGTCTCGACGACCAGCTCGGCGGCCTCGATCAGCGGCGTATTGACACCGCTCGCCACGGTCAATGTCTGGTTCCAGCGCTCCTCCGACACGATCTGGGCGAGCGCCGGCACGAGGTCATCCACGTAGAGGAAATCGCGCGTACGGCGGGGGTCGCCGGGGATCACGATCGGCTCGCCGTCGATCGCGCGAGCGGCGAACGCCGCAATCGCCCCGGTGGCTCCCTCCCAGGTCACCTGGCCCGGGCCGAACACGCTCGACAGCCGGATCACGGTGGCGCGCGCCGGATGGGTGCGGCAGGCGTGCTCGCCCAGGCGCTTGGACATCGCGTAGGCGTCGGGCGGCGGATCCATCGCCGCGCGCACGCTCGACGGGTAGATCAGGCCCGCGCCGTGCTCCTCGCAGCCCTCGAGCAGGTTGAGCGTGGTGCCGGCGTTCTCGCGCACGGCGCCGGCGGGATCGCTGCGCGCGCCCGCGGGGGAAGGCTGGCCCGCGAAGTGCAGTACCGCGTCACAGCCCGCAAGCAGGTCGCGGATGGCGGGGTCACCCGCATCCATGCTGATCACGTCGAGGTCCGCCGAGGCCTCGCGGCGGCGGCTCTGCGGGCGCGTGACCGGCAGCACCTCGTGCCCGGCTTCGGCGAGCAGCACCGACGCGCGCCAGCCGATGAAGCCGCTCGCCCCGGTCACCATCAGCTTCATCGCAGGTACTCCGCGAGCGAATGCTCGTACGCGGACGGTGAGCCGAACGTGTGGCTCGCGCCGCCCGGCGGCTCTTCGCCGCGCGCGAGCGCCGCGATGTCCGCCACGGTGACGGTCTCCGCCGCGACGTTTGCGCGCGAGATCCCCCGTGCGTCGCCGGCGGCGAGCATGATCCGGGCCGCGTCATCCACGTGCACGACGCCGATCGTGGCACGGCCGCCGTCGTCGAGCGGGAGCTCCTCGCCCGCGGCGGCCATGCGCCTGAACTTGTCGACGACGGTCTGCGACTCCGGCCGGTCGTGCTCCACCGGGCTCGGCCCATAGACGATGCCGAGCCGCATCAGCGCGAGGGCGAAGCCGTGCCTGCGCGCGTAGAGATCGAGGCACATCTCGGCGTAGATCTTGGACAGGTGGGAGAGGTCGCCCTGCGGGCCGTAGGCATGGTCGGGGCCGATCTCGCCGGACAGCGACGGGCCGTAGACGTGCAGCGAGCTCGCGTAGACGATCGCGCCGCAGCCAGCCGCAACCGCCGCTTCGGCCACGCGGCGCGCGCCGCTGAGATTTGTCTCCTCCGTGTAGTCCGGCTCGCTGATCGACAGCGGCCGGCTGGCCTGGGCCGCGAGCAGGAATACGCGCTCGGCCCCGGCGCTCACGCGCGCGAGGTCCTCGGGATTGCGTATGTCGGCAGTCTCGACCCGGACGCCCTCGAGCGCGTCGAGCTGCGCGCGCTCGGTCGCGTACCAATTGTCGGCGAGCACCACCTCGCGCCCTGCCTGAAGCGCCAACTCCGCGAGCCGGGCGCCGATGTAACCGGCGCCCAGGATGAGATCGGCCATCTTCAGATGGACCTGACGCCGGGCCCGGGCGGCACGACGTTGCGCGTGTCCACGATCGAGTCGGCGTCCTCCCACAGCGGCTTCTGCAGGAACTCGCTGTGCGGGGTGAGCATCACGACGCAGTCGGCGGCGCGCACCTCGTCGGCGGTCCAGGCGACGCTGTGGTGGTTCCGCCCGTCGACCTCCACCTCGTCCACCCACGGGTCGCAGTAGCGGACGTCGGCGCCGCGCGACTCGAGCTGGCGCAGCACCTCGAGCGAGGGGGACTCGCGGATGTCGTGGACGTTGGCCTTGTAGGCCATGCCGAGCAGCAGCAGGCGCGAGCCACGGATCGGCTTGCCGACATCGTTCAGCGCGTCCGACACGCGCTGCACCACGTGGTGGGGCATGTTGGCGTTGATCTCGTGGGCCGCGGCGATGAGCTGCGCGGAGTAGCCGTACTCGCGCAGGCGCCAGGCCAGGAAGTGGGGGACGACCGGGATGCAGTCGCCGCCGAGGCCCGGGCCGGGATAGTGGGCGAGGAATCCGAACGGCTTCGTGCTGGCGGCCTCGATCACCTCCCAGGCGGAGATGCCGAGCCGGTCGCACATCAGCGCAAGCTCGTTGGCCAAGGCGATGTTGACCGCGCGGAAGGTGTTCTCGTGGAGCTTGGCCGTCTCGGCCACCATCGGACTCGACACCGGAATCACGTGCTCGACCACCTGGCGGTAGAGCAGCTCGGTGCGGCGCAGGCACTCCGGCGTGACGCCCGCCACGAGCTTGGGCGTGTTGCGGATGCCGTAGTGCTTGTTGCCGGGGTCGACGCGCTCGGGCGCGTAGCCCAGGAAGAAGTCCTCGCCGACCTTGCCGCCGCCGCGCTCGAGGATCGGCAGCACGATCTCCTCGGTGGTGCCAGGGTAGGTCGTCGACTGCAGCACCACGAGCTGCCCGCTGCGCAGGTTGGCCGCCACCGACTCGGCCGCCGACACGATGTAGGAGATGTCGGGAGTGCGCGTCTTCGACAGCGGCGTGGGCACGCAGATCGTGAGCGCGTCGAGGTCGCGTACCGCGGCGTAGTCGGTGGTGGCATGCAGGCGGCCGTCGAGGCGCTCGTAGCGCTCGGCCGGCACGTCCACGAGATATGAGCGGCGTTCCTGCACGGAGAGCACGCGCTCCTGGCTGACGTCAACGCCCGTCACGCCGAAGCCGGCCTCGGCGAACACCATCGCCAGGGGCAGCCCGGCATAGCCGAGACCAACGATCCCGACGTCGGCCGCGCGGGTATGAACGCGCTCGTCGAACGCCTCTGCTGACGAGACAACCTCACTCACGCGGCACAAGGCTACTGGCCCGATCGGTGACAACGCTGACGTTTCCCTCTCCGGGCTGCGCTATAAACGCACAGATATGTCCTTTTGGGACTCCCTGCGCGGCCTGGTCGAGCACGGATCGGTGGCGTGGGGCTTCGTTGTCGCGGCGGCAATTGTCCTGCTGCTGACGCCGGTCACCGCCTGGCTCGCGCCGAAGATAGGCGGAGTGGACACCGGCGGCGACCGGCCTCGCGTCCACACGAAGCCCGTGCCCCGCATCGGTGGCCTCGCGATCGTGATCGGCATCCTCGTGCCGGCGCTCCTGTTCGTCGACCTCGACGGGCCGCTGGTCGGCATCCTGATCGGCACCGGCGGCGTGGCGCTCGTGGGTCTGATCGACGACACGCGCGGGCTGCGGCCGGGGCCGAAGCTGCTCGCCGTCGTTGCCCTGACGCTCGTGCCGGTGCTCGGCTGGCACCTCAAGATGGACCACCTGAGCCTGCCGATCGTCGGCTCGCTCAACCTCGGCTGGGCCTCCTACCCGATCACGATCCTGTGGATCGCGTTCCTC
Organism: Thermoleophilaceae bacterium; assembly: GCA_036494715.1. Taxonomy (GTDB): domain Bacteria; phylum Actinomycetota; class Thermoleophilia; order Solirubrobacterales; family Thermoleophilaceae; genus JAICJR01. Next base: position 29,745 of record DASXNY010000029.1, read on the forward strand.
GCCAACCTGGTGAACCTGATCGACGGCATGGACGGGCTGGCGGCCGGCATCGTGGCGATCGCCGCGGGCTCGTTCGCGCTGCTCGCCGTCTCGTTCTTCCGCATCGGCCCGGCCGCGCTCGCCGCCATCGTCTGCGGCGCGACCCTCGCCTTCCTCCCGCGCAACTACCACCCGGCCAAGATCTTCATGGGCGACACCGGCGCGCTCGCGCTCGGCTACCTGCTCGCCGCAATTGCCGTGCAGGGCGTGTTGAAGACCGCGGCGACGATCGCCCTCGCCGGCCCGCTGCTCGTGATGGCGGTGCCGATCCTCGACACCTCGTTCGTCGTGCTGAAGCGGCTCAAGTACCGGCGCGCGCCCTGGGGGGCGGACCAGAACCACTTCTACCACCGCTTCATGCGCATCGGCTTCTCCCAGCGGCGCACGGCGGCGTACCTGCATCTGTGGGCGTTGCTGCTCGCGGCCTACGGGATCATGCTGCGCTTCGTGCCGCCGCGGCCGTTCGGCGTCTGGAGCGTGTCGCACTCGGTGATCGCGGCCGTGGTGGGGCTCGGCGTGCTCGCCGCGTCGCTGTGGATGGTCTACGCGCTCGAGATCCTCAAGGCGCGTCACTTCCGGGCCATCGGGCTCGGGCGCTTCGTGCGGGAGACCGCCGAGGAGGCGCGGACCCAAACTGTTGGTGAGGAGGAAGAGGCTGTCGAGCAGGCGCTGAGCGGGCGGTAGCGGGTTGGTAGTTGCTGGTTGCTGGTTGCTAGTTGCTGGGGCCGTAGATCCATGGGAGCGCCAGCGTTAGTAGGTCCCTTGGGTCGCGGCGTACTCGTTCTTCGACCTTTCCGGGGGGCTTGCGCTCGATCTTCACCTCGCTGGGGTCGGTGAGGAACTTGAGGCGGCCTTCGCGCGCCAGCAGCTCGTCGACTGCGCCCATCTTGCCCTCGAAGATCGACCAGACGGGGGTGCCGAGCACCGCGGCCTCGCGGTTCATGGTGCCGCCCGCGGACACAAGGGCGTCGGCGAACGCGACGAGGCTGCGGCCGTCGACGGCGCGGTCGGGCACGATCACGCGCTCGAGCCCGAGCGTCCTGATGTCCTGGCGCTGCTCGGGCGTGCGCGCTAGCACCACCGCCTGCGCGCCCTCGTGCTCGACCACGTGGCGGAGCAGACGGGGCAGCAGCTGATTCTCCGAGCCGCCGAGGTAGAGCGCGTAGGAGGGAGCGGTGCGCACGACGCACAGCGGCAGCTCGCGGTCCACCCCGAGCTGCTCGAGCACGGCGGGATCGGGCTCGAAGTCCGCCATGTAGTACTCCTCCTTCAGCCCCGGGTAGCGGATGAGCTTGGGCGGCCGTGCGCCGTAGCGCGCGAGGCGATCCTCCGGGATGGCGTCCGGCACGAGCACGCGGTTCGCCAGCCGGCAGTTCACGTTGTGCTGGAGCGTGGCCCACTCGTAGTCGAACATCGTCGAGTTCGGCACCCGCAGCGCGCGGCAGGCGATCGGCAGGTCCGTGGACCCGTGGGCGAGGGCGGCGTCGAAGCCGCGCCCGCGGCCGAAGCGGAGCATGTCGCGCACCCGCCCGGCCGCCGCGCGCGCCTTGCCCGCACGCGACACGCCGCCGTAGTGCCCGAATGACGTGTAGGCGTGACCCCAGTCGTCGAGCAGCTCGAGCGTGTGCGACAGCGGGCGCGCGGTGAGCTCGACTTCGTGGCCGTCGGCCTCGAGCAGCTCGACGAGCGGCCTCAGCACCAACACGTGGGCGGTGTTGGTCAGGTCGACCCAGACTCGCACGGTCAGTCCCTCCCCGGCCGGCGGTCCTCGATGTCGAGCAGCTGCTCGACCATCGTCTGGAGCGTGGTGTGCTCGATGCCGAAGCGCTCGGCGAGCTCGTGCTCGAGCGCGTGGCGGACCTCGTCGGGGTCGTGCGTGGCGTCGGTGCGCACGTGGGCGGCGAGCGCCGGGAAGCCCGAGGTGACCGTCCACACGTGGAGGTCGTGCACCTCGCGCACGCCCTCGACCGCCACCATCGCCTGTCCCACCTCCTCGACGTCGACGCCGGGCGGCGCCGCCTCCATGAGCACGTCGATCGGCTCGGAGATGAGCCGCCACGACCCGGCGAGGATGAGCACGCCGAGCAGCAGGCCGGTGATCGGATCGACCCGATCCCAACCCGTGGCCAGCACGACGGCGCCGGACACGAGCACTGCGAGCGAGCCGAGCGCGTCGGCCGCCGAGTGGCGCAGGATCGCCTCGAGATTGATGTCCTCACGGTCGCCGCCGGCGAGCGCCACCGTGGCGACGGCGTTCCCGATCAGCCCGACCGCCCCTATCACGAGCACGCCGAGGCCGTGCACGTGCGCGGGATGCGAGAGGCGCATGATCGCCTCGATGACCACGAACACGGCGACGACCACCAGCGCGACGCCGTTGGCGAGCGCAGCCAGGATCTCTGTGCGGTGGTAGCCGAAGGTGCGGCGTCCGCCGGCGGGGCGCGACGCCACGGCAGCCGCGAACAGCGCGAGACCGATGGCGCCCACGTCCGAGAGCACGTGCCCGGCGTCGGCCACGAGCGCGACCGAGTGGAACAGGACGGCGCCCACCACGGCGGCCACGACGAGCAGCAGATTGATCGCGAGAGCCACAACCATGCGCGCCCGGTTCGCTTCGCGCCCCTGGGAGTGGGCGTGACCCGCGTGGCCATGCGCATGCGCATGGGAATGATGCATTCCTGCCTTTTACCGGGTAAGGAGGCTGTATGCCTTCGTCCGAGCGCGGGAGGCGCGCGGCGGGGCTCGATGGCCTGCGCGCCCTCGCTGCCCTGTCTGTCGTGTGCTTTCACGTATGGCTGTACCGGTTCCCGGATCCCACCCACGTCCGGCAGTCCGGCCTGCTCGATGACGTCCTGTCCGACTTCCGCCTGGGCCTGATCCTCTTCTTCGTGCTCTCGGGCTATCTGCTCTATCGCGGCTTCGCGCGGGCGGCGCTGCGCCGCGACGGGCCCGTCGATCTCGGCGTCTACGCGCTCCGCCGCGCCGCGCGCATCCTGCCCGCCTACTACCTCGCGATGCTCGGCTCGTTCGCGCTGCTCTGGGGCGCGCGCGGCACACCGGGCGTGCGCCTGCCCGGCGGCAGCGACCTCCCGCTGTTCGCCTTCTTCGCCCAGAACTACTCGAGCCACACGATCCTCACCTTCAACCCGGTGACCTGGACGCTCTGCCTCGAGGTGCTCTTCTACGCGCTGCTGCCGCTGCTCGGCGCCGTCGGCTACCGCTGGAGCCAGGGCCGGGCGCGCCGGCAGGCCGTGCTGCTCGTGGGCCTGATCCTGTTCGGCGTGGCCTGGAACGCGGGCGTATACCTGCTCGGCGGCAACATGCTCGCCACCAAGGCGCTGCCCGCGTACCTGCCGTACTTCGCGCTCGGGATGCTCCTGGCGCTGTGGGTGGAGAAGGCCGTGGCGCGCGACGGGCAGCCGCCGCGCGTGGGCCCGGGCACCACGTTCGCGCTGCTCGCGGCCGGTATCGCCGGGGTGGTATGCAACGGGCTCTGGCATTCGAGCGCGGCGGCGGACGCGGTGCCGTTCGTGACCGGGGCGCTCCAGAACCTGCCGGCCGGGATCGGCTTCGCCACGCTGCTGGCGGCCGTGGTGGTGGGCCGTGGGCCCGCGACCGCATGGATCCATGCGCGACCGCTCGCGCTGATCGGTGTGTTCTCCTACGGCATCTACCTGTGGCACGTGCCTCTGATGCTCTTCGGCGTGCGCCTGGGCGTGTTGCCGCACGCGTTCGTGCCGCGTCTCGTGGTCGTGCTTGTGCCGGCGGTGCTGGCAGGCGCGGCGAGCTGGCTGCTCGTGGAGCGCGTGATGCTGGCTCGCGCCGCCAGGGTCGCGAAGCGCTCGGGGCGCACGCGCCAGCGCGTGGGAACCCGGCTGACGGCGCGCACCGCGCCGTAACGAGGGCTGCTAGCGGCGCCCGCCTTGGCGCTGCGGCCGGCGGCCAAGCGCGGAATGCCGCGGCTGGGGACCGCCGTCCCGCTCGCCGTTTGGCTGCGCCCGGCCGCCCGCGCCCGAGCCGTTCCCGACCGGCGAAGCGGCCGGCGGGTCGTCGGGCGACGTGAGCATGGCGACGGCGGCCAAGATCTCGTCGGCGAGCTTCGTGCCCTCCGAGCCGGACTCGGGGGTGGCGGCGATGCGGACGACGACCTCGTCGGCGTCGACCTCCTCGAGTCCGATGTGCGGCTGCGAGCGAGTGCGGACGGTGACGGACTCTTCCAGCAGCTGCTGGATGTCGCTCGGCTTGATGCCGGCGCGCAGGCGCGCGCGCAGATCCACCGACGCCGGCTCGCGCAACGGCACGACCGCCGCGCTCAGTACGACGCTGTTGGGGACCATCGTTCGGTCCTCGCCCTGGGCGAGCGTGGTGTACAGCAGCCCCAGCGAGCTGACGACGCCCTCGACCTGCCCCGCGACCGCACCGGCTTGGAAGCGCACGCGGTCGCCCACGCGGAACGGCCGCGCGCTGAGCAGGACCATGCCGGCGATCAGGTTGCCGATCGTCTGCTGGGCAGCGAGACCGACGATCAC
>DASXNY010000030.1:0-13583 GCA_036494715.1 Thermoleophilaceae bacterium
GCCGGCGGAGGTCAACGGCACCCGTACGACCGCGGTGATCAGCCGCAACGCCAACGGCCCTAGTACGGGCGGCGCGTTCAGCCAGGACGGCCGTACCGCCTCGCTCTACGCGTTCACCAGCGCGGCCAGCAACCTCGTCGGCGGCGACAGCAACGGCGCGCTCGACGTGTTCGTGCTGCACCGGAGCGGCATGGGTGGCGGCATCGAGCGCGTGAGCGTTTCGACGGGCGGCGCCCAGGGCAACGGCGACAGCTCGAGCCCGTCGGTGGACGGCACCAACGGCCACGGGCCGCATTGCGTGGCGTTCCAGTCAAGCGCGACCAATCTCGACCCGAACGACACCTCGCCCGACTCCGACGTCTACGTGCGCAACCTCTCGTCGGACACGACGAAGGTGATCGCGCCGGGCATCACCAACGCCGGCAACCCGACGATCGACGGCGACTGCCAGCTCGTTACCTTCGAGGCCGGCGGCACCGTGTACGTGGCGCCGGTGCGCCGCGGTTCGCCGTTCGCGATCGCCCAGGGCAGCGACCCAGATCAGGAGACCGACGGCCGCGGCGTCACATACGTCCGCGGCGGGCAAGTCTGGTACCAGCATTACGCGCGCGGGCGCCACGGCCTGGCCAAGCGCGGGCACGAGCGGCTGGTGAGCTTGGGCGCCCACGGCGCCGGCAACGGCGCGAGCGCGCACCCGTCGGTGAGCGCCAACGGCGACTACATCGCCTTCGAGTCGCAGGCCACCAACCTCTGCGCGGACATCTGCCGCGGCGTCTCGGGCGACCGCAACGGCTCCGCGAGCGACATCTTCCGTCGCACCATGAGCTCGGGCGCGCCGTCGCACGACCGCATGGAGATGGCCAGCTACTCCTACGGCGCGAACGTACAGGGCAACGGGGCGAGCAACGACCCGGTGATCTCGAGCGCAGGCCAGTTCATCCTGTACGACTCCGCGGCCAGCAACCTGCGGCCAAAGGCGAGCATGGTGGGCACGGACCCGAACGGCCACGTGCGCGACGTCTACCTGTGGAACTTCTCGCTGGGGCGCGGCTACGGCAACACATCGCGCGAGTCGCGGCCGCCCAACAACGGGGCGTTCTCGGCGCCCAGCGTCGCGCCCGCCACGAGCGCGCACGGCAACTACGTCGCGTTCACCTGCGACGCCGGCGGGCTCACGGCCGACGGCAGCGGCGGCCGGGCGATCCCCAACGTGTTCATGCGCTTCCTCGGCGGGGCCTAGTCACGAGAACGCCGGCTCCTCCAGCCAGGGGAGGATCTCGGGCAGGCCGTCGCTCACGCGGTCGCTGAAGACGGCGTCGCGCTTCTCGAGGAACGAGGTCACGCCCTCGATCGCGTCTGCCGAGCGGCCACGAGCGAACATCGCGCGCGAGTCGGCGCGGTGGGCGTCTATCGGGTGGCTCGCGCCGAGCATCGTCCACATCATGCGGCGGGCGAGTGCCACCGACACGGGCGCAGCGTTGTCGGCGATCTCGCGCGCCAGGTCGCGCGCGGCGCCCAGCACGTCGTCCGGATCGTGAAGGCTGCGCACGAGCCGGCCGGCCAGCGCCTCCTCGGAGCTGAATACGCGCCCCGTCGCCACCCACTCCATCGCCTGCGAGATGCCGACGATGCGCGGCAGGAACCAGCTCGAGCACGCCTCCGGCACGATCCCGCGGCGGGCAAACACGAAGCCGATCTTCGCGCCCGCGGCCACCAGCCGCACGTCCATCGGCAGCGTCATCGTGATGCCCACGCCCACCGCCGGGCCGTTGATGGCGGCGATCACGGGCTTGAGCGACTCGAATATCCGCAGCGAGATGCGCCCGCCGCCGTCGCGCGGCACCTCCTCGCCAGCGGCTTGGCGCTCGCTCCAGTCGAACGTGCTGCCGCCGCTCTCCAGGTCCGCGCCCGCGCAGAAGCCGCGCCCGGCGCCGGTGACCACGATGGCGCGCACGTCGTCGTCCGCGTCGGCGGCGTCAAACGCCTCGATCAGCTCGCGGCCCATCGTGGGCGTGAACGCGTTCAGGCGCTCGGGCCGGTTGAGCGTGATCGTGAGGACGTGGTCCTCGACCTCGTAGAGGATCTCCTCGAACTCCATGCGCCGCTCCTTGCGTCGGGGAGCGGGGATTGTGACTTCTTATTCGCCGGGCGGGGTGGGCCGGGATGTGGGCGGCTGTCGCGCGCCGAAGTAGATCAGCGTGACGGCGCTGGCCAGAAGGGCCAACCCAACAAGGAGCAGGCCAAGCGACACCCACACGAGTGCCGGTAGCTTGGCTCCCACGCCGACGTCAGCGGCGACGCCGCGCGAGCCATCGGGCCTCATCACCACCACCGACCAGGTGCCCGACTTGACATGCCAACTGAGCGTCTGCGTGCCCGAGCCGCTCGCCTGCGCCACCCAGAACCGCGCGCGCACGGGTGGCACCGCCGGCTGGCCGCCGGGACGCGGCGCGTAGCTCGCCTTGAACGGGTCCGACTGCACGTCCACCACATCCGAGTGGGCCACACGCGCAAGGTAGGTGTCGACGTTGCGCCGCCGGGCGATTCCGATGAAGAGCGGGCGGCTCGGGTTGGCGCTCTGGCCGCGCACACGGACGGTGCCGAGCCAGCTCTCCCCGTAGACGAAGCTGGGCACGTCGCCGCTGATTTCAAGGCTCCTGGTTGCAAGCGCGTAGCTGCCGGTGGCGAAGCGCTCTTTCGAGGTCATCAGGTAGCCGTCGGAGTCGCGCTGGGTTGTTTCGAAGAGCCCGAGGCCGCCGCCCGCTGCCACCGCCAGCCCCACCAGCGCGAGCAGGCTGCCGACCACGATCATCGCTATCCGGCCGCCGGTCCAGCGCCGACTGCTGGGCGGCTTCTCGCTGGGCGGCTGGGCGGCGGTCGCCATCGACGCAGTTTTGCCCCATCCGGGGGCGAATGCAAGTTCGGGTGAGGGTTAGCTACGCCCGGCGGCTACTCGGTGCGGCTGAACTGCCAAATCGCGATGCCCAGCATCGCCATCCCGAGCAGCGCCACCAGCGCCGCTTCGAAGACGCCCGGCAGGTGCCAGCCCCACCAGGTCACCCCTGGGGCGAGCGCGTGGCGGGCGGCTTCGCTCACGTCGAGGTGCGCGAACACCGCGCGGCGGATCGGGTCGACCGCGTAGGTGATCGGGTCGATCCGGTTCAGAACGCTCAGCCAGGTGGGCAAGCCGGCCACTGGGAAGAGCGCGCCGGAGATGAAGAAGAGCGGCATGATCACCATCTGCATCAGAGCCATGAACGACTGCATCTGCGTCATGCGCACGGCCATCATCACGCCGAAGCCGGTGAGCGCGAACGCGAGCAGCAGCTGCAGCACGAGCACCTCGAGGATCATCACCGGCGAGTAGGGCACGCTCACGAGCCCGGCGATGGCGATCATGATCACGCCCTGGAAGCCCGCGACCGTGGTGCCGCCGAGGCACTTGCCGATCACGATCGCGCCGCGGCTCACGGGCGCCACCAGCATCTCGCGGAGGAAGCCGAACTCGCGGTCCCAGACGATCGACGCCGCGCTGAACATCGCCGTGAACAGCACCGCCAACGCGAGCACGCCCGGGTAGACGAACGTGCGCAGGTTCACGCCGTGGGTGCCCGCCGACGCGAGCCGGGAGAGACCGGTGCCGAGCACGAACAGGAACAGGATCGGCTGCACGAGCGCGGTGACCATGCGGGCCCGGTCGCGCGAGAAGCGGATCAGCTCGCGCTGCCAGACCACGCGGATCGCGCGGAGGTCGCTGCGCAGGCCGGCGCCCGGCACGCGCACGCGCGCGACGCGGGGAGAGCCGGTGCTGGTGATTGCCGATTCGCTCGTCATCGCCTACCGCCCCCCATCATCGAGTGCATGGCGCGCTGCTGGTCCATCACCGAGCCCTCGGCGTCCCGGATGGTCGTGCCGGTGTAGGACATGAACACGTCGTCGAGCGACGGCCGCGACACGCTCACGCCGGTGATCGGCACGCCCAGCTCGGCGAACAACCGCGGCACGAACTGCTCGCCCTCGGGCACGGACAAGGTCACCTCGCCCTCCGCGATCACGGCGTCGATGCCGAAGCGCTCGCGGAGCGCAGTGATCGCGGCGTCGTCGTCCTCGGTCTTGATCTGCACGCGGTCGCGGCCCACGCTGGCCTTCAGTGACTCGGGGGTGTCCAGCGCCACGATCTGCCCCTGGTCCATGATCGCGATGCGGTCGCAGTACTCGGCCTCGTCCATGTAGTGGGTGGTGAGGAAGATCGTGATCTCCTCACGCGCCTTGAGCTCGGTGATGTAGGTCCAGATCGAGCTGCGCGTCTGCGGGTCGAGCCCGATCGTGGGCTCGTCGAGGAACAGGACGCGTGGCGAGTGCAGCAGGCCGCGCGCGATTTCGAGCCGCCGCCGCATGCCGCCCGAGTAGGTGTTGACGAGGCTCTCGCGGCGCTCCCAGAGGCCGACCATCTCCAGCACCTCGCGCATGCGCTCACGAGCGAGCGCGCGCGGGACGCCGTAGAGCTCGGCGTGGAAGCGGAGGTTCTCCTCGGCGGTGAGGTAGCCGTCGAGCGTCGGATCCTGGAACACGAGCCCGATGTTGCGGCGCACCTCGTCGCGGGCGGTCACCACATCGTGGCCCGCCACGCGCGCCTCGCCGCCGGTGGGCAGCGCAAGCGTGCAGAGCATCGCGATCGTCGTGGTCTTGCCGGCCCCGTTGGGCCCGAGGAAGCCGAAGGTCTCGCCCGGCGCGACCGCGAAGTCGATGCCGCGTACGGCCTCGACCTCGCCGTAGTTCTTCGCGAGGCCGCGGGTCCAGACGGCGGGCTCCCGCGCCTCCGCCGTCCGGCCCGGATGCTCGACGGTCTGCGTCAAGACGCGTCTCCTTCCGTCGCGTCACCCTCCGCGAGGATGCGGTACAGCGAGCGGCGAGTCTCGGTCAGGACCTTCGACGCCTCGGCGATCTGAGATGGGCTGCCAGCGCGGAGCACTTGCATGAAGGCTAGGCCCACCTCGCGCGCAAGGTTCCCTGCCTCGATCGTCTCCTCGCTGAAGCCGCCCTTCATCTCGTCCCACGGGGTGGCGAGATCGGTGCCGCGCTCGGCCACGTAGTCGCGACCGGCGTCGGTCAGCTCGAGCTGCTTCCGGCCCTCGCTCTCGGTCGAGCGGACGAGCCCCTCGTCCTCGAGCTGCTGGAGCGCGGGGTAGACGGAGCCGGGGCTCGGGCGCCAGACGCCTTCGCTGCGCTCCTCGATGTCCTGCATGATCTGGTAGCCGTTGCGCGGCCCCTCGGCGAGCAGGAGCAGGGCTGCCGTGCGGACGTCGCCACGGCGCGCCTTGCCGCGCCCGAAGCCGCGGCCTCCGCCGGGCCCGAAGGGGGGACCGCCAAAGGGCATCATGAACGGGAAGTTCCCGCCGCCGCGGCCGGCGCCTCTACCGCGGCCGTGGCCTCGGTGGTGGCCCGCCGCCATCGCGACGAGGGCCGCGGCCTTGAGTCCGCGCCTGCCCTTGTGCCTGCGGGGTCGGGGTTGGAATGTGTTGATTGCATAGCTGGCGTTCGTCATTACTTATCCTTTCGTTGAATGCCAACGATGCATAACGATATATCGGAAGCATTCGAAAGTCAAGGGCGGGTGGCGCGTGGCGGGTGGCGGTGGCGAGTGGCGGGTGGCGGGTGTGTCGGGTCACTGATCTCGGGTAGCGCTTCGGTATGGCAACAACAAAGCAGCGCAAGGCCGCTCAGCGCAACGTCAAGAAAGCGCAGAGCGGCGCGAAGAGCAAGCAGACGCTGAAGAACCTGCCGAAGAGCACCCGCACTGCGCTCGGCAAGGAGGCCGCAGCCGTGAATCGCGGCGACTCCCCGACGCGCAAGGAGCTCGAGGCAGAGGCGCGGCGCCTCGACATCCGCGGCCGCTCGAAGATGGGCAAGGCGGAGCTGAAGCGCGCAGTTTCACGCGCGCGCTAGACGCTCAGCCGGCCGCCGCAGCCACTCCAGGCGCCTCAAGCGCCAGGTCGCTCGCGATCTCCTGGAAGCAGTTCCAGCTCGAGCCGCGCCCAATGCCCGGCCCGGAGTGCAGGTTGGCGGAGCAGTTGTAGAGGTTGTCGAGCAGCAGCTTGTATCCGCTCGTGCCCGCGACCGGCCGGAAGCGGCCGAGCTGCGAGGCGATCGTGCTGCCTGCGGAGTAGCCACCCTGGGCCATGTCCGGCCGCTCGCGCTCGATGTCCGTCGGCGCATACACACGCGACGCGACGACGTTGTCGGGCGTCATGTTGGGCGCGTAGCGCTGCCACTCGCGCAGCAGGTTGTCGAGGAAGCGCTCCTTGATCTCGCCCCAGGCGGCGTCGGAGAAGAGCCGCCGCGGCGCCGCGAACTCCTCGACGCCGACGATGTGGCTGCCCGCGGGCGCGCGCGTCTCGTCCCAGATGCTGTCGACCGAGCAGAGCACGTACGGCCTGCTGGCGAAGCCGTTCATGAAGATCTCGGGCTGGTAGCGCAGGGTCAGGTAGTCGACGTCCTTCGGGCCCCAGTAGAGGCGCGGCTGCTCGCCCACGCCCGGGTTGTCCGCGTCGGCGGCATAGGCCGGCGGCTCGTGGATCGCTAGGTTGGCCCACAGGAGCTGGCCGCGGTCGTAGTGGATGTTGCGCAGGCGGCGCTCGAAGTCCGGATCGGCGGCGCCGCTGTCGCGCAGCAGGCGCAGCACGGTCTGCGGTAGTCCGAGGCCGCTCACCACGAGCCTGGCGTCGATGCGCGAGCCGTCGGCCAGCTCGACGCCGGCGGCGCGGCCGTGCTCGACCACGATGCGGTCGGCGTCCGCCGAGCTCATGTACTCCACGCCGAGCTTGTGCCCGGCGGACATCAGGGCGTCGGTGATCGCCTGGCTGCCGCCGACGGCGATCGCGGCCGGCTCGAACGAGAGCGTGAGCGGCAGCACGTGGACAAGGCCCTGGAGCCCGGGCACGTCGTCGGGGTAGCAGCCGGTGGAGGTGGTGGCAGCGCGCATGAAGAGCAGCCGCAGCTCGTCGCTCTCGAAGAAGTCGAAGGCGAGCTGGCGCAGCGTCATGAACTGGTGGACCGGCTCGATGCGCGAGTCTCGGATGTCGAGCAGCTCCTCGAGCGGGTCCGGCGTGCCCCACGGCGTGGGCGGGCTGAAGCGGTGGCGCCGAAACGCGGCCTTCCAGTGACCCTCGTATGCATCGAGCAGCTCGAGGTAGGTCTCGGCGTCGCGCGGGGATACGCGCGCGATCTGCTGGAACGTCTGCTCGATCCCGCTGTCCGAGCGCTCCGTGCGGCCTGTGGCGGCGTCGACGACGCGCGCCGCCGAGTGGCCGATGAACGACGAGCCGTCGTCGAAGATCATCCCCTCGTTCTGCTCCGGGAAGACGTAGCGCAGCCCCTCGGCCGCGAGGTCGAAGTCGCGGTAGGCCGGGTGGCCGTAGAAGCGCGTCCAGTGGCTGCAGTGGTTCATCAGGAAGCCCGGCGCGGGCCCCTCGCTCGTGGACGCGCCTCCGCCGAAGTGCGGCGTGCGCTCGAGCACGCACACGCTCATCCCGGCGCGCGCGAGGTAGCAGGCGATGATCGTGCTGTGGTGGCCGCCGCCCAGCACGACGGCGTCGTAGCGCGCGTCGCTCATGACAGGATCGTGACGACGCCGGTGTTGCCGTCCACGCGTACACGGTCGCCGGTCGAGATGCGCGCGGTCGCGTCGCCGGTGCCCACCACGGCGGGCATGCGGTACTCGCGGGCGACGATCGCGGCGTGGGACATGATCCCGCCGATGTCGGAGACGGCGGCCGCCACCTTGCCGAACACGGGCGTCCAGCTGGGCGAGGTGACCGGCGCCACGAGGATCTCGCCCTCCTCGAGCTTGCCGACGTCGCGCACGTCGAGGATCACGCGCGCCACCCCCTCGACCACGCCGGGCGAGCCGGCGAACCCGGTCAGCGCGCCGCCGCCGTCCGAGCCCGCCGCCCACTCGCGCACGCGCTCGGTGGTGATTCCCCAGAGCATGATCGTCATCGGCTCGGTGATCGCCTCCGGCACCGCTCCCAGCGCGGGCGGCGGGGACCAGCCACGCATCGCCTGCATGATCTGCTTGCGCCGCTCGACGACCGGCGGCCAGTAGCCGGGCCCGCGCCCGACCGACCCCGCGGCCCAGGCCAGCCGCAGGTCCACGAGCGCGTCGTTGACCTCGTGGCGCTGGAGGTAGAAGAGGTCGTCCTCGTGCTCGAGGAAGCCGTGGCGCGCGAGCAGCGCGCCGAACTCTCGCGCCTTGTTCCAGAACAGCGTGTGGTACCAGTGCTCGACGTAGAAGTTGTGGCTCTCCACGTACGGGAAGACCACGCGCGAGAGGCCGAGCGCCTCGTCGAACGCCTGGCGCGCGACGTCGTCGGATAAGAGCTCGCGGTACTCGGCGGTGATGCGGTCGCGCTCGGCCGCCACGGCGGCGAGCGGTCGCTCGATGTCCTCGCCGGCCTGAAGCCGCTCGACGTAGGAGCGCACGCCCGCGAGCGGGATGGCCGGGTCGTCGATCCACGAGCGGTGGTGGTGGTAGAAGCCGTTGCCGTTCGAGTAGTTGAACCAGGGCGACTTGGTGGCGTCCCAGTCGGCGATCCAGTCGGAGCCGGCGTTGCTCGAGGCAAGCGCCGCGCGCAGCGAGTCCTCGCCGCCCGTGGACGTCACAGCGTCCGCCACGCCGGAGTCCATCGCCTTGCGCGCGAGCCGCTTGAGCTCCTCGTCGGGCCGGAACAGCACGACCTCGATGCCCGACACCATCGCCGCGATCGTCTGGTCGGCGATGTCCGGAAACGCCTCCTTACAGAGCTGGTAGAAGGCGAGGTAGGCCGCGTAGCCGAGGTTGAGGAACTCGAAGTGGTACTGCCAGATGCGGTCGATCGACTCGAGCAGCCGGTTGTATGCGACGAGCAGCGTGTGGCTCGAGCCGATGCCGCGCCCCTCCATCACGACTGCCTCGTCCTCCACGTCGGGCAACTCCGGCACCTCCAGCGAGGCGATGCCACGGATCTCCTCCTCGACCTTCTGCTGCCAGCGGCCGTAGAGCTCGTCCCAGTTCTGGAAGTAGTAGCCGGCGCGCTTCTGGAACTCGGCGGCGCGGCGGCCGATCTCGGCCTCGTCGGCGACGCCGTTGGGGCTCATGTAGACCCAGCCGTAGAGCACCCGGTGGTCGATGCCGAGCGCGGGCGGCACCACGAAGATGCGCGAGTTGGCCTGCCCGAGGGAGAGGTAGGGCGAGTCCGCGGTGACGAAGTCGAACGGGAACATCGGCTCCGGGAAGTGCATGCCGTCGCGGAACCAGCCGCGCTGCTCCTCGCCGGCGCGCCGCTCCTCGCTGAAGAACGCGTAGTAGGGGTACATCGACTCCCAGCCCTCGCACCCGGCCGGCGCCGCGACCTCGAACGGGCTCTGGAAGCGCCCGACTCCTACCTCGGTATCCGTCATCTCCGACCCTCCTCCTCGCTCCGCTACCAGCGAACCTACGCGGAGGGGCGTGCCACGATCAAGGCTCAATTCATGCGGCTGTGAAAGGCAGCACCTATCATGCTCGGATGGAGCTCCGCCAGCTCTCCTCGTTCGTGGCCGTGGCCGAGGAGCTGCACTTCCGGCGCGCGGCGGAGCGCCTTCATCTCGCCCAGCCGAGCGTGAGCCAGCAGATCCGCACGCTCGAGGCCGAGCTCGGTGTGCAGCTGTTCGTTCGCAACCGGCGCGGCGCCTCGCTCACGGCCGCCGGCGCCGCGCTCTTGCCCGAGGCGAAGGCGCTGCTGGCGCGCGCCGACCAGGCCTCGGCGCTCGTGCGCGCGACCGGCAGCGGCGAGCGCGGGCGGCTGCGCATGAGCCTCACGCGCTCGCTCACGGGCGGCATCGCCGGCGCGATCGTGGACACCTACAGGGCGCGCTACCCGGAGGTCGATTTCGACCTGCGGCTCGGCACCACGATGCTGCACGTCGAGCAGCTCTTGGCGGGCGACATCGACGTCGGCTTCGTGCGGCCGCCACTCGAGGATCCGGCGCTCGAGGAGCTGGTGCTCGGCCGCGAGCCGATGGTGTGCGTGCTGCCCAAGGGCCACCCGCTCACCAGGCGGACACGCGTGCGCAAGGACGAGCTCAAGGACCAGCCGCTCGTCTGGTGGCCCGAGCAGCACGGTCCCGGCGCGTGGCGAGAGGTGCGCCGGGAGGTGATGGGCGAGCCGCCCTGGCCGCCGATCGACCGCATCGAGCCCGAGGAGGAGCGCATCGTCTCGGCCGTGGCCGAGGGCGCGGGCATCTCGTTCATCATGCTCGAGCGCTCGAAGAGCCTGCGCATCCCGGGCGCGGTCTACCGTCGCTTCGCCTCACCCGAGCCGACGATGGGAATCGGGCTCGCGTGGCGCCGCGGCGACCAGCTACCGACGCTCGCGCGGCTGCGCGAGCTCGCCGCGGAGCTGACGGGTCAGACCTTCTCGAGCCCGACGTAGTTCTCGGCCAGCGTCGTGGCGGCGGCCTTCGAGCTCACCACGTAGTCGAGCTGGGCGAGCTGGAGCTTGTTCTCGAAGTCGTCGGCGTCGCCGATCAGGTGGAGCATCGAGGTCATCCACCAGGAGAAGTGCTGCACGCGCCAGACGCGGCGCAGGCAGGTGTCCGAGTAGGCGTCGAGCAGCGAGCCGTCGCCGTCGCGGTACCACTTGTCGAGCGCCTCGGCGAGCACGCGCACGTCGTGGACGGCGAGGTTGAGGCCCTTGGCGCCGGTGGGCGGCACGATGTGCGCGGCGTCGCCGGCGAGGTAGAGGCGGCCGCGCTGCATCGGCTCGACCACGAAGCTGCGCATCGGCGTGATGCCCTTGTCGACGATCGGGCCCTCCTTCAGCTCCCAGCCGTCGTCGGTCTCGAAACGGGCGTGCATCTCCTCCCAGATCCGCTCATCCGACCAGTTGGCGATGTCGTCGTGCGGGTCGCACTGGAGATACAGGCGGCTCAGCTCGGGCGAGCGCAGGCTGTGCAGCGCGAAGCCGCGCGGGTGGTTGGTATAGATCAGCTCGTCGGTGGAGGGCGGCACGCGCGCGAGGATGCCGAGCCAGCCGAAGGGGTACTCGTGGTTGTGGATCTTCAGCGTGCTCTCGATCGCGGGGCGGCAGACGCCGTGGAAGCCGTCGCAGCCGGCGATCACGTCGCAGTCGATCGTGTGCTGCTCACCTTCGTGCATGTAGTCGATTCGCGGGCTGTCGCTGTCGAAGTCGTGCACGCTCACGTCCGAGACCTGGAAGTGGAGCCGCTGCCCGGCCTCGAGCCGCGCCTCGATCAGGTCCTTCACCACCTCCTGCTGGCCGTAGATCCAGATCGACCTTCCGCCGGTGAGGTCGCTCATCGGGATGTGGTGGCTCTGCCTGCGGAAGCGCAGGTAGATGCCGTGGTGGACGATGCCCTCGCGGTGCATCCGCTCGCCGAGGCCCATCTCGTCGAGCAGGTCGGCGGTGCCCTGCTCGAGCACCCCGGCGCGCACGCGCTCGGTCACGTACTCGCGCTCGCGGTTCTCGAGGATGATCGACTCGATCCCCGCCCGGTCGAGCAGCTGTGACAGCACAAGGCCGGCTGGACCAGCACCGACGATGCCTACCTGCGTGCGACTCCTCACGCGCCAGAACATATAGGGATCCCGGTTCTCCGGATGTCGAACCGCGAACTGTCCAGCTGGTACGGTCGCGCCAATGGCGAAGGCAACCAAGACGGCTGCCCCGGCGGCGGCCGGCGCGATGCGCCGCGAGCCATCGGTGAGCTACGTGCTCGGCAGGCTCGATCTCGCGCTGCGGCGCTATCTCGCCGAGGGGCTCGCCTCGGTCGGCGTGACGCTGCCGCAATACACGGCGCTGTCCGTGCTGCGCGACCGCGGCGCCCTCTCCAACGCCCAGCTCGCACGGCGCGTACTGATCACCCCGCAGTCGACGATCAAGGTGATCGCGGCGCTGGAGAAGAAGGGGCTGATCACGCGCGTGCCCGACCCGGACCACGGGCGCATCCTGCGCACGCTGCTCACTCCCAACGGTCAGGACGTGCTCGACGCGTGCGACCGCGTGGCCGCCCAGGTGGAGGCGAAGATGCTCGAGGAGCTCTCGCCCGAGGAGCGCGACGCCCTCCACACGAGCCTCAAGAGCTGCGTGCGGATGCTCGGCGCCGGCTTCTGAGCGGCTAGCTGCCCACCTGCCGGTTGCGCCCCGCCTCGAGCCCGAACACGGTCTCGGGCACGAGCAGCACGAGCAGGAACACGAGCGGCCAGGTCCAGCTGCCGGTGGCCTCGTGCAGGCCACCGATGATCAGCGGGCCGAGCGCCGCCACGGCGTAGCCGATGCTCTGGGCCATGCTCGACAGCTCCGCCGCCTCGGCCTGGCTGCGCGAGCGCAGCACAAAGAAGAGGAAGGCGAGCGCAAGCGTGGCGGCCTGCGACACGCCGGCCAGCAGCGTCCAGACGATCGCGGCACTGCCGGGGGAGGCGATCAGCCCGATCAGCCCGCCGAGGAGAAACAGCACCGACGCGACGACGAGCGCGCGCTGGTCACGCATGCGCGCCGCTATCAGCGGCACGACGAAGCAGACCGGGATGCCGAGCAGCGTGAAGATCGAGAGGTAGGCGCCGGACGTGCCCTTCGACATGCCGCTGTCCTGGAGGATCGACGGCAGCCACGAGAGCAGGCTGTAGAACATCAGCGACTGGACGCCCATGAACAGCGTGACCCGCCAGGCGAGACGGTCGTGCAGGAGATTCGAGGACTCGCGCGGGGTGGTGCTGCGGCGATCGGCCACCGCGGCCGGATGCCGCGCGAACGGGATCCAGATCAGGCCGGCGATCAACGCGGGCAGCGCCCACACCGCCAGCGCCGGGCGCCAGCCGTGCCCGATCGCGTCCTCGATCGGCACGGTCAGTCCCGCGGCGATACCCGCGCTCGCGCTGATCGCCATCGTATAGAGACCGGTCATGAAGCCGGCGCGCTCGTGGAAGTCGCGCTTCACGAGGCTCGGCACGAGCACGTTGCCGAACGCGACGCCGATGCCCGCGATCGTCGTGCCCGCGTACAGCGCCACAACGCTCGGCGCGACGCGCACGAGCATGCCCGCGGCCATCGCCACGCCCACGAGCACGAGCGGCAGCTCGTGGCCCATCCGCCGCGAGAGGCGCGGCACCAGCGTGGCGCCCGCCGCCATGCACACGACGGGCAGCGTGGTGAGCGCGCCGGCCGCGGTCCCTGAGAGCGGGACCGCGTCGCGCAGCTCGTCGATCAGCGGCGGCACGCTGGCCACCGCGAGGCGGAGGTTGAGGGCGGTCGCCAGGACGGCGAAGACCAGCGGCCAGGCCGCCGGTCGTTTGCGGTTGGCAGTTGGCAGTTGGCCGACTGCCGTCAAACGTCAGCCGAACTCAAACCGGATACTCGCGTCCCAGCTCTTGCACGGTGATCCAGCGCAGCTCGGTGAACTCCTCGAGCGCGGCGCGCCCCCCGAAGCGTCCGAAGCCGCTCGCCTTCACCCCGCCGAACGGCATCTGCGGCTCGTCCTGAACCGTGGTGTCGTTGACGTGGCAGATGCCGCTCTCGATGCGCTGGGCGATCTCGAGCGCCGCCGGC
>DASXNY010000031.1:0-35115 GCA_036494715.1 Thermoleophilaceae bacterium
CGTCGGGAGGATGCCCTCGATCTCGACGCCCGGGTTGAGGTTCTCGCGGATCATGGAAAGCGTGTTCTGAAGCTGTATCAGCCCACGCATCGACAGATACTCGCACTGCACGGGGACGATGACCTTGTTCGCGGCGGTGAGCGCGTTGATCGTGAGCAGTCCCAGGCTGGGCGGGGTGTCGATGCAGATGAAGTCGTAGTCGGACAGGATCGGCTTGAGCGCCTTCTCGAGCGAGCGCTCGCGGCCGATCTGCGTGGACATCGCGATCTCGGCGCCGGCGAGGTCGATCGACGAGCAGGCCACGTCCACCTCGCGCCGGCGGATGACCTCGCGGATCGAGGTGTGGTGCACGAGCACGTCGTACATCGAGACCTCGAGCGAGTCGGGGTCGATGCCCTGGCTCATGGTCAGGTTGCCCTGCGGGTCCATGTCGACGCACAGCACGCGGTGACCCTTCTCGGCGAAGGCCGCGGCGAGGTTCAGCGTGGTTGTCGTCTTCGCCACGCCGCCCTTCTGGTTGGCGAATGCGATGACCTTTGCGGTCGCTGGACCGTTCTCGCTGTCAGTCGTGGCCTCGGGCGTAGTCACTGCGGACTCCGATCTCTGGGGCCGATCCTCGGGAACGGCATCACTCTTGCGGTCGAAGAGACCCATCTCGCAGTGCGTATTCGTACGAGCGCGGAGGATTCCTCCCGCATCCGCGCCCCGTACTGTTACTAACCGCCCGGATGTCAGACATCCTCGACAAGCGCCTGGTGTTCGTCACCGGGAAGGGAGGCGTCGGGAAGACGACCGTCGCTGCAGCCCTCGGCCTGGTCGCCGCTCGCGCGGGCAAGCGCGCGATCGTCTGCGAGGTCGCCCAGCAGGAGCGCATGTCGCGCGTGTTCGAGCGCGAGGGCGTCGGCTTCAGCGAGACGCGGCTCGCCACCGACCTGTACGCGATCTCGATCGACCCGCAGCGTTCGATGGAGGAGTACCTGCGCCACCAGATCAAGCCCTCGCAGCTCTACGGCGTGCTGTTCGACAACCGGCTGTTCCAGTACTTCGCGGCCGCGACGCCGGGGATGCGTGAGCTGGCCACGATCGGCAAGGTCTGGGAGCTCGCGCAGTTCGAGCGGCGCAACCCGCACGCGGCGCCGTACGACGTGGTGATCGTCGACGCTCCCTCGACGGGCCACGGGCTCGGCTTCCTGCGCACGCCGCGGACCTTCCGCGACGCCGCGCGCGTCGGCGCGATCTCACGGCAGGCGGGCAAGATCGATTCCTTCATCACCGACCCGGACTCGACCGGCGTCGTCGCCGTCGCGCTGCCCGAGGAGATGCCGGTGAACGAGACCGTCGACTTCGAGCGCGACCTGCACGCTGAGATGGGCATCGAGCTCGACGCCGTGGTGGTGAACGCGCTCTACCCAGAGCGATTCGACGACGACGAGGCGGACCGCATCGAGGAGGCGGCGTCGGCCAACGGCTCGGCCGGCGTCGAGGCCGCGCTCAAGGCGGCGCTGTTCGAGCACCACCGCGGCCGCACCCAGCGGGCCGAGCTAAGACGTCTGTCCAGGGAGCTCGGGCACGACCCGATCACGCTCCCGTTCCTGTTCGAGCCGGAGCTCGACCTCGACTCCTTCGAGGAGCTGGCCGACGAGCTCGAGGCCGCGCTGTGAGCGTCGCACGGATGATCGACCGCAAGGAGATCGTGATCTGCGCCGGAGCCGGCGGCGTCGGCAAGACCACGACGGCCGCGGCGATCGCACTCGGCATGGCGGCGCGCGGCCTCAAGGTCGGCGTGCTCACGATCGACCCGGCCCGGCGGCTCGCCAACTCGCTCGGCCTGCCTGAGCTCGCCAACGTGGAGCACCGCGTGGAGGGGATCCCCGGCCACGGTGAGCTGTGGGCCATGCACCTCGACCCCAAGCGCACGTTCGACGAGCTGATCGAGAAGCACGCGTCCGACGAGCGCACGCGCGACGCTGTGCTGACCAATCGCATCTACCAGGAGCTGTCGAACGCCGTCGCCGGGTCGCAGGAGTACATGGCGATGGAGAAGCTCTACGAGCTCTACCAGGAGGAGCGCTACGACCTGCTCGTGCTCGACACCCCCCCGACCCGCAACGCGCTCGACTTCCTGGACGCCCCGGAGCGCCTCTCGCGCTTCGTCGACTCGCGCTCACTGCAGCTCTTCATGGGTCCCGGCAAGCTCGGGCTGAAGGTCTTCGGGCGAGGCACGGGGATGGTCTTCTCCGTGCTCAAGCGGGTGACCGGCGTCGACCTGCTGCAGGACCTCTCGGAGTTCTTCGCGAGCTTCGGTGACATGGCCGAGGGCTTCCGCGAGCGCGCCGTCCGCACCAGCGAGCTGCTGGCCGACCGCCGCACCACCTTCCTGCTCGTCACCTCCCCGCGCAGCGCCGCGATCGACGAGGCGATCTTCTTCCACCGCCGCCTGCGCGAGCGCGAGCTGCCGTTCGGCGGCGCCGTGGTGAATCGCATGAGCCCGCTCGCCGTCGAGACCGAGCCCGTGGACGAGGCGGAGCTCGAGGAGCTGCTCGGGCGGGAGCTCGGCAGCCACGTGTCGGACAACCTGCACGACTACGAGGCGATGGCCACGCGCGACCGCGAGAACGTCGCGCGTCTCGCCTCCCAGCTCGGCGGCGCGCTGCCGATCCTCGTGCCCCACCTCGACGACGACGTGCACGACATCGGCGGCCTCACCGAGATGAACGAGTACCTGTTTGCCGCCCAGGCGGTACCGGCTACTGGCTGACCCCGATGAAGGCCTCGGCCGTGAGGTCGCCCTCGATGTCGAGCAGCTTGTTGCCGCAGCCGGCTCCAGCGGGCATCTTGATCGTCGCGGTGAGGTTGCCGTGATCCGGTTTCGCGGTGGCCTCGATCGGCTTGAGCGACACGCCGGCCAGGCTGACGACCACTGTGTGCACGTTCTTCGCGGTGATCGTCACGGCGAACGTGTGACCAGGCTGGACCACCGGTGGCTGCACCTTGATCGGGCCGCGCGCATCGATCGTCTTGAGCGCGCTGCCGCCGCACTGGTAGGTCGAGCCGGCGCGTAGCGGCGCGGTAGAGGTGTTCTCGAGCGGCTGCGGCTTTCTCCGGTGGTGGGTCGGCGGGGTGTTCGTCGTTGCGGTCGGCTGCGGCGACTGTGGTGGCGGGGGGTTGGTGGTGGCCGGCGGCGGCTTCGCCACGCTGGTCGTCTTGTCCCTGCTGCCGCCGCCACATCCGGCGAGCAGCGCGGCAAGGAGCATGGCTGTCGCTGCGCCCTTCACAAAACTCGTAACACCCGTACCCGGGGCTAGCTGCGCGCGGCTAGCCTTGGAGCTGATGAACGGTCGCGAGCACGTACTTCCCTGGGAGGGTCGGCCGGAGCGCGCGGACGTGATCATCCTGAGCGGCATCGTGGCGAGCGGCCTCTACGCGCTCCTGCTGCTCCCGCTCGTGCCCGCCCTCGTCGGCAGCCATCCGGCGCTGCTCGAGCTGATCAAGGGCTCGACCACCGCGATCGTGACCATGGGCGCGCTGGCCCGCACCGGGCATGCCGACCTGATCGTGGCGATCGTCGCCGCCATTCCCGCGCTGATCGCGTTCGACTGGGCCTACTGGTGGGCCGGACGGCGCTGGGGCTCGAAGGCGTTCGAGCTCCTGAGCGGAGGCCACCCGAAGGCGGCACAGCGCGGCGAGCGCGTGCAACGCCTGATGGAGCGCTTCGGACCGGCGGCGGTGGTCCTCGCCTACGTGCTGCCGGTGCCCACCGCGCTCGTGGACGCGGCCGCGGGCTGGGGCCGCATGTCACTGCCGGTGTTCATCGTCTGCGACATCATCGGCGCGCTGCTGTGGACCGGCCTGCTGGCCGGCCTCGGCTACGGCGTCGGGCAGCCCGCCGTGGACGCGGTCCACAAGATCACGCACTACTCGCTGCTGCTCACGATCGCGGTCGTGGCCTACGTCGTCTTCCGCTCGGCCCGGCAGGGCCGCCAGCGCTACACCGGCGCCGAGTAGCTCTCCGGGTCGTCGTCGAGGCCCCAGTCCTCCGACGGCGTGACACCGTCTGACAACTCCTCCGCCGGCTCCGCCGTCGGGGGTGGCGGGGGGCGGGTCGCGGGGCGCGGGGCCGCTTCGGGCTCGGCCACCGCGGTTGCCTCCGGCCAGTAGCGGGCGGTGACGGGCTGCGGCTCGGCCGATCCCTCGAGCCGCACTTCCGCACTCTGCACTCCGCCCTCCGCACTCTCCGGCGGCTCCGCCGCGAAGCGGCGCGCCCGCCGGATGTCCCTGGCCTCGATCTCGAACGGCTCCGCGCTGCGCAGCAGGATGTCGTCGGCCGCGCTCTTCAAGTCCGGCCCGAGGAAGCCGCAGAGCACGTCGCGCAGGAGCGCGCGCAGCGAGTCCTCGACCTCGAGCACGAGCTCGCGGGGCGACTCGGAGCCGATCGTGTCCATGTATGCGTCGCCGTTGCCGCCGCCGATCACGAAGCGCTCGAGCGCGAACGCCAGCTCGACGCGGCGCTGGAGGGCCCGCCGGTCGGCCTCCTCGGCGCAGAGGGCGGCGAGGCGCAGGCCGAGGCTCGCGCGCCCGGTGTCGTCCGAGCCGTCGAGCAGTGCTCGCAGCGCCAGCAGGTAGTCGGACAGCGCCTCCGTGTCGAGCGGCCGCTCGCAGCCCATCTCGAAGCGCGCCAGCCCCCACGCCAGCGCGCCGGCCGGGCGCGCATGCGAGAGCAGGTCGAGCAGCTCGCGAAGCTCGGGCTCCTCCCCCGCGGTCAGCAGCCACGACTCGCCGCGCAGGTGCCCGGCGGAGCCGAGCTGGAGCGGCTGCCAGGCCCCGTTGTCGATCCGCGACCACGCCAGCGGCCCGAGTGCGACCGCGCCGGCCTTGAACAGCCGGAACGCCGTGAGCAGCTGGCGGAAGCGAATGCGCGCCTCGGTAATGGGCAGCGGCATGTCGGTGCGGATGTCGCGCTCGAGCACGCAGAGTACGTGCGGGTCGCCGCTCCGCTCGCGCGGGTCGGACCACACCGCCTCGAGCGGCGCGTCGATCGCCTCGCCGCCGATCAGCGACAGTCCTTCGCCGAGGTCCACGCGCCCGTGCTCGAGATCGAGGCCCGGAAACGGCGCGACCACCACCGCGGCGGCGCTGTCCTCGTAGAGCGTCCGTTCCACGTCGCCGTAGACCTTCTCGAAACGCTCCTCGGGAAACTCGAAGCTGATGGCGTCGTCATAGAGCCGGCCGAGCAACTCGCGCAGCGCAGGCTCGGCGTCGACACCTGGGACGCCCTGGAGGCGCAGGTAGAGCGCGGCGCCCCTGCCCAGCGCGCGCGACGCAGCGTCGCACGACGGCAGCGCCCGCACGGCCTCCCAGCGGGCGTCGATGAACTTCGACGTCAGCGGCGTGTAGCGGTAGAGGACGGTCTTCGAGCCGGCGGGCTGCTCGTCGACCTCGAACTCGATCTCGGCGCCCGAGTGCAGCTCGTCCTCGAGGAGAGCGGCGGCCTCGAGCGCGAAGTCGCGAAGCGTGTCGTGAAGGTCGCGGTTTCGCATACGCGGGCGTTTCGCCGCTCGCGGACGCGTTCCTGCGCAGGAGGGGTCACCCGGGTCGCCGCCCCTGAGCCCGGCGGGAGGACCATCTACACCTAGATACAGCGGCGTATTCGAGTACGATGATGTATGTGAAGTGGATCGGCTGGGTAGTGGCCTTCGCGATCGGCATCCCGGTCATCGGCGTGGGAATACCGCTCGGTTGGCTCTGGATCGCCTCGCAGTTCCAGCACGGGTTCCGCGGCCTCGGACTGGTGCCGGTGCTGGTCCTCTCGTTCGGGATCCTCTGGACCTACATCGCCGTCAGCGCGGTGGCGAACTGGATCGCTCCGCCGCCGCCCCCGCAGTACCGCCCCCAGCCGCGGCGCCGCTGGCTCGAGCCGATGGCCAGCGACCGCTCGCGCCGCACGACCACCACCGGCGTGGAAACCTTCTTCATTGTGGCCACGCTGGTAGTGAGCGTTTGCGTCGACGTGTTCATGGTCTTCTTCGGGCACCCCGGCGTGCCCGCGGGCCCGTGACGCGCAAGACGCGCGCGGAGCGTCAGGCAGAGACACGCCAAGCGCTGCTCGACGCCGCGGCCAAGGTCGTGGTCGAGCGTGGCCTGGCCGGCGCCAGCGTCGAGGCCATCTGTGCCAGTGCCGGCTTCACGCGCGGCGCGTTCTACTCGAACTTCGAAAGCAAGGAGCAGCTCTTCGTCGAGTTGCTGCAGCAACGCGTGTACTCCCATTACCGCGAGATGGCTGCTGAGCGCATCGCCGAGCCCGAGAGCCGCCCGACCCTGCGCGAGACAGGCGAGCAGCTCGCGCGCCTACAGGAGGACCCCCGAGGACGCTGGCTGCTGCGCCTGATTCTCGAGCTGCTTGCCGAGGCGGGCCGCAGCGAAGGAGTGCGCGAGCTCGCCGCCACCTTCTGGGCCGGCACGCGCGAGCTCACCGCCCACAGCATCCGCGAGGCCGCGGCGAGCACGGGCGAGGAGCCGGCCGCCGACCCCCAGATGCTCGCGAGCGCGCTGATCGCGCTCGACATCGGGCTGGCGCTGCAGCACTACGTCGACCCCGACACGGTGCCGCTAAGCGTCTACCCGCAGCTCTACGAACTCCTCTTCGGCCCGCTCGATCCGGGCCGCGCGCAGCGAAAGAGGCGCTAGGCGGCGGCCGTGACGCGCTCGCGCTCGCCGCGCCGGAGCCACTCGCGCCCATAGGAGCGCATGCTCTCGATCAGCGGCAGGAGCGCCAGCCCCTTGGTGGTGAGCGAGTACTCGACCCGCGGGGGCACCTCGGGGAACGTCTTGCGGTTGACGATGCCCTCCTCCTCGAGGGCGCGCAGCCGCAGCGAGAGGGTGCGCGGGCTGATGCCGGTGAGCGAGCGCTCGAGCTCACAGAAGCGGCTATGCCCGGCGGCGAGGTCCCGGATCACCAGAATCGTCCACTTCCCGCAGATCAGATCGGCAGTGGCGCAGACCGGGCAGGTGTCGAGCGGCTCGCACTCCATGAACCCGAGTCTAGCGCGTTACTTCACGAACTGAAGTATGCGAATAGCTCAGAGAATCGGGCCCATCTGGCGGGCGCGAGCGGCTTAGCTACTGATACTCGGCCGGCAGGCCGGTGCCCGCGAACTGGCTGCGGTCGCCGGAGTCGTCGTCGGACGGCGGCGGGTCGTCCTCCTCGGGCGCGGCCATGACGTTCTCGACCGAGGTGGAGCGCTGGCCGTCCGAGGACACGAGCAGCTTGAAGTCGTGCGGGTGGGTGGCGGCCCGCAGGGCCTCCTCCATCGACACGCGGCCGGCCCGGACGTGCTTGAGCAGTGCCTGGTCGAACGTCTGCATGCCGTAGTACTCGCCCTCGAAGATCACCTCGGTGAGGCGACCGGTCTCGGCCGGGTTCATGATCATGTCCTTCACGCGGCCGGTCATGCGCAGGATCTCGCAGGTGGCCACGCGGCCGCGGCCGTCCGGCGTGCGGACGAGACGCTGGGAGATCACGCCCTTGAGCGTGCCGGCGAGCATCGCGCGCGCCTGCTGCTGCTGGTGGGGCGGGAAGAAGTCGACGATGCGGTTGACGGTCTCGGGCGCGTCGACGGTGTGCAGCGTGGAGAACACGAGGTGGCCGGTCTCGGCCGCGGACAGGGCCGTGCTCACGGTCTCCTCGTCGCGCATCTCGCCGACGAGGATCACGTCCGGGTCCTGGCGCAGCACGCGCCGCAGCGCACGCTTGAAGGAGGTGGTGTCGCTGCCGACCTCGCGCTGGTTGATGATCGAGAGCTTGTCGCGGTGGAGGAACTCGATCGGGTCCTCGATCGTCACCACGTGCTTGGACTGTGAGCGGTTGATCTCGTCGATCATCGCCGCGAGCGTGGTGGACTTGCCCGAGCCGGTGGTGCCGGTGACGAGGATGATGCCGCGCTCCTCGTTGGCCAGCTCCGCGATCACGGGCGGCAAGTTGAGCTCCTCGACGGTGCGGATGACGTGGGGAATCGCACGGCAGACGAGCGAGACCACGCCGCGCTGGCGGAAGGCATTAACGCGGAAGCGAGCGAGCCCGGGAACCGCGTAGGAGAAGTCGACCTCGAACTCCTCGGCGAACTCCTTGAGCTTGAGCTCCTCCTTGAGCATGTCCCGGAAGACGCGCTCGGTGTCGTCGGGGCTCAGGGGCTCCGAGTCCGGAATCGGCTCAAGGATGCCGTGCGTCCGGATCAGCGGGCGCGACGGCACCTTCAGATGTAGGTCAGAGCCCTCCGTCTCGATGACACGCCGAAGGGCAGCCTGGAGATCGAACATCGGGTGGTGTATCGGCGGGGCGAAGCCGGGCCTTGAGGCCCGGCGTCCACAGTCCACGGTCCACAGTCCACAGAACTGAGAACTGAGAACTAGTTACGCGACGTCGCGAAGCTTCTGCGCCTCGGCGAGGCTCTGCAGCTTCTTCAGCGACTGATTCTCGATCTGGCGGATGCGCTCGCGCGTGACGTTGAAGGTGCGGCCCACCTCGTCGAGGGTCCGCGGGTGCTCGCCGCCGAGCCCATAGCGGAGCTCGAGCACGCGGCGCTCGCGGTACGAGAGGTTCTCGAGCGCCTCGCGCAGAGCCTCCTTGGTGAGGATCTCCGCGGCACGCTCGTAGGGCGACTCCGCCCGCTCGTCGGCGATGAACTGGCCGAACTCGGACTCCTCCTCGTCGCCGACGGGCTTCTCGAGCGACACCGGCGCCTGCGCCGAGCGCTTGATCGAGTCGACCTCCTCGGGCTCGATGCCCGTGACCTCGGCGATCTCCTCCGGAGTCGGCTCGCGGCCCAGCTCGGTGACGAGCTTGCGCTCGGCGCGGCCGATCTTGTTCAGCTTCTCGACCACGTGCACCGGGATGCGGATCGTGCGCGCCTTGTCGGCGAGCGCGCGGGCGATCGCCTGCCGGATCCACCAGGTGGCGTACGTGGAGAACTTGAAGCCCTTGCGGTAGTCGAACTTCTCGGCCGCGCGGACGAGACCCAGCGTGCCCTCCTGGATCAGGTCGAGGAAGGGCAGTCCCTGGTTGCGGTAGTTCTTCGCGATCGAGACGACGAGCCGCAGGTTGGACTCGACCATCTTCTGCTTCGCGTCGAGGTCGCCGCGCTCGATGCGCTTGGCGAGGTCGACCTCCTCCTGGGCGGTGAGCAGCCGGACCTTGCCGATGTCCTTCAGGAACAGCTGGAGCGAA
Source organism: Thermoleophilaceae bacterium (assembly GCA_036494715.1). GTDB lineage: Bacteria > Actinomycetota > Thermoleophilia > Solirubrobacterales > Thermoleophilaceae > JAICJR01. The sequence continues at coordinate 9,221 of DASXNY010000031.1, forward strand.
TCGGTGGTCATGTCCGGCCGCAGGTCGAGCTGTGTCTTCGCCTTGCGGCGGCGGCCGGTGCCGCTGTCGCGCTCGGCTTCCGCCTGCTGCGCCGGCACCTGGTGCTGCTCGAGTTCCTCGACCAGCTCGATCTCGGATCGCTCGAGGAACCCGTGGAGGTCCTCGATGTCGCTCTCGTCGAGATCCACCTCGGCGAGAGCCGTCGCCACTTCGGCGTAAGTCAGTACGCCCGCGGCCTGGCCCTTCGTGACGAGGAGCTTGACCTCCTCGAGTTCCTGAAGCTCAGCTACTGACATCCACGTCTCTTTCGTCTCTCCAAGACGGACTCACGCGCGTACGAGCCCATTCAAACATGCGGATCCAAGTCTAGAACCATCTCTATCGACGTCAACGCGCGCGATCCCCGGCACAAACGAGCGCTCTGGCTCACGTTTTTTACCCGCAATCAGTGGGCCTCAAGCTAGTAAATCCCCGACGGAAAGCCACCACCGGTCGCAGGTTTCTACGGTCCGACCCGGAAGTTCCGTGACGGCCGGGTCAAGAGTATCGTGCTCAGTTCCTCCGTTGTCACCCCTACGGACCAATTTCGAATGACCGAAGAGAACGACGGCATCCTCGGAAACCTGCCTCGCTCGCGCCCCGGAGTGCGCAGCGAGAAGCGCGCGAGCTCGCGAAGCGCCACGGGCCCCAAGGCCGCAGCCAAGCCGGCGCCGAAAGCGGCTGCCAAGCCAAGGCCCCGGCCGAAGCCGCGCGTGCAGGAGCCCTCGCCGCCGCCCCCCCCGCCACCCGAGCGGTCCGCGGACCCAATCGGGATCGCGCTGAAGGCTGGGGAGTCGGTGGCCCTCACGGGCCTCAAGGTCGCCGGCAGGGTGGCGGGAGAAGTGATGCGCCGCCTCCCCAGGCCGTGAGCGGTGGCGCCGGAGCGGCGCACTAAGCGAAGTCTCGGCCAGGGGCTGCGCGACTTCTACGTCAAGGCCTACCACGACAACCTCACCGGCCTGTCGGCGATGGTGGCCTACAACCTGCTGCTCTCGATCTTCCCGCTGGCGCTGCTCGCGCTCTTCATCGCGGGCAAGATCTTGCAGTCGGGCGAGCTCGAGAACAGCGTGCTGAAGGACCTCCAGCATCTGTTTCCGACCACGGCGAAGACCACGCTCGAGAATCTCCTCACCCGCGTCCGTCACTCGTCGGCCGGGCTCGGGATCGGCGCGCTCGTCTCCAGCATCTGGATCGGGGCCTCGTTTTGGGGCGCGCTCGACACCGCCTTCTGCCGCATCTACCACGTGCGCTGCCGCACGTGGGTCGAGCAGAAGCGCTTCGCGCTGGCGATGCTCGTGGTGGTGCTCTTGTTCATGGCGGCCACCGTGGCGGTGCCGACGATCCAGTCGATCCTCCTCGGCGGCGCCAAGAACCTTCCCTTCGGCCTCGCGAGCGTCCACGATCTGATCTTCGTGATCAGCCTCGTGGCCGGCCTTCTGATCCTGTTCGCGATCTTGTCCGTGATCTACTGGAGCGTGCCCAACCGGCTCGTGCCGTGGCGGGCGATCTGGCCGGGCTCGCTCGGCGCGACGCTCGCGATCGGCGTGATCGACTACGCCTTTCCCCTCTATCTCACGAACATCTCGTCGATCGCGAAGCTCGGTACCACGCTGATCCTGATCGTGATCATCCTGATCTGGTTCTACGCGCTCGCGATCATCGTCCTGGGCGGGGCCGTGATCAACGCCACGCGCTTCGAGATCTACGACACCGGCGAGCTCACGCTGGCCAAGTAGGGGCCTGCAGCTCCTGGCGCGTAAGCGCTGTATAGTCCCCGCGCTGCCTAATCGCCCGACGTGATCGGGCGAGTGGGGGAACCAACGCCGGACCCGCCGGTCCGGCCGGGGCGAATGGGACGCATCGCCGCGTCCCTAGCGCAACTCGCGCGAGCCCGACAGCTCACCCCGCCGGCGCTACGACCACAAGATGAACGTACGCATCGCAATCCGCGGGCTCACTATCGCGTTGTTCGGCGCGGCCCTTGCGCTGCCCGCGACAGCCCTCGGCGACAGCTCCGGGAACGGAGGCACGGCCCCGCCGCAGCCGGCCGCCGACGGACCCGTCGACCCGAACTTCGCGCTCAGCGCGCGCCACACGGTGTTCCTCGGGAAGACTCTGCATGTCGCCGGCACCGACAAGAGCGCCGCGGGTCAGACCGTGACCGTCGAGGCGCGCCAGGGGAACGACCCCTGGGAATCGGTGGCCTCGGTGGCTGTCGCACCCGACGGCGGCTTCTCGACGAGCTGGCGGCCGGACGGGTCGGGGCAGTTCCAGATCCGCGGCGTGCTCGCCGGAGCGTCCACCGCCGACAACACGCCGAGCTCGTCCGCCCCGCGGACGGTGGTCGTCTACAAGTCCGCCATCGCCACCTGGTACGGGCCGGGCTTCTTCGGGAAGAAGACGGCCTGCGGCGAACGGCTCACGCGGACCCTGCTCGGAGTGGCCAACCGGCAGCTGCCCTGCGGGACGCAGGTGCAGGTGTCGTACCGGGGCCGCACCCTCGTGGCGCCGGTGATCGACCGCGGTCCCTTCGCGCACCACGCCCAGTGGGACCTCACTGCGGCGGCCGCCAAGCAGCTCGGCATGACGGTTACGAGCCGGATTGGTGCCGCCCCCCTAGATCTCCTGCTGGAATCCCCCGGTCTTTGAGTACGTCCCCGATTCGGAGTATTGTGCGAACCCGATGGCGGCTACCGCAGTGAGCGCCCTTCACTGCCTTGTCGTGGATGACCACCCGGTCGTCCGCCAGGGCATACGCGCCCTTCTGGAGCGCGAGCTCGATGGCGTTGAAGTGTCGACCGCCGAGTCGCCGGACGCCGCCGTGCGCGACGCCGGCGGCCGCAGCCCCGACGTCGTGGTGATCGATCCGCGGCGCGTCAGCGGCGACGTGCAGCAAACCGTCGGCACCCTCCAGCAGAGCCTCGGTTCACCGATCGTCGTGTTCACGGCCGACGGCGGGCCGCGCATGCTGGCCGAGGCGCTCAAGGCCGGAGTCAAGGGCTACGTCCGTAAGGACTCCCCGCCCGAGGACCTGATCCGGGCGATCCAGGCCGCGCGCAGCGGCGAGTTCTATGTCGACCCGGCGCTGTCGTCGTCGCTCCTGCTCGAGGAGGGCGAGCGCACGCTCACCGCGCGCCAGCGCGAGATCCTCCAGATGCTCGCCGATGGGATGCACACGGAAGAGGTGGCCAGGCAACTGGGGTTGTCCACCGAAACGGTGCGGACACACACGAAACGGATCTTGGCCAAGCTTCAGGCGGGCACTCGCACGCAGGCGGTCGCGATCGGCATACGGAGCGGGCTCATCGAGTGATTGGTGATTGGTGACTGGTACCGGCTACACCAATCACCAATTACCAACCACCAGTTACTAGCTGTTCGACTCGGTGCGGTTCTCTGCTTCGGGCGAATCGTCATTCGCCATCTCGACGCGTTCGCCGCTGGCCTTCGCACGGTACATGGCGGCGTCGGCCAGCTCGAGCAGGCGGTCCGGGTCGGTGCCGTGCTGCGGGCAGGCGACCACGCCGATGGCGACGCCCACGGGCGACTGATCGGGCGTCTCGATCTGCTCCACGGCGGACGCCACGCGGTAGGCGAGGATTTTCGCCCCGGAGGCGGTCTGCTGAGGCGCGAGCACGCAGAACTCGTCGCCGCCCATGCGCACGGGCGTGTCGATCGTGCGCACTGTCGCGCGGATGGCGGCGGCCACGCCCATCAACATGCGGTCGCCGGCGGCGTGGCCAAAGGCGTCGTTGATCCGCTTGAGGCCGTTGATGTCGAGCACGAGCACCGCGAAGGCGTGGCCGTAGCGCTGCTGGATGCCCACCAGGTGGCGGATGTGCTGCTGCAGGTAGCGCAGGTTGTAGAGCCCGGTCAGCGCGTCGGTGTTGGCGAGCCACTCGAGCTCGCGCGAGCGCTCGCGGACGAGCTCCTCCGCCGCGGCGGCCTGGATCGCGCCGAAGACGGCGGCGAAGCGGTCGGCGGCGTCGACCAGGGTCGGCGCGTCCTCGCCCTGCAGCTCCCTGCCGAGCGCCGTGATCATCACAGAGTGAAGCGCGGCGATGTCGCGGGCGAGGTCGGCCGGCGCGTGCAGGTCCCGCCCCGAGAGGCTGGCGAGGCGGCTGGCGCGCTCCTCCGCGTCGGCGCTGAGCAGGTCGCCGGGCGAGCCGGCGACGCTGCGCGCCACGGCGCGCACGATGTCGCTGATCAGATCCGGCAGTTCCCGCACGATCCGCTCGGTGGGGATGCGCTCGATGTCGCTCAGCGGCGCTCGCTCGAGCACGCGCAAAAGCCATGACTTGGCCAGCTCGTCGCGAGCCTGCTCGAGACGGGCGAGTGGGGCATCTAACACTGCGTGTAGGCGGCGTACAGGTGGGTCAGGCACTGAGATCGTCCTTGAGTCGGCCTCGATCGATGCTAACCCGACTCTCCGCGACCCCGCAAGCACCGCGCAAACTTCCGCAACGACTGTTTCAGTCGCTCGCCTACCGCACAATCTGAAGGAAATGGAGGGTGTGGCCGCGAAATTGCGGCGAGACGTGCCAAAAGTACCAGGATCACCCAGCGGGGTCGACCCGTCTTCCGCGCTTGTGAAAAAGCGCGACGCGGTGCTGCGCCGGTGGCTTGGGATGGAGGTCGAGCGGTCGAGCGTGGGCGAGCTGGCCGAGCGGCCCCTCAGCGACCGGCTGCGCGAGCTCGAGGAGCTTTTCGACGCCGCCGTGCATGAGCTGCGCGCCAGCGCCCCGCGCGAGTCGAGCGGGCTCGAGCTGCGCCAAGCGCTCGAGGCCGCGCTGGAGCGCCACCGCACGACGGGCATGCCGTTCACGCTCGCCCTGCTGTCGTGCCCGGTGGACGGCACCGACAGCTGGCATGAGGCCTTGACGCGCGCAGCTGACGAGGGAACCGTCGTGATGTCGGGCGGGGCGGGCGTGACTGCGGCGATCCTGCCGGGCGTCCGCCCGCGCGAAGCCGACGTCGCGGTGGACCGCCTGCGGGCCCATGCGTGGAGCGCGGCCGGCTGCCACGGCCGCCTGCCGGCCGCCGGGCGGGCGTCCTGCCCGGTCGACGGCGACTCACCCGATGCTCTGCTCGCGGTCGCCAACGAGCGGCTGCTGCGCGTGACCGAGGCCGGCCTCGACCGGTCGCGCTTCGAGCGCCCGGGCGCGTCCGCACGGGTCACGCCGCTGTATCCCGAGCTCGGCTAGCGCTCTCGTCGATACAGTCGGGCCGTGGACGCGGGCCTGCTCGACATCGCCAGCGCACGCGAGCGCGTGCTCGCCGCGGTGCGGCCGCTGGGCAGCGAAGACGTCGCGCTCGGCGACGCGCTGGGGCGCGTGCTCGCGGCGGACGTGTCCGCCGAGGAGGACGTGCCGCCATTCGACTCCTCGGCGATGGACGGCTACGCGGTGATCGCGGGACCGGGCGACGAGCTCGAGGTGGTCGACGAGTCGCGCGCCGGGCACCCCGCGCAGCGCGCGCTCGGCGGCGGCCAGGCGATCGCGATCTCCACCGGCGCGCAGATCCCTGACGGCGCCGACGCGGTGGTGCCCGTCGAGCGCGTGGAGGCGAACGACGGGCGCGTGACGGTGCCGGACACCGACCCCGGCGCCAACGTGCGCCGCGCCGGCGACGACGTCGGCCGCGGCGACAAGGTCTTGCGCGCCGGGGCCCAGGTGGGGCCGGCTGAGCTGGCTGTGGCGGCATCGCTCGGCCACGCGACGCTGCCGTGCTCGCTGCGGCCACGCGTGGCGGTGCTCGTGACGGGCGACGAGCTCGTGGACCCGGGCACGCCGCTCGCTCCCGGGCAGATCCGTAACTCGAACGCGATCGCCTTGACGGCCCTGGCCGAGCGCGCCGGCGCCGAGGTGGTGGGCAGCCAGATCGTGCGCGACAGCCTCGAGGCCACCATGGACGCTCTGCGCTCGGCGCTCGAGCGCGCCGACGTGCTCTGCATCTCCGGCGGCGTGTCGGTGGGCCCGCACGACTACGTGAAGCCCGCGCTGTCCGAGCTCGGCGTCGAGGAGCGCTTCTGGCGCGTGGCGCTCAAGCCGGGCAAGCCCACCTGGTTCGGCACGCGCGGCGACAAGCTCGTCTTCGGCCTGCCTGGCAATCCGGTGTCGGCGATGGTCACCTTCCACCTGTTCGCGCGGCCCGCGCTGCGCGCGCTTGCGGGCGCCCCGGCGGACCCGGCGAGGGGCAGCGCCGTGCTCGACTCGCCGCTGAAGCGCAACCAGGCACGCGACGAGCTGGTGCGCTGCCACCTGACCGTCGAGGCGGACGGCTGGCACGTATCGCCCACGCGGGACGATCAGAGCTCGCACGTGCTCACCTCGATGCTCGACGCCGAGGCGTTCGCGGTGGTGGAGGCAGGCGAGGGCATGGTGGAGGCCGGCGAGCGCGTGCCTATCGAGCTTGTTCGATAGGCGCCGCGATGGGTAGCGTTCAGGCGGTGGCGAGGAAGGACCCGAGGCGGGAAATCGCCCGCCGGCGTGAGGCGCGCAACCGCGTGCGGATCGTCCACGAGCCGGAATCGGAGTCGGCGGCCGGCGGCCCTGTGACGAGCCGCCAGAGCGCGGACGTGACCCTGCCGCGCTCGGAGCTCGATCCGCTCTGGACCCCGGAGCACCTCGAGATGCTCGCGAGCACCTACTGGCGCTTCCTCACGCGGGTCTCACTCGGCGTGCTGCGCGTGGTGTACACGCCCACCTCGCGCGCGGTCGTGGTGTTCGGCCGCCCGCTCACGCTGCTGCGCTTCGACGCGCCCGAGTACGAGACGTCGGCGGACTGCGGGATCGTCACCTGGCGGATCGACCGCGGCCTGCTGGTGGCGCCCGCTGGACGTGGCAAGGGCTGGCTACGGATCACCGTGCGCCGCCCATCCGAGTCACTGCTGCCCGACGACCCGACCACCACCGCCGACGACCACACCACCGTCCGCGTAACCAGCGAGGTGGCGAGCTTCTATCCGATGCTCGCGGGCTGGGGCTGGTTCTGGAAGATCGGGCGCCACATCTACAGAGCGACGCAATTGAGAATCCACGTCATCGTGACCACTGCGTTCCTGCGGTCGCTGGCGCGACTGGATCTCGCGCCGTCGGTGGTCGGCGCCCTGCGGGCGCCGGAGCAGGAAGCAGTGACTAGTGACCAGTGACTGGTGGCTGGACTAGTCACTGGTCACCAGTCACTTCTACCCGTACCGCTCCCCCGTGATCTCCCTGAGCTTCGCGCGGTCATGCGTCGCATGCACGCGGCGGACGGTGCCGCTGCGCGAGCGCATCACGAGCGATTCCGTGGTCGCGCCGCGTGTCCCTACGTAGCGGACACCCTCGAGCACGTCGCCGTCGGTGACCCCGGTGGCGGCGAAGAAGACGTCGTTGCCGGCCACGAGGCGATCGCGGTCGAGCGTCTCGTCCAGGTCGTAGCCCGCGTCGATCGCGGCCTGGCGCTCCTCGTCGTCCCGTGGCCACAGCCGGCCGACGATCTGGCCACCGATGCATTTGATCGCAGCGGCGGAGATCACGCCCTCCGGGGTGCCACCGATGCCCCACAGGAGGTCGACCGGCGTGCGCTCGCTGACGGCCAGCAGGGCGGCCGACACGTCACCGTCGGTGATGAAGCGAATGCGCGCGCCCGCGCCGCGGATCTCCTTGACCGCCTGCTCGTGGCGCTCGCGGTCGAGCATCACGACCATCACGTCGCGGATGTCGCAGTGCTTGCGCTCGGCGATCAGCTTGAGCGTCTCTGGCAGCGGCCGGTCGAGGTCGAGCAGGTCTGCGATCTCCTCCGACCCGGCCATCTTCTCCATGTAGACGCACGGGCCCGGGTCGAACATCGTGCCGCGCTCCGACATGGCGATCACAGCCAGCGCGCTCGGGAAGCCGAGCGCGGTGAGCCGCGTGCCCTCGAGCGGGTCGACCGCGATGTCCACCGCGGGTGGCGAGCCGTCGCCGATCTGCTCGCCGTTGTAGAGCATCGGCGCCTCGTCCTTCTCGCCCTCGCCGATCACGACGATGCCGTCCATGCGGACGGTGTCGAGCACGAGGCGCATCGCGTCGACGGCGGCCTGGTCGGCCGACTCCTTCTCCCCCATTCCCACCCAGCGCGCGGCGGCGAGCGCAGCCGCCTCGGTCACGCGAACGAGCTCGAGCGCGAGGTTGCGGTCGGGGCGGCCGGCGGCATGGGGATCCTCTGTGATCTGTGTGCTGTGAGTCATGACGAGGGCTCAGACTACCCCGGGCGGTTTCCTCGTACGCCCGCCGACCGCCTGGCGCAGCAGACCGCCGGTGAGGATCCCGAGCGCGCCGACCAGGCCGATGAACCAGCCGGGACCGAACGAGATGTCCACCGGATCGCTGCCCGGCTTGCCGAGCACGACCCCGTTCAGCAGGATGAGAACGGCCGCGATCATGCCGACGATCATCGTGATCTCGCCGGGCCGCCAGGTGAGTGCGTGGCCGCGCACGACGATCCAGGCGAGCACGAACGGCGCGACGCACGCGAGCATGAGCAGGATGTCGAGCTTGGCGAACGTCTGCCAGGCCGTGAAGTTCCCGACCTGACCGTGCAGGGTCGAGTTGGGGTTGCAGCCCTTGGGCTGCCCGGGTGAGCTGCAGCTCGTGCTGAACCAGGTGAGGAACAGCGAGCCGAACAGCACGATCGCCCCGGCGAAGCCGATCAGCTCGCTGACGCCGATGCGCCCCAGGTCGAAGGGCGAGCTGCCGCTGTCGCGCTCGGGGCTCACGCCCCGCTGACCCTACCTCAGCAATTGCCACCCGGATAGGGTGGGCCGGACGCGGTCAGTTCCACGAGAGGAGAGCCATGGCGGTCGTGAAGATCATCGAGCTGGTAGGGAGCTCGAGCGAGAGTTCCGACGCGGCCGTGAAGGCCGCCCTGAACGATGCGAAGCAGACGCTCCGCAACATCAAGGCGGTGGACGTCGTGTCCACGGGCCTGCGCGGCGAGAACCTCGACGAGTGGCGCGCGCACGTGCGCGTCGCGTTCCTGATCGAGCGCGTCAGCGAGTAGCGCGGGAGTCCTGCCCGGGGGCGGTTTTCGACCGAACCGCCCCGGGCAGGATCCTGATCCGAGTCGCGTCTTGTAACGAAACAGAGCGTTAACGAACTCGGTTTCCGAGTTCTCTACTCTCACCACGACCCCGCTGTGCGTCCTCGAATTACGCAAACAGCGCCCCCCGGAGGGGCTGAACGCCTGCTCAAGGAGCACTACGCGTCTGTGCTGGAGGAGGCGCGAGAGCGCACTTTCTTCCTGGTGGAGTCGCTGTCGGTCGAGAACCTCGAGCGTGTTCACAGCACGCTGCTGAGCCCGCTCGTCTGGGACCTCGGGCACATCGCGGCGTTCGAGGATCTCTGGCTCTGCCAGCAGGCCGGCGGGCTAGAGCCGCTGCGCGGCGACCTGGCGGACGTCTACGACGCCACGCTCACCCCGCGTGCCGAACGCGGCGATCTCCCCTACCTCGAGCACGACGAGGCGGTGGCCTACATGGCCGCGGTGCGTGAGCGGGCGCTCGACGTGCTGGCGCGTTCCGACCTCTCGGATGGCGCTGCCCGCCTCACCGCCCACGGCTTCGTGTGGGACATGATCGTCCAGCACGAGCACCAGCACAACGAGACGATGCTGCAGACGCTGTCGCTCGCCGCGCCCGGGGTGTTCGTGCCCCGAGCGCGCCCGCTGCCGACGCCGCCGCCGGGGCTGCGCGGCCCCGACATGGTGCGCGTGGACGGGGGCGCCTGCCTGGTCGGCTGGGATCCCGAGGGCTTCTCGTACGACAACGAACGGCCGGACCACGAGGTCGACGTCGAGACGTTTGAGCTCGATCGCCTCCCGGTTACCAATGGCGACTACATGGACTTCGTGGAACAGGGCGGCTACCAGCGCCGCGAGTGGTGGTCAGACGAGGGCTGGGCCTGGCGCGAGGCCGAGAACGTCGAGCTGCCTCACTACTGGACGGCCGACGGCGAGGCGCGTGCCTTCGACCGTACGGCGCCGCTCGACCCGCAGCGCCCGGTGATGCACGTGTCCTGGTACGAGGCCGACGCCTACGCCCGCTCGCGGGGCAAGCGCCTGCCCACCGAGGCCGAGTGGGAGAAGGCCGCCTCCTGGGATGAGACTGCCGGCCGCCAGCGCACGTACCCGTGGGGCGACGAGCCGCCGGGCCCGCGCCACGCCAACCTCGACCAGACCGCCTTCCGCTCCGCGCGCGTCGGCTCGTTCCCGGCCGGCGCCTCGCCCTATGGCGCGCTCGGCATGGTGGGCGACACGTGGGAGTGGACCGCCAGCGACTTCAGCGCGTACCCGGGCTTCAGCGCCTTTCCCTACGGCGAGTACTCCGAGATCTTCTTCGGCAGTGAGTACAAGGTGCTGCGGGGCGGCTCCTGGGCAACGCGCCCCAGCGTCGCGCGGGCGAGCTTCCGCAACTGGGACTACCCGGTTCGGCGTCAGATCTTCTCCGGCTTCCGGTGCGCAGCGTGACGCCCGTCGCCGGCATCACGATCGACAGCTACCTGAGCGGCTCGTCGCTCGACTCGATGGCCGCGGACGTGCGCGCCGGGCTTACGCGCAAGGGGCTGAAGCAGCTCCCGCCGAAGTACTTCTACGACGACCGCGGCTCCGAGCTGTTCGACGAGATCACCTCGCTGCCCGAGTACTACCCCACCCGCTGCGAGCGGGCGCTGCTCAACCGGCGCGCCCCCGAGATCGTCGAGATCACCGGCGCGCGCGAGCTGCTCGAGCTGGGCTCGGGCACGGCGTCGAAGACGCGGGCGCTGCTATTCGCGATGGCAGGCGCTGGGACGCTCGACCGCTACCTCCCGATGGACGTCTCCGAGTGGGTGGTGGAGCGCTGCGCCGAGGAGCTCGTGGAGCTGTATCCCGGCCTGGCGGTGCACGGGATCGTCGGCGACTTCGAGCAGCACCTGCACCACGTGCCGCCCGGCGAGCGGCGGCTCGTTGCCTTCCTCGGCGGCACGATCGGCAATCTCTATCCCGATACGCGCGCCGCATTCATGCGCGACCTGCGCGGGCTGCTCGGCGACGACGGGCGGCTTGTGCTCGGCACCGACCTCGCGAAGGACGTGGCGACGCTCGAGGCGGCCTACAACGACTCCGCCGGGGTGACCGCCGAGTTCAACCTCAACGTGCTGCGTGCGATCAATCGCGAGCTGGACGCGGACTTCGACGTCGACGCCTTCGAGCACGTCGCGTTCTTCAACGAGCGCGACTCGTGGATCGAGATGCGACTGCGGGCGAACGGCGCGCAGCGCGTGCGGATCGAGGCTGCGGATCTCGATCTCGAGCTGGACGACGGCGAGGAGATCCGCACCGAGATCAGCACCAAGTTCACTCGCGAGCAGCTCGAGGAGGAGCTGTCGGGCGCGGGCATGGAGCTCGAGTCGTTCTTCAGTGACGGCATGTTCGGGCTGACGGTGGCGAGGCCCAGTTAGGCCAGAGGCCAGAGGCAACCGATACCGTCCCGCCCGTGGAGCTCGACGGCGCACCAACTCTCGTCGCCGGCGGCGCGTCCGGGCTGGGCGCGGCCACCGCGCGCCTGCTGGCGGAGCGTGGCGCGCGCGTGGCGATCGTGGATCTCGACGGCGATCGTGCGCATGCCGTCGCCGAGGAGCTCGGCGAGGACGCGGTGTCCTTCAAGGCCGACGTCACGAGCGAGGCCGATGTCGAGGCTGCCGTGGCGGGCACGGTCGAGGCGTTCGGGGGCCTGCGCTTCGCCGCCTCCTGCGCGGGCATCGGCTGGGCCGAGCGAACGGTGACCCGCAACGGGCCGGCGCAGCTCCAGCCGTTCGAGACCGTGATCCGCGTGAACCTGATCGGGACCTTCAACGTGCTCCGCCACTGCGCCACCGCGATCGCAGCCGGCGAGCCGGACGATGACGGCGAGCGCGGCGCGGTGGTCATGACCGCCTCGGTGGCCGCCTTCGACGGGCAGATCGGCCAGGCTGCCTACTCGGCGTCGAAGGGCGGCGTCGTCGGGCTCACGCTGCCGGTCGCGCGCGACCTCGCGCGGCTCGGGATCCGCGTGTGCACGATCGCGCCGGGCATCTTCGACACGCCGCTGCTCGCCGCCCTGCCCGAGGAGAGCCGCAAGTCGCTCGGCGAGTCAGTCCCCTTCCCGCCGCGGCTCGGCCGCCCCGAGGAGTACGCGCGCCTCGCCTGTCACATCGCCGAGAACGGCATGCTCAACGGCGAGACGATCCGGCTGGACGGCGCGCTGCGGATGGCGCCAAAGTGAAGGCCGTCGTCATCGAGGAGATCGGCAAGGGGCCGGTCTACAAAGATGCCGACGAGCCGCGGCGTGGAGAAGGCCAGACGCTGATCGAGGTGCTGGCCGCGCCGCTCAACCCGATCGACATCTCGACCGCGGCGGGCAGCTACCCGGGCGGCTCGGCGGAGCCGCCCTACGTGGCCGGGCGCGAGGCGGTTGGCCGCGTGCTCGAGTCGGACTCGCTGAACGACGGCACGCTCGTGTACGCCGCGGGCCTCGGCTACATGGCCGAGCGGGCGCTCGTCGGCGACGGCGACGCGCTGGTGGTGCCCGAGGACGTCGACCCCGCGCTGGCCGCATGCCTCGGCGTGGCCGGCCTGGCCGCCTGGCTCGCGGTGGACTGGCGCGGCGACCTGCGCGAGGGCGAGACCGTGCTCGTGCTCGGCGCGAGCGGCGCCGTAGGCGCGATAGCCGTACAGGCTGCGAAGCTGCTCGGCGCCGGCCGCGTGGTGGCGGCGGCGCGCAGCGAGGCAGGCCTCGAGCGGGCGAGCGAGCTCGGCGCCGACGCCGCGGTCCCGCTGGCGGGCCAGGACGACCTGGCGACGGCGTTCATCGAGGCCTGCGACGGCCAGCTCGACCTCGTGATCGACCCGGTTTGGGGTGAGCCCGGCGCGGCGGCGGTCAAGGCCACCAGCTTCGGCGGCCGCGTGGTGCAGCTCGGGCAGTCCGCCGGCAAGGAGGCCGTGCTCGAGTCGGGCTGGATCAGAACCAAGCTGCTCTCGATCCTCGGACACACGACGTTCGCCGCCCCCGCGGAGGTTCGTAACGACGCCTATCTGCGCATGGTCCGCCACGCCGCCGCCGGCGATCTGACGGTGGATTTCGAGCTCGTTCCGCTCGAGCGCGTTGCCGAGGCGTGGGAACGTCAGGAGGCGTCGCCGAACTGCAAACTGGTGCTCTCGCCGAGCGGTGTACCGTAGTATTTCTCACTCTCTTCCCCCGCCGTAGATCCCCTTCAGGAGGCCCCGCCCAATGCCAGACGCAGTGATCGTCGATGCCGTGCGCTCCCCGATCGGACGCGCTTTCAAGGGCTCGCTCGTCTCGATCCGCCCCGACGACCTGGGCGCGTACGTGGTCGACCAGCTGCTCGACCGCAACCCCGAGGTCGACCCCGGCTCGATCGAGGACCTGATCTGCGGGTGCGGCCTGCCACAGGGCGAGCAGTCGTTCAACATCGGGCGCATCATCGCGCTGCTGTCGCGCCTGCCCGACACCGTGACCGGGACGACCGTGCACCGCTATTGCGCCTCGTCGCTGCAGGCGATCCGGATCGCGGCGCACGCCGTGATGGCGGGCGAGGGCGACGCCTTCATCGCCGCCGGCGTCGAGCACGTGAGCCGCGTTGGCATGTGGTCCGAGAACGGGCTGCCGCAGCTGATGGCTGCGCTTCAACAGCAGGCGCCGGACGGCGTCGACATCCCCCAGCCCAACCTCCAGAACGAGAGACTCAACGGCGAGGACGGGCGCACCAACGCCTACATCGAAATGGGCTTGACCGCCGAGAACGTGGCGGACAAGTACGACGTGCAGCGCGACGCCATGGACGAGTACGCGCAGCGCTCGCAGGAGCTGGCCGTGAAGTCGCGCGACGAGGGCTTCTTCGATCGCGAGATCGTGGCGGTGGAGCTGCCGGACGGCTCGACCGTCGACAAGGACGACGGCCCGCGCGCCGACAGCACGTTCGAGAAGCTGCAGTCGCTGAAGCCGGCGTTCAGGGAAGACGGGCGCGTGACCGCGGGCAACTCCTGTCCGCTGAACGACGGCGCCGCCGCGGTGCTCGTCATGTCGGACAAGCGCGCGAAGGAGCTGGGTCTGAAGCCGCGTGCGCGCGTGATCGCCTCGGCCACGAGCGGGCTCGAACCGGAGATCATGGGCGTGGCCCCGATCGGCGCGATCAAGAACGTGCTGGGGCGCGCCGGCATGACGATGGACGACGTCGACGTGGTGGAGCTCAACGAGGCGTTCGCCGCCCAGGTGATCCCGATCATGGACGAGTGCGGGATCTCGCTCGAGAAACTCAACCCGCACGGCGGCGCGATCGCGCTCGGCCACCCGTTCGGCATGACCGGCGCCCGCATCATGACCACGCTCCTGAACGACCTCGAGTCAGACGACAAGCAGATCGGGCTCGAGACGATGTGCGTGGCCGGCGGCCAGGGTATGGCGATGTTGGTGGAACGGCTGAACTAGCAGTTCGCGAGCGCCCGGGCGTAGAAGCCCAGGTAGCTCTTCCAGTGGCTGCGCCAGTAGGAGCCGGTGTGGCCGCCCGGCCAGCGGTGGACGCTGATCTTGATGCCGCCCGCGCGCAGTGCGCTGACGAAGGCGCGGTCGCCCGGGTCGAACGGGTCGGCCGTGCCGGCGTCGAGCCAGAGCGGCTTGGCCGCAAACAGGCTCGGGTGCGTCCGGGCCACGCGCACGACGTCGTTGCGGGCGAAGTCGGCCGCGTTGTCGAAGGCGCCTGGCGCGGTCTGGCCCGAGCCCGTCCAGATCGCGGGTGAGTGGCCGCCCACCGCGCAGAAGCGCTTGGGGTGTAGGCGCGCGAGGTCGAACGCGCCGAAGCCGCCCATCGAGATGCCACCGATCGCCACGCGCTTCGGGTCCGCCCCGAGGCGCTCGAGCGCGTCGGGAATCACCTCGCTCATCACGTAGCGCCCCCAGGCGGCGCCGCCGCGGTCGTGCCAGTAGGAGTGGTCGCCACCGTCGGGGAACACGATGTCGGGCGCGCGTTCGCCCAGCCCCGCGAGGGCCGCGAACATCTGCTTGCGGAGGCTGCTGTCTTCGTTCATTCCGCGCCCGTGCAGGAAGACGAGTAGCGGCCGCGGCGCGTCCGTCGCAGCGGCAGGCTCGACGGTGGTCTCGCGCAGCGTGGCGTGGGCGTAGCGGCTGTGGATCACGAAGTGCTCGACCCGCGCTCCATGCCGGTCGATGCCGGCGGCCGCGTGCGCCGCGACGATCAGCGCGGCGAGAGCAACCGTCAGCGCAACGGCAACGCGGCGCAACTACTCGGCGAGGGCCGGAATGCCGCCCATGAACACCCGGGTGCAGAAGCGCGCGGCGGCCGGCGCGTCGGGCGCCTGCCGGTTGACCAGATGCGTCGCCACCTGAAAGCCCACGGCCGCCATCGCGGTAGCGAGGTAGTCGAGGTCGACCGCCGGCAGGTCGCCTGCGGCGGCCCAGTCGGCGAGGTCGATGAACAGGTCCGCGATGCCGGCCTCGAAGATCTGCTCGTCGGCGACGAGGGCGGCCACGCCGACGTTGCGCTGCAGCACCTCGAACAGCTCGCGCTCCTCGAGCACGAGCTCGAAGTAGGCGAGGTAGGCGCGCTCGACACGCTCCTCCACGGAGCGGCCGGGCACGCGCCGCTGGGCGCGGACGACATCGCGCGACTTCTCGACCAGCTCCATGAGCAGCGCGCGAAAGACGTCGTTCTTGTCGTCGAAGTAGTTGTAGAAGGTGCCGCTCGCGAGGTCGGTCTCGCGCACGATGTCGCGCGCGGTGGCGGCACCGAGTCCCTTCTCGGCGAACACCTTGCGCGCGGCCGAGAGCAGCTTCGCGCGGTTCTGCGCCTTGAGCTCCTCCCGTCGCCCGGCGGCTGCGGCTGTGGCACTGCCCGTGTCCACTGAGGGGTCTTGTACCCGCCCCATTCGCCAAGGTCAAGCCCAAATGGACACCTTCGCTTGAGAATCCCCTTCTAAAGGGAAATAGGGTGAGCGTCGATATGCCAGAGGGGTGTTTCGGGGCAATTTCGCGTCGCATTCGGAATCGATCCGCCAGCGTCTGCTGGTGCGGATCGCGCTCGCCCTCTCCGGCGCCACGATCTGCGTGACCTTCGCCGGCGTGCTCGCCGCGCGCGAGCAGGCCGGTCAGCGCGTCGACGACAAGGCCTCCGCCGCCCTTGCCGTGTTCGACCAGTCGCTCGCCCAGCGCGACCGTCACGAGCGCGGCCCCACGGCGCTCGCGCTCGCGGCCCAGGACGCGAGTCGCGCCATCGGCGTGGAGGCCGCGCTCGGCGCACCCCGCGGCTCCGGGCGCGTCTACACCTATCCGCTCAGCCGCGGCCGCCGGCTCAGCGTCGTCGTCTCCACCGCGCCCCTGGCGCGCGCCACGCGCGACGGCCTCTTCATGGGACTCGGCGTGGGCGCCGGCATCGTGCTCGTGCTGCTGTCGCTGCTCGCGGCCGGCATCGACCGCACGGTGGCCGCGCCGCTGGCGCGCCTGGCGGACTCGATCCGGCGACTGGCCGGCGGCGACGCGTCGGCCCTGCTGGACGAGAACGGCCCGCGCGAGACGCGCGAGGCCGCCCGCGGCGTGAACGCGCTGGTGGCGGCCGTGGCGGAGCAGCGCGAGCAGCTCGCCGTCGAGACGCCGGCCGACCCGCTCACCGGCGACGCCGACAACGCGCAGTTCCTCGAGGCGGTCGGCGTCGAGCTGAAGCGCGCGCAGCGCGACTCCGCCGCGATGAGCCTCGTCGTAATCGACATCGACGGCTTCGGCTCGATCAACGACGCCCACGGCCGCGGCTTCGGCGACGAGCTGCTGCAGCGGGTGGCCGACGCGCTGCGTGGGATCCTGCGCGCGACCGACCGGCTCTCCCAGCTCGGCGGCGACGACTTCGCCCTGATCCTCCCCGGTGCCGACGGCAAGCTCGCCACCGCGATCGCGGAGCGTGCGCGCCGCGCGGTGGCCGACGCGTCGACCGCTGAGCGGCGCATCGCCTGCTCGGCCGGCGTGGCCTCCTTCCCCGTGGACGCGCGCGACGGCCGCATGCTGCTTCAGCTCGCGAGCGGCGCACTGCGCTGGGCAAAGGCGGGCGGCCGCGGCCAGACGCGCCGCTACGACCCCAAGACCGTCTTCGTCCCGACCGACCGCGAGGAGCGCACCGAGATCGAGGCGCTGCTCGAGCGGGAGCGGCCGATCGTGCCCTTCTTCCAGCCGCTCGTGTCGCTCTCCACGGGGCGCGTGCTCGGCTACGAGGCCCTGTCGCGCTTCCCCGAGCCGCCCGGCCGCGGGCCCGACGCCTGGTTCGCTCAGGCCAGCCGCTGCGGCCTGGCCGCCCATCTCGAGGCCGCCGCGCTGCGCGCCGCACTGTCCTCCCCTGGCCGCCCGGCGGGCACCTTCCTCTCGCTCAACGTCAGCCCGAGCACGCTGTCCTCGCCCGAAGTCCAGGCGGTGCTGCCGGAGGACATGCGCGGGCTCGTGATCGAGGTGACCGAGCACGAGCTGGCCAAGGACCTGGACGTGCTCGAGCGCGAGCTGGCCTCGCTGCGCGAGCGCGGCGCGCGCATCGCGGTGGACGACGCCGGCGCCGGCTACTCGGGCCTTCAGCAGGTGATGCGCATCCAGCCCGACGTGATCAAGCTCGACCGCTCGCTGGTCATGAACCTGCACGAGGATGCCGCCAAGGAGGCGCTGATCGACTCGTTCGTGCGCTTCGCCCGCCGCACCGGCGCCTCCGTGTGCGCGGAGGGAATCGAGTCCCTCGACGAGCTCAGGCTGCTCGCGGACCTCGACGTGACTTACGGGCAGGGGTGCGTGCTGGCCCGTCCCGCCCCCGAGTGGGGCACGGTGCCGCCATCGGTTTCGGATTCGCTGCTGCGCCTCAGCCTGCGCAGCCAGGGTGACGTGTCCGGCAGACAGGCGCTGCGCGAGAGCGGCGACCAGCGGCTCGAGTACGTGAGCGCGCGCATCTCGAAGATCCACACCGTCGCCGACCTCCAGCACGTGTTCGAGCTGATCGCCGACGAGGTGGGCGCGGACGCGATCTGCGTCTCGCGTTGGATGCGCGCCGCCAACGCGGTGCAGACGCTGATCGACACCTCCGGCGACGAGACCGGGACGCTCTACGACCTCGCCCACTATCCGTCCACCGCGCACGTGCTCAACACGGGCGAGGCGGTGCAGGTGCTGGCCTCGGATCCCGGCGCCGACCTCGGCGAGCTGTCGCTGATCAAGCAGCTCGGCTATGCCACGCTGCTGATGGTGCCGGTGGTGTGCCGCGACGAGCGGCTCGGGCTGCTCGAGGCATACGCCACGGCCGAGCGCCCCTGGACGCGCAGCGAGATCAACCGTGCGCGGATCATCGCCTACCAGCTCGGCGCCGTGCTCGACGGGCTCGAGCAGGCGCAGGTGGCGAAGATGCTGTCGGCCTAGCCGGCGGCGTCAGCCGGTGACGAGCACGATCTTGCCGCACTTGCCGCCGGCCTCGAAGCGCTCGTAGGCGTCCGCCGCCCGCTCGAGAGGGAACGTCTCGGCGATCGGGACGATGAGCGCGCCGCTGTCGAACAGCGGCAGCACCTGGCGCTCGACCGCGCGCATCGCGGCCGCCTTGTCCTCAAGCGAGCGGGCGCGCAGCATCGAGCCGCGCACAGTGGCGCGCGTGCCCATCAGCGCGCCGAGGTTGATCTCGGCCTTGGCTCCCGCGCCGATGCCGATGATCACCACGCGGCCGAGGCTCGCGAGCGACCCCAGGTTGCCCGGCAGGTTGGGCGCGCCGACGAGCTCGAGGATCACGTCGTAGGGACCGTGGTCCGTGAACTCGCCGGGCGGAATCACGTTCGCGCCGAGCTCCGCGACCCGCTCGCGGTGGGCCTCGTTGCGCACGGTGGCGGTCACGCGCGCGCCGGCCGCGCGGCCGAGCTGCACCGCCGCGGTGCCCACCCCGCCGGCCGCGCCGTGCACGAGCAGGCGCTCGCCCGCCTTGAGGTCCCCTTGGGTGAAGAGCGCGTCGTGCGCGGTGGTGAAGACCTCGGGCGCGCCGCCGGCGGCCGGCCAATCGAGCGCGTCGGGCACCGGCATGGCGCCGCGCTCGTGCACCACTGCCAGCTCGGCCTGGCCCCCGCCCCCCACGATCGCCATCACGCGGTCGCCTTCCTCGAAGCGCAGGACGCCGTCGCCGAGGGCCACGACCTCACCCGCCAGCTCCAACCCGGGGATATCCGGCGGAGAGCCGGGAGGTGCTGGATATATGCCGTTTTTCTGGTGGATGTCGGCGCCGTTGATGCCCGCGGCACGAACCGAGATAAGGACCTCGCCCTTCCCCGGTTTGGGGTCGGGACGGTCAACCACTTTCAGGGATCCGTCGTCGACGGTCACGGCTCGCACGCGTGCGGATGCTAGGGATCGAGCGCCTTTCCCGCCGACCCGCTCTTTAGGGTCCGGGGCGATTTCCGGTTTGGGGAGGTCCGTCTTGAGGGGATTTCGAGACTGAGATGAGAGCCCCGTCGCTTTTCTCTCAGCCACCGATCTGGCGCGAGGGCCGGCTGGGCCTCGAGATGGCCGCGCTCCTGCGCGATCCCGTCTACCACGGCGAGGGCGTCTCGGACGCGCGCGGGCAGCCCGTCTTCCTCATTCCCGGCTTCCTCGCGGGCGACGACTCCCTCAGCGTGATGACGCGCTGGCTGCGCCGCACGGGCCACCACACGCGCAAGGCGGGCATCCGCTCGAACATCAACTGCTCCGCGGTGGCGGTGGACAGGCTCGAGGAGCGGGTCGAAGTGCTCGCCGAGTGCCGCGAGCAGAAGGTCGCGATCATCGGCCAGAGCCGCGGCGGCAACTTCGCCCGCGTGGTCGCGGTCCGCCGGCCCGACCTCGTGTCCGGGATCGTCACGCTGGGCTCACCGCAGCTCGATCCGATGGCGGTGCATCCGCTCGTGCGGTTGCCGGTGATGGCCGTGGGGGCGCTCGGCACGCTCGGGGCGCCGGGGCTGTTCAGCCACTCGTGTCGCACGGGCGCGTGCTGCGAGCGCTTCTGGGAGGACATGCAGGCCGACTTCCCGCGCGGCGTGGGCTACGTCTCGATCTACTCGCGCAGCGACGGAATCGTCGACTGGCACTCCTGCCTCGACCCGGCCGCCGAGCACGTCGAGATCAGGGCGAGCCACTGTGGGATGGCCGTGAACGGCGCGGCCTATCGCGAGACCGCTGACGCGCTGAATAGCTTCCGCCGCGCCGATCGTCGCGCGCGAGCGCGGCGGCAGGATCAGCGTTTTCGGCGTGCCGCCTAGGGCACCAGGGCCAGCGCTCCCACGACGCCTCCGCTTCTCAGCTTGTCGAGGGCGTCGTTCGCGTGCTCCAGCTCGAACGCCTCGACCTGGGTCCTGACCGGGATCTTCGGCGCCAGCGCCATGAACTCGTGGCCGTCCTGGCGGGTGAGGTTGGCCACCGAGCGGATGCTGCGCTCGCCCCAGAGGATGTCGTAGGGGAAGCTCGGGATGTCGCTCATGTGGATGCCGGCGCACACCACCGTGGCGCCCTTGGCGCTGGCACGAAGGGCGGCCGGCACCAGCGCGCCGACGGGGGCGAAGATGATCGCGGCGTCGAGCTCCTCCGGCGCGGGGCCCATCGAGTCGCCCGCCCACTCGGCGCCGAGCTCGAGAGCGAGGGCGCGCGGGCCCTCGTCGCCCTCGTGCGTGAAGGCGAACACGCGCCGCCCCTGGTGGACAGCCACCTGGCAGATGATGTGCGCGGAGGCGCCGAAGCCGTAGAGGCCGAGGCGCTCGGCGTCGCCCGTCATGCCCAGTGAGCGCCAGCCGATCAGGCCGGCGCACAGGAGCGGCGCCGCCTGCAGGTCCGGGTAGCCGTCGGGAATCGCGAAGCAGAAGTCCTCGCGCGCCACCGCCCACTCGGCGTAGCCGCCGTCGAGCTGGTAGCCGGTGAAGCGCGCGTTGTCGCAGAGGTTCTCGCGGTCGCTCGTGCAGTAGCGGCAGGTGCCGTCTGTCGAGCCGAGCCAGGGCACACCGACGCGGTCGCCGACGGCGTAGTGGCTCGCGCCCTCCCCCAGCTCCGCCACCCGCCCGACGATCTGGTGGCCCACGATCAGCGGCAGCTTGGGGTCGGGGAGCTCGCCGTCCACCACGTGCAGATCGGTGCGGCACACGCCGCAGACCTGCACCTCGAGCAGCAGCTCCCCCGGGCCGGGCTCGGGTTTCGGAACGTCCGCCGGACGTAGCGGTGTGCCGGGCTTGTCGAGCACCATGGCCTTCATCTCGCGCAATGATTGCGCGGATGAGCTTCGGTCCACTCGTTGACAGCGACTGGCTGCGCGACGAGCTCGGCACGCCCGCGCTGCGCGTCATCGACTGCCGCTGGCAGCTCGGGCAGCCGGGCGCGGGCCGCGCCGCTTATCTCGAGGGCCACATCCCGGGCGCGGCCTTCCTCGACCTCGACACCGACCTGTCCGACCCGCCCGGCGAGCGCGGCCGGCACCCGCTGCCGGATCCCGCGCGCTTCGAGGCTTCGGTGCGGGCGGCGGGGGTCTCGGGAGACACGCGCGTTGTGGCCTACGACGAGGGCGGCAGCGGCGGCGCGGCGCGGCTTTGGTGGCTGCTCCGCCACTTCGGCCACGAGCTCGTGGCGGTGCTCGACGGCGGCATCGGGGCCTGGCGCGACGCCGGCGGCACGCTCACGCCGGGCGAGGAACCTGCGCCGCCACCTGGCGCCTTCACGCTCGGCGAGCTAACGGGCGACACCGCCGGCGCTGACGAGATCGAGGCGCGTCTGGAATCCGGCGCCCCGCTCGCACTCGTGGACGCCCGGGCGGCCGAACGCTACGCCGGCAGCCGCGAGCCGATCGACCCGCGGGCGGGTCACATCCCAGGCGCCACCAACGTGCCGTTCGCCGAGCTGGCCCCCGCCGGGCGCTACCTCTCGCCCGCCGAGCTCCGGGCACGGCTGGGCGGGGACGGTCGCGAGCTGGTGGCTTACTGCGGCTCTGGCGTGAGCGCCTGCACGGTAATACTCGCCGCCGAGCTGGCCGGGGTCCAGGCGCGCCTCTACCCAGGCTCGTGGAGCGAGTGGTGTGCCCGCGGCGGCGAGGTTGAGGCCGGAACGTCCGGCTGACAGCCGCTCGCCACCGGCCACCCACCGCCACCCACACCAGTACCATCGGCCGAGGGGTTCCGCCCACGCGCGGGACCGGAGTGGAACATTTGAGGCACGGGGCAAAGAGAGGCACGCCGGTACTGGCCCGTCCGGAGGAATCGCGACTCGGGGGTACGTCTCCCCGCGTCCGCTCGCTCCAGGGCGCGCTAGCGGGACTCGCGATCGTGCTGCTGGTGGCGCTGCTCAACGGGCTCGTGTCGGCGAACGTGCCGATCAGCCTGCTGATCATCGGCCCGCTCGTCGCGTGCACCCGCAGCACGCGACGCGACACCCTGCTGGTGTGCCTGGCCGCGATCGTCGCGGTGGTGATCGTCGGCGGTCCGCAGCACACCTTC
The DNA here is from genome assembly GCA_036494715.1 of Thermoleophilaceae bacterium. Lineage (GTDB taxonomy): Bacteria > Actinomycetota > Thermoleophilia > Solirubrobacterales > Thermoleophilaceae > JAICJR01. The sequence continues at coordinate 31,769 of DASXNY010000031.1, forward strand.
GAGAGCCTGCAGCTCAGGCGCCTGCTGATCGTCGTCGCGGGCGACGGCATGGCGATCTGGATCACCGCGATCCGGGAGTCCCGCGAGCACGCGGTCGAGCTGCTCAGCACGCAGGCGGGCGCCGCGCGCATCCTGATGTCGGCCGACTCGCTGGCCGCGGCCACGCCCAACCTGCTCGCGACCGTCGGGCAGCAGCTCGGCTGGCAGGTCGGCGCGCTCTGGACCGTGCGGCCGCGCGCCAACCGGATCGTGTGCGTGGAGGTCTGGTCCGACGCCGGGATCGACGCCGGTCCGTTCGTGGCGGCCACGCGCGCCGCCGCGCTCGAGCCGGGAGAGGGTCTCCCCGGGCGGGTCTGGGAGTCCGGTGAGCCGGAGTGGATCCTCGACGTGACGAACGACCCGAACTTCCCGCGCGGCGAGGCCGCCGAGCAGATCGGGCTCGGCGCGGCCTTCGTCTTCCCGATCAGGAGCTCCAGCGGCATCCTCGGCGTGATCGAGTACTTCGCGCGCGAGAAGCGCGAGCCGGACACCCAGATGCTCAACCTGATGGACGGGCTCGGAGGCCAGATCGGCGACTACGTCGAGCGCAAACTGGCCGAGGAGGCCGTCCTCGAGAGCGAGGCGCGCAAGGCAGCCGTCCTGTCATCGGCGCTCGACTGCATCGTCACGATGGACGGCGGCGGCCGCGTGGTGGAGTTCAATCCCGCCGCCGAGCGCACCTTCGGCTACGGCCAGGAGGACGCCGTCGGGCGGGAGCTGGCGGAGCTGATCATCCCGCCCGACATGCGCGCCCGGCATCGCGAGGGGCTCGCGCGCTACTTCTCCACGGGCGAGGCGCCGATCCTCGACCGGCGCATCGAGCTGCGTGCGATGCGCAAGGACGGCAGCGAATTCCCCGTTGAGGTCACCGTCACCTCGATCGGCGTCGAGCCGCCGCTGTTCACCGGCTACCTGCGCGACCTCACGATCCAGCGCGAGGCCGAGGAGCTCCAGCACCGGATGGCGGCGATCGTCGAGTCCTCCGACGACGCGATCCTCAGCAAGGACCGCGATCTGATCATCCGGAGCTGGAACCGCGGGGCCGAGCGCCTCTACGGCTACACGTCGCTGGAGGCGATCGGGCGGCCGATCCAGATTCTGATCCCGCCCGACCGGCAGGGCGAGGAGGTCGAGCTGCTCGAGCGCGTGCTGCGCGACGAGCGCGTGGAGCACTACGAGACCAGGCGCCGCCGCAAGGACGGCTCGATCGTGGACGTGTCGCTCACGGTGTCGCCGCTGCGCGAGCCCGACGGCCAGATCGTGGGCGCCTCGGTGATCGGCCGGGACATCAGCGAGCGCAAGCGCATGGATGAGCAGAGCGCGGAGCTGCTGCGGATGGAGCAGGAGACGCGGCTCCTCACCGAACGCGCGGAGCGGCGGGCCACGTTTCTCGCCGAGGCGCAGTCGGTGCTCAGCTCGACGCTCAACTACGAGCTCACGCTGCGCAATCTCGCGGAGCTGGCGGTGCCGCAGCTCGCCGACTGGTGCGCGATCGACACCGTCGGCGCCGACGGCTCGCTCAAGCGCCTGGCGCTCGTACACGTCGACCCGGCCAAGCAGCGCCTGGCCGCCGAGATCGAGGCCAAGTACCCAACACCGCCGGACCCCGACCGCGGCCCGCTGCGCGCGGTGCTCACCGGCCAGTCAGAGCTGATGGCGGAGATACCGCAGGAGTTGCTCGACGCGGCCGCTCAGAACGACGAGCACGCCCGGATGATCGCCCAGCTCGGGCTGCGCTCGGCGATGATCGTGCCGCTGCTCGGCCACGACCGCGCGCTCGGCGTGATCACGTTCGCCTCCGCCGAGTCCGACCTGATCTTCAACGAGGACGACCTGGCGCTGGCCGAGGACCTCGCCGCCCGCGCCGCGGTGGCCGTGGACAACGCGCGCCTCTACAGCGAACGCGACTACATCGCCACGACGCTGCAGCAGAGCCTGATGCCCGACCGGCTGCCGGACATCCCCGGGGTCGAGCTGGCCGCGCGCTACCGCGCCGCCGGCGACGGCAACGAGGTGGGCGGAGACTTCTACGACATCTACCGCACCGGTGAGTCGACCTGGGGCATCGCGATCGGCGACGTGCGCGGCAAGGGCCCGCGGGCGGCCGTCGTAACGGCGCTGGCGCGCTACACCCTGCGCACGGCGGCGCTCAGTGAGCACCTGCCGAGCCGGGTGCTGGGCACGCTCAACGAGGCGATGGTGATCCAGCCCTCCGACGACCGCTTCTGCACGGTCGCCTACGGGTCGCTCGAACACCGGGCCGGCGATTCGGTGCGGCTCACGCTCGGCGTCGGGGGGCACCCGCTGCCGCTGCTCCTGCGCCGCGACGGCACGGTCGAGACCGCCGGCAGGCCCGGCACGCTGATCGGCTTCGTCCCCGATCCCGAGGTCATCGACACGGAGCTCGAGCTCGAGCCCGGCGACTCACTCGTCCTGTACACCGACGGTGTGTCCGAGGCCCGTTCGGAGGCCGGGCTGTTCGGGGAGGAGCGGTTGCTCGACCTCGTGAGGAACTGCAGCGGGATGGACGCGGCCGACATCGCGGAGAGCATCGAGAGCGACGTCCTGGCGTTCCGCGAGCCGGGCACGAGCGACGACCTGGCCGTGCTCGTGCTGCGCGTGCGGGACGACCGAGAGGTGAGCGGAAAGCTCGAAGGTGGGCGCCTGGAGCCTGCGCGTAGGGTGTAGGGCGTGAGCGCTCCACGCACGCGCGGGCGACGGACCGTCGCCGGCCTCGCCCTCGGCGCGGCGGGGATGCTCTACTCGCGCCTGGGCGGACGCCGGGAGAAGCCCGCGCAGGCACCGGAGCCCGCGCCCCAGCCGCGAACGCGGGAGCCCGCCGTTCCCGGCGAGACCGTGCCGACCTCCGCTGAGATCGGCCGCGCACGGTCCGAGCTGTCCGAGGAACTGGCCCGCCGCGCCGCCCGAGAGTGACGGCGGCCGTGCGCGAGTTGAGCGGCGGCGAGGCGCTCGTCGAAGGCCTGATCGCGCACGACGTAGACACGCTCTTCGGAATTCCCGGGGTCCAGACCTACGGTCTCTTCGACGCGCTGGGCCGGCGCGGCGACAGGTTCAAGATCGTCGCGCCCCGCCACGAGCAGGCCACGGCGTATATGGCCTTCGGCTACGCCAAGGCCGGCGGCCGCCCGGGGGTGTTCTCGGTGGTGCCGGGCGTCGGCTTCCTCAACGCGTCGGCGGCGCTCGCCTCCGCCTACGGAGCGAGCACGCCGATCCTGTGCCTCACCGGCGAGGTGCCGTCGCCCTTCATCGGCTCGGGCATGGGACACCTGCACGAGCTGCCGGACCAG
>DASXNY010000032.1:0-15926 GCA_036494715.1 Thermoleophilaceae bacterium
CGCGTCTCGTGCGGGATGAGCACGTCGTCGATGTAGCCGCGCTCGGCCGCCGAGTAGGGGTTGGCGAAGCGCGCCTTGTAGTCCGAGATCAGCTTCTGGCGCCGCTCGTCGGGCGTGGGTGAGCTCGCGATGTCGCGGCGGTGGATGATGTTCACCGCGCCCTCCGGGCCCATCACGGCGACCTCGGCGGTCGGCCAGGCGAAGTTGAAGTCGGCGAGCATGTGCTTGGAGTTCATGACGTCGTAGGCGCCGCCGTATGCCTTGCGCGTGATCACCGTGAGCTTGGGCACCGTCGCCTCGGTGTAGGCGTAGAGCAGCTTGGCGCCGTGGCGGATGATGCCGCCCCACTCCTGGCTCGTCCCGGGCAGGAAGCCGGGGACGTCGGTGAGCGTGAGGATCGGGATGTTGAAGGCGTCGCAGGTGCGCACGAAGCGGGCGCCCTTCACGGACGCGTCGATGTCGAGCACGCCGGCGAGCTGCGCGGGCTGGTTGCCCACCACCCCGATCGCGTGACCGTCCAGGCGCGAGAAGCCGCAGACGATGTTGCGCGCGTAGTGCTCGTGGACCTCGAAGAACTCGCCGTCGTCGACGATGTGGTGGATCACGTCGCGCATGTCGTAGGGCTTGTTGGGGTTGTCTGGCACGACGTGGTCGAGCGCCTCGTCCATGCGGTCCGGGTCGTCGCCGGTATTGATCCGCGGCGGCTGCTCGAGATTGTTCTGCGGCAGGAACGACACGAGGTAGCGGACGTCCTCGAGACAGCTCTCCTCGTCGTCGGCGGCGAAGTGCGCGACGCCCGACTTGGTGTTGTGCGACATCGCGCCGCCGAGGTCCTCGAACGTGGCCTCCTCGCCCGTCACGGTCTTGATCACGTCGGGACCCGTGATGAACATGTGCGAGGTCTCCTTGACCATGAAGATGAAGTCGGTCATGGCCGGGGAGTACACGGCGCCGCCCGCGCAGGGACCCATGATCACGCTGATCTGGGGGATCACGCCCGAGCTCTGCACGTTGCGGACGAAGACGTCGCCGTAGGCACCGAGCGAGACGACGCCCTCCTGGATGCGCGCGCCGCCCGAGTCGTTCAGGCCGATCACCGGGCAGCCGATCTTGGCCGCCAGGTCCATGATCTTGCACATCTTCTCGGCCATCACCTCGCCGAGCGAGCCACCAAAGACCGTGAAGTCCTGCGAGAAGACGCAGACGTCGCGACCGTCGATCTTGCCGTGGCCGGTGACCACCGCGTCGCCGTAGGGGCGGTTCTTCAACATGTCGAAGTCGAACGTTCGGTGGCGAACGAACGTGTCGAGCTCCTGGAAAGAGCCGGGATCGAGCAGCTTTTCGACGCGCTCGCGCGCGGTGAGCTTGCCCTTCTCGTGTTGCTTTTCGACCGCCTTCTCGGAGGCGGAATGAAGCGCCGACTCGCGCAGGTCCTGGAGCTGGGCGAGCTTCTCCTCGTATGTCTCGGGCACCTTTTGGCGGCTCATCAGGGGCCGGGGAGTTTACGTAGCGGGCGCGACTTCCGGGCGACCCGGTAGTTCTTGCCGGCAATGCGCGCCTTCCTGATTGCCGCCGTCACGGCGCTCGCGCTCCTGCCGGCGGCGGCTCATGCTGCCTACGCGCCGCGCGAGCACGCGCTCTACACGGACGGGCCGAGCGGCCGCTACCTGCTCGATCAGGGCTGGTCGACGAGCCGCGCGCGCGGCAGCGGCTTCCACCGCGTCTCGATCCCCAACGCCTTCAATGCAAGGGACTACAGCGAACGCGGTGAGCTCTCGCGCGTGCAGTGGTACCGCGAGAGCTTCACGCTCCCGAGCGCGCCGGACGCCGTGGCCTGGCGCATCCGCTTCGAGTCCGTGAACACGAGCGCGACGGTGTGGCTGAATGGCAAGAAGATCGGCTCGCACACGGGCGCGCATATCGCCTTCGAGCTGCCCGCCAAGGGGATCCACGCCGGCACCAACACGTTGCTCGTGCGCGTGCAGGGGCACGCCAGCCGCAACGACATCCCGCCTGCCGGCCGCGAGCGCGGCTGGTGGAACTACGGCGGCATCCTGCGCGAGGTCTACCTGCGCAAGGTCAGTGGGCTCGACCTCGGCGACCCGCAGGTGGTCGCCACGCCCGGCAACCCGGCGCAGGTGAGCTTCAGCGCCGAGGTGCGCAACGCCGGCTCGACCAGCGTGCCCGCGGACCTCGCGCTGAACGTGACCGGGCCGAACGGCTTCAGCGACTCGCTGCCGATCGCGGGCGCCGACACCGCGCCGGGCGGCCTGACCAAGGTCACGACCAGCTTCACGATCCCGAACGCCGCGCTCTGGAGCCCGGCGACGCCCAACCTCTACGAGGCCCAGGTGACGCTGCCCGGCGGCCAGCTCACGCGCATTCACTTCGGCGTCAGGCAATGGAGCAAGGCGGCCGACGGCCACCCACTGCTCAACGGCCGGCCGCTCGAGCTGCGCGGCGCGAGCTTCCAGGAGGAGAACCTCGCGCGCGGCGCCGCGCTCACGAGCTCCGACGAGGATCTGCTCGCGCAGCAGTTGCTCGCGCTCGGCTCGAACTTCACGCGCGCCCACTACCCGCCGAGCGAGCGGCTGCTCGAGGCGTTCGACCGCCTCGGGATCGTGTTCTGGGAGCAGATCCCGGTGTGGCGGCTGAAGGGCAAGGACCTGGCGCGCGCGCAGCTCCGCCGCACGATCCTCGACCGCCTGCGCCAGACCATCCTGCGCGACCGCAACCACGCCTCGGTGATGACCTGGGGCGTGGCCAACGAGATCGTGAACGGCGGCCACGCCGAGACGACCTACCTGCGGCAGGCGAAGGCGCTCATCCGCAGGCTCGACCCGACGCGCTTCTTCGCCGTGGACCAGACGCTGAGCCCACGCGTCAAGCTCCCCGCGGCGTTCAGGATGCTCGACGCGCTAGGCATCAGCGAGTACGTCGGCTGGTACAACAACGACGCGCTCTCAAAGGTGCGCCCGCTGCTCGATTCCGTGCACCGGCAGCTGCCGGGCGTGGCGCTCTTCGCGACCGAGTTCGGCGCCGAGGCCAACCGCTCCGGCCCGGCGTCGCAGAAGGGGACCTACGCGTTCCAGTCGCGCTGGCTCGACAGGCAGCTCACGACGATCGACAACACGCCGTTCCTCGGCGGCGCGCTGGTGTGGCTCCTGCGCGACTACGCGGTGCGCCCCGGCTGGGCGGGCGGCAACCCGCGGCCGTCACCGCCCTTCAGCACCAAGGGACTGATCGACCGCCACGGCAGGCGCAAGCCCGCGTGGAAGGTCGTCGCGCGTCACTTCGCGGCTACTCGCGCACGAACGGCTTGCGATGAGCTGAGCCCAGGCTGTCGAGCAGCTCCGTGAGGCGGTACTCCATCTCCGGGTGACGCGACACGGGCGGCGCCTTGATGCCGCGCATCCGCGCCCAGAACCCGAGGTCGGCCACCAGTTCCTCCACCTCGGCGGTGAGGGTCAGCTTGGTACCCCATCCGGCCGGCTCGAGAACCGCTGTGCCGCTCGCCCCATCGGCCTCCCAGGCCAGCGCGCGTTCGGGTTCGGTCGGTCGGATGGTCACCTCGCCGATGACCTTGGAGAGGCAGTCGCCCTCGAGCTCAGACCACAGCTCCGGCGGTGACTTGACCAGTGTTCGAGAAACCTCGATGGTCGGCATCGGGAAAGGCTTCAACTGGCGAGGATCGAATCCTCCCGCGGGGAAAAGCCCTGCGGACTGTGGACTGTGGACTGTGGACCCGAGGCCGCTAGGCCTCGCTGTACTCGCCGAACTCTTCGCGCATCACGCCGGACACCTCGCCGATCGTCGCGTGCTCCTTGAGCGCGGCTCGGATTGGGTGGAGCAGGTTGCCGTCGCCTTTGGCGACGTCGCGGAGTTCTTGGAGGCGCTTGTCGACGGCTGCTTGGTCGCGGTCGGCCTTGAATGCCTTGAGGCGCTCGACCTGCTGGCGCTCCGACTCAGGGTCCACGCGCAGGATCTCGACGTCGTCGATTGAGTCGGTGACGTACTCGTTGACGCCGACCACGATGTCCTGCTTGATCCGGTAGCGCTCCTCGTAGCCCCAGGCCGACTCCTCGACCTCGGAGCGGATGAACGGGATCGCCTGCACCGAGCCGCCCTGCGACTCCACCTTGTCGATCAGCTCCTGGGCGCGCTCCTCGATCTCGTCGGTGAGCGCCTCGACGAAGTAGGAGCCGGCGAACGGGTCGACCGAGTCGGTGGCGCCGGACTCGTGGGCGATGATCTGCTGCGTGCGCAGCGCGATCCGCGCGGCGCGCTCGGTGGGCAGCGCCAGCGCCTCGTCGAAGCCGTTGGTGTGTAGCGACTGCGTGCCGCCGCAGACGGCCGCGAAGCCCTGTAGCGCCACGCGCACGATGTTGTTCTCCGGCTGCTGTGCGGCCAGCGTGACGCCGCCGGTCTGGGTGTGGAAGCGCATCGTCTGCGAGCGCGGGTTCTCGGAGCCGAAGCGCTCGCGCATGATGCGCGCCCACATGCGCCGGGCGGCGCGGAACTTGGCCACCTCCTGGAAGACGTTGTTGTGGCCGTTGAAGAAGAAGGCGAGGCGCGGGCCGAAGTCGTCGACGGCCAGGCCGGCGTCGAGCGCGGCCTGCACATACGCGATGCCGTTGGCGAGCGTGAACGCCACCTCCTGCACCGCCGAGCAGCCCTTCTCGCGCATGTGGTAGCCGGAGATCGAGATCGTGTTCCACTTGGGCACGCGCTCGCGGCAGTACGCGAACAGGTCCGTGGTCAGGCGCATCGCCGGCTCTGGCGGGTAGATGAAGTTCCCGCGGGCGATGTACTCCTTGAGGATGTCGTTCTGGGTCGTGCCCGTGAGCTGCTCGGCCGGCACGCCGTGCTCCTCGCCGACGAGCTCGTAGAGGAGCAGCAGCACGGCGGCGGGCGCATTGATCGTCATCGAGGTCGACACCTGGTCGAGCGGGATGCCGTCGAACACGCGGCGCATGTCGTCGATCGAGTCGATGGCGACACCGGTGCGGCCGACCTCGCCCATGCAGAGCGGGTCGTCCGAGTCGCGGCCGAGCTGGGTCGGCAGGTCGAAAGCCATCGACAGGCCCGTCGAGCCGTGCTCGATCAGGTAGTGAAAGCGCTGGTTGGTCTCCTGCGCGGTGGCGTAGCCCGCGTACTGGCGCATCGTCCACTTGCGCGAGCGATACATCTCGGGGTGGATGCCGCGCGTGAAGGGGTACTCGCCCGGCTCGCCGAGTCGCTCGGGCAGCCCGTCGCGGACGTCCTGATCGGTGTAGAGCGCCTGGATCTCGATGCCCGAGTCGGTGAAGTGGCGCGGGTCGTCCGGGCCGACGATCGGGGCGATGGTGGGTTTGTCGGGGCGCGTCGCCAAGAGGTCCACAGATTATTGGGCTTGCCGCGCGGAGTTGCGATGATGCGCGCGCGGCGGGCGCCGGATGCCGACAGAAAGGTGTCGGAATGGCGGACAAGGTGGTCATCAACCTCGCTGCGTAGGCGCCCGCAAGCTGGCGGACGGCTTCGTCGCGAACGCGCGGGTCGCCGGAGCCACGCCGATGTGGGAATGGGTGGGCGAGGGGCCGGCGACTGTCTTCAGCTACTGACAGGAGAAAACGGTCGAATCCCGACTGCCTTACGGTACATTGGCCCCGCGGTCCGCTCCCAACCGAAAGGACTTCCCCTCATGTCCACCACCGACGAGCTCCTGAAGAACAACGAGAGCTACGCCGCCGACTTCGCCAAGGGCGACCTGCCGATGCCGCCGGCCAAGCAGACGATCGTCGTCACGTGCATGGACGCTCGCATCCTGCCGAGCCGCGCGCTCGGGCTCGAGGAGGGCGACGCCCACGTGATTCGCAACGCCGGTGGCCGCGTGCAGGATGCGCTGCGCTCGATCGTCATTTCCGAGCGCCTGCTTGGCACGAATGAGATCCTTGTCATCCATCACACGGACTGCGGCATGCTCACGTTCAAGAACGAGGATCTCTACGCGAAGGTCCAGGAGGACCTTGGGGCGGACGCGAGCGACATCGACTTTCTCCCATTCCCCGACCTCGATCAGAGTGTCCGCGACGACGTCCAGTACCTCAAGGACTCGCCACTCGTGCCGGACGACGTGTCGATCCGCGGTTTCGTCTACGACGTCAAGTCAGGAAAGGTCACGGAGGTGAGCTAGCCCATGTACGCATCCCCTCAGGAAGCGCGGCAGCAGCCGCCCGAGGAGTTCGTCTACGTAGCGTGCCTGTACGAGGGCACCGGCATTCAAGAGCCTGACTTCGTTGCGGTGGTCGACGTCAACCCCGAGTCGGACACCTACTCGCAGATCGTGCACCGCACCCCCATGCCGAACGTTGGGGACGAGCTCCACCACTTCGGCTGGAACGTGTGCTCGTCGGCCTGCCATTCGGATCTGGCGCGCGACACGCTCATCGTGCCGGGCTTCCGCAGCTCGCGGATCCACATCGTCGACGTGAGCGACCCGCGCAAGCCCGAGGTCGCGCAGGTGATCGAGCCCGAGGAGATCAAGGCGAAGACCGGCTACAGCGGACCGCACACCGTGCACTGCATGCCGGGCGACATCGTCACGATCTCGATGCTCGGCGACACCGACGGCAACCTGCCCGGCGGCTTCGCGGTGCTCGACTCGAAGGACTTCTCGGTGCTCGGGCGCTGGGAGCTGGACAAGGGCGATCAGGAGTTCATGTACGACTTCTGGTACTCGCCACGGCACAACGCGCTGATCTCGTCCGAGTGGGGCGCGCCCAACACGTTCAAGGACGGCTTCAACCCCGAGGACGTGGGCGCCGGCAAGTACGGCAAGCAGCTCCACTTCTGGGACCTCGAGAAGAAGGCGATGATCCAGACGATCGACCTCGGCGCCGAGGGGCTGATCCCGCTCGAGATCCGCTGGCAGCACGACCCGGACTCGACGCAGGGCTTCGTCGGCGCCACGCTGTCGAGCAACATCATCCGCTTCTCGAAGAACGGCGAGTGGACCACCGACAAGGTGGTCGACGTCGGCAACGAGGAGCTCGAGGGCTGGCCGCTCGAGGGCGGCGTACCGGGGCTGATCACGGACCTCGTGCTGTCGATGGACGACAAGGACCTGTTCTTCTCGAACTGGCTCCACGGCGACCTGCGTCACTACGACGTCAGCGACCCGGGCGCGCCGGTGCTGAAGTCGCAGACGTGGCTCGGCGGGCTGCTCGGCCGTGACGGCGGGCATCCGCTGGCGGAGGGCGCGCTCAACGGCGGGCCGCAGATGATCCAGGCGTCGCTCGATGGCGACCGGGTCTACGTCACCAACTCGCTCTACTCGACCTGGGACAACCAGTTCTATCCCGACATCCGGGGCTGGATGACCAGGCTGGTGCGAGGCGACGACGGCGAGTTCGCGCTCGACCCCACGTTCTTCGTGGACTTCACGAAGCTCGACAGCGGGCCGGCGCGCCCGCACGAGATCCACCTGCCGGCGGGCGACTGCACGACGGAGATCTTCCCCTAGGCGGGGGGAGGTCTCCGTTGATTCACCGGTCGTTCACGACTCGGCAACGCTGAGGGCGACGCCGAGCTGAAGACTTTGCCTCCTGCTCCACGGAGCCGCCTCCGCGGAGACAAATCGATCTTTCGAGAGCCCAAGGAGGCTTGATGCCCAAGAAAGCAGTTGCGCTGCTCGCCGTGCTGGTCGCGGCGCTGGCTGTCGTGACAGCCGCAACGGCCAAGACGCATCACCAGCATCGTCATTCGTCCCGCATCCGCGGTGCGGCCGGAACCGCCACGCCGATCAAGCACGTGGTCGTGATCTTCCAGGAGAACGTCTCGTTCGACCATTACTTCGGCACCTATCCGCACGCCAACGGACTGGCCAACACCCCGGGCGCCGGTGGTCACGGAAACCTCCTGAACAACAACCCCAATACCGACGCGGCCGGTCACCAGCTCAACCCACGCAGGCTCGATCCCAACAACATCAACGACATCCTCACCTGCGACCAGGACCACGACTACAACGACGAGCAAAAGGCCTTCGACGGCGGCAAGATGGACAAGTTCGCCACCACCGTGGGCACGGTCACCGGCAAGAGCCCGACGGGTCAGCCGTGCCAGGCCGGCGACGTCATGAACTACTACGACGGCAAGACCGTCACCGCGCTCTGGAACTACGCTAAGTCGTTCTCGCTGAGCGACAACTCGTTCGGCACCACGTTCGGTCCGTCGGCGCCGGGCGCGATCAACCTGGCAGCGGGCAACACCGGCGGCGTCGGGCTCACGATCAACGGCGCCGACACAGACGGCGACACCGTGCCGGACGGCAAGGGCGGGCGCTCCCTGATCGAGGATGCTCAGCCCTACTACGACGACTGCTCGACGCGCGATGCGGTGTCCCTGACCGGCGCCAACATCGGCGACGAGCTGAACGCCGCGGGCCTGAGCTGGGGTTGGTTCCAGGGCGGCTTCCGGCCGACCACCAGTTTCGCCACGGCGACCGCCGGCAGCCCGCAGCCAACGAGCACGTTCACGCCCGACGAGTTCAAGGGCAAGTTCGCGACAGCACCGGCGAGCGATCAGGGGCTCTGCAACGCGGTGCACCCGGTCGGCCCGGCAGTGGGAGGCACCGGTGGCACGACCGCCGGCCCGACGAATTACGGCAACAAGGACGACTACATCGCCCACCACGAGCCGTTCCAGTACTACGCGTCGACGGCCAACCCGCACCACCTGCCGCCCGCGTCGCTGAACGCGATCGGCACTGACACGCAGACGATGGTGGGCGGAAAGCCGCAGTTCGATACCGCCAACCACCAGTACGACACGAGCGATTTCGACGCGCTCGTGGCGGGCATCAACCACGGCTTCGTGTCCCCGGATCGCCTGCCGGCGCTGAGCCTCGTGAAGGCGCCCGGGTACGAGGACGGCCACGCGGCCTACTCGGACCCGCTCGACGAGCAGGAGTTCATCGTGCGTGAGATCAACGCGCTCGAGCACACGCCGGACTGGTCGAGCACCGCCGTCGTGATCTCCTACGACGACTCTGACGGGTACTACGACCACGTGTTCAGCGGCGTGCACAACCCGTCGGACACGTCGGCGGTGGCCACCCCGCCCGGTCCGCAGGATTTCCTCAGCGGCACCGGGCTCTGTGGCGACGCTAGCCATACGCGGCTGGCCGGCGAGAACGGCCGCTGCGGCTACGGGCCGCGGCTGCCGCTGCTCGTGATCTCACCCTGGGCGAAGCAGGGACGCATCGATCACACGCTCACGGACCAGAGCTCGATCATCAAGTTCGTGGAGGACAACTGGCATCTGCCCAGGATTCCAGGGTCCTTCGACGCCATCGCCGGCTCGCTGAATCACATGCTCGACTTCAGCGGACACCCGGCCAAGCCATTGTTCCTCGACCCAACCACGGGCCAGCCGGAGCCAGGGCTCTAGGCCTCCTCGGCGGCTGACAAAACGGGCCCCGGGGGCGGACCTTCCCCGGGGCCCGTGCCGTTCTCAGGCGTCGATCGGAGCGGTCGCGCGGGCGCCGCGCGTGGCGCCGACGCTGGCGCTCACGACGAGCGCGATCGCGACCACGTCCACCGTGCTCAGGTCCTGGCCGATAACGATGAAACCGGCGAGCGCCGCCATCGCGGGCTCGATGCTCATCAGCACCCCGAACACGCCTGGCCGGATGCGCCGCAGCGCCTCGAGCTCGAGCGAGTAGGGCACCACCGAGCTGAGCAGCGCCACGCCAAAGCCCACCGCGAGCAGGCGCGGCTCGAGCAGGTGCGAGCCGGCGTCGGCTATCCCGAGCGGGATCAGCGGGAGGGTGCCGATCGCCATCGCCATGGCGAGCGCGCCGCCGCCGCTGAAGCGCTGCCCCACGCGCGCGTTGATGAGGATGTAGGAGGCCCAGAGGACCGCGGCCCCGAGGGCGAAGAGCATGCCGGTGAGGTCGGGCGCGCCGACGCCACCGAGCAGGAGCACTCCCGCGCCGGCCAGCGCCGCCCAGAGCAGGTCGAGCCGCGAGCGCGAGAGGGCGATCGCCACGCCCAGCGGGCCGATGAACTCGATCGTGACGGCGATGCCGAGGTGGATGCGGTCGAGCGCCTCGTAGAAACAGAGGTTCATAAACGCCAGCGAGAGGCCGAAGAGGGCGACGAGCCTGAGATCGGCGCGCGTGTGCTCGCCGGGCTTGGGCCGCCATATCGCCCACAGCACGATCGCCGCGAACAGCACGCGCAGGAACACCGTGCCGGATGGGCCGAGGTCACCGAACAGCTTGGTGGCGAAGGCCGCGCCGGTCTGCACCGAGGCGATCCCGACCACCAGGAGGCCAGGCGCCGGCACCCGGTCGAACACCGACGGGGGCTGCTCGACAGTGGCGCGGGCCTGGGCTTGCATCGCTGGTCCACGCTAGCTGCTCGCCACTAGCATGGCTCGAATGGAGGTCACCGTGCGGCTGTTCGCCATGCTGCGCGAGCGCGCGGGCGCCCGCGAGGTCACGCTCTCGCTGCCCGACGGCGCGCGCGTGAGCGACGCGCTGGCCGAGCTCGGCTCGATCGCAGAGGGCCTGCCGCTCGTGATGGCGGTGAACCGGGAGTACGCCGACGAGGACCAGGTGCTCGACGCCGGCGACGAGCTCGCGCTGATCCCGCCGGTGAGCGGCGGCGAGGCCGCCATACAGCACGTGCGCGTGACGGGCGAGCCGCTGTCGCTGTCGTCGCTCGTTGAGCGCGTGCGCGATCCGCGCGCCGGCGCGGTCGTGACCTTCGAGGGCGTGACGCGCGAGGTGGAGAAGCTCGAGTACGAGGCCTACGCGGAGATGGCCGAGGCGAAGATGGCCGCGATCGTGGCGGAGGCGGTGGAGCGCCACGGGCTCTGCGCCGCGGCGGCGGAGCACCGCGTGGGCGACGTGCCCCTGTCCGAGCCGAGCGTGGCCGTGGCCGTATCCGCGGCCCACCGCGGCGAGGCGTTCGCGGGCGCGCGCGAGATCATCGACCGGCTGAAGGCCGAGGCTCCGATCTGGAAGAAGGAGGTCGAGGGTGGAGAAGGGCGCTGGGTCGAGGGAACAAAGCCCTGACCTGAACGCGCTGCTGCGCGAGCTGCCCTCGGTGGACGAGCTGGCCGCGCGGCTCGGGGGCGTGCCGCACGCGCTGGCGGTCGCGGCGGCACGCGCCGTGATCGGCGCGCGGCGCACGGCGCTCGCGGCGGGGGAGGCGGCGCCCGGCGAGCAAGACCTCGAGCTCGCTGCCCGCGACTGGCTCGGCGCCGCCGGGCGCCCCAGCCTGCGCCAGGTGATCAACGCCACCGGCGTGATCGTGCACACCAACCTCGGCCGCGCCCCCTTGGCGCCCGCCGCCGCGGCTGCCGCCGGCGCGGCCGGCCACGGCTACTCCAACCTCGAGTACGACCTCGAGCGCGGCGAGCGCGGCTCGCGCCAGGCGCACGTCGAGGAGCTGCTGCGCGAGCTCACCGGGGCCGAGGCGGCGCTGGTGGTGAACAACTGCGCGGCCGCGGTGCTGCTGGCCTCCGCGGCGCTGGCCGCGGGGCGCGAGCTGATCGTCTCGCGCGGCCAGCTCGTGGAGATCGGCGGCTCCTTCCGCGTGCCCGACGTGGTGGCCCAGTCCGGCGCCCGGCTCGTGGAGGTGGGCACGACCAACCGCACGCGCCTGTCCGACTACGAGCGCGCGATCGGCCCGGACACAGGCGCGCTGATGCGCGCGCACCAGTCCAACTTCCGCACGCTCGGCTTCGTCGAGGAGGTCGAGATCGAGCCGCTCTGCGGGCTCGGCGTGCCGGTGATCGACGACGTCGGCTCCGGCGCCCTCGCCGAGCGCGTGCCCGAGCTGGCCGACGAGCCGCCGGTGCGGCGCTCGGTTGCGGCCGGCTGCGCGGTGACCTGCTTCTCGGGCGACAAGCTGCTCGGCGGCCCGCAGGCCGGCCTCATGGCCGGCACGCGCGAAGCGATCGAGCGGTGCCGCAAGCAGCCGCTCGCCCGTGCGCTGCGGATCGACAAGCTCTCGCTCGCCGCGCTCGAGGCCACGCTGCGGATCTACCGCGACCCGGCCGGGGCGCTGCGGGAGGTCCCGGTGCTGCGGATGCTCACCGCCGGCGAGGAGGAGCTGGCCGCGCGCGCCGAGCTGATGCGTTCTGCGCTGGCCGACGCCGGTATCGACGCGCAGGTGATCACGGCCGCCGCTAAGGTGGGCGGCGGCGCGCTGCCGCTGCTCGAGTTGTCGGGTCCCGTGTGCGCCGTCGATCCGGCGCCGCTGTCGCTCGACGAGCTGGCGCGCCGGCTGCGTGCCGGCGATCCGCCCGTGATTGGCCGCGCCCGCCAGGGCTGGCTGCTGCTCGACCCGCGCACGCTCGACGACGCGGATGCGGAGACGGCGGCGGGCGGCGTGATCGCGTCGGTCCGGTAGCCCTCGTCCCGATGGCTACATCTCAACGCCGCGACCAGCCGCTCACGCTAGGAACCGCCGGACACATCGACCACGGCAAGACAGCCCTGGTTGATGCGCTTACGGGCAAGAACACGGATCGGCTGCCGGAGGAGCGGTCCCGCGGCATATCAATCGAGCTCGGCTACGCGCCACTTTCGCTGCCGAGCGGCAGGCAGCTCTCGCTGGTGGACGTGCCCGGGCACGAGCGCTTCGTACGCACGATGGTGGCCGGGGCGTCCGGGATCGACCTTTTCCTCATGTGCGTGGCCGCCGACGACGGCGTGATGCCGCAGACGCGCGAGCACCTCACGGTGCTCCGCCAGCTCGGCGTGGACGCCGGCGTCGTGGCGTTGACGAAGGCGGACATCGGCGAGCCCGAGCTCGTCGCCGAGGAGGTGGCGGAACTGATGCCGGGGGTCGAGACCGTGCGCGTGTCGGCACTGAAGCGCACCGGCCTGAACGAGCTGCTGGCGGCCCTGGACCGGGTGGCCGGCAGGCTGCCGGGGCGCGGATCGGACGAAGCCGCCCCGCCGCGCCTCCACCTCGACCGCTCGTTCACGCTGCGCGGCATCGGCACCGTGGTCACCGGCACGCTCTGGTCGGGCTCGATCGGACAGGGCGACAGCGTGCGCGTACTGCCGCGCGAGCTCAGCGCGCGCGTGCGCTCGGTGCAGGTGCACGACCAGCCGGTCGAGCGGGCGGAGGCGGGCCAGCGCGTGGCGCTCAACCTCGTCGGCGTCGGCTGGCGCGAGCTCGGGCGCGGCGACCTCGTCACCTCGGCGGACTCCGGCATCGCGCCCACCTACCTCGTGGACGCCGCGCTGTCGCTCGAGCCGGGCGCGCGGCCGCTCGTGCGCGGGACGCGCGTGCACGTGCATCACGGCACGCGCGAGGCGCCGGCGCGCGTGGTGCCGCTCGACGCCGACGAGCTCGCGCCGGGCGGGCGCGGCTACGCGCAGCTGCGGCTCGAGGCGCCGCTCGTGCCGGTGGCCGGCGACCGCCTGATCATCCGCCAGCTGGCGCCGCCCGACACCGTGGCCGGCGGTGTCGTGATCGACGCGCATCCGCGCAAGCACGGCGCGTCCGCCGAGCTGGTGGAGCGCCTCGAAGCGCTCGAGCGGGGCGAGCCGCTGCCCGCGGAGCCCGCCCCCGCCGCGCCCGAGCTGCCGCCAGAGGCGGAGCCCGCCCCGCCGCCGCCGCTCGACGCGGCGGCGCTGCAGCTCGCCGCGCTGTTGCGCTCAGATGGCCGCGAGCCGCGCACGGACAACGAGCTGGCGGAGGCCGCCGGGCTGTCGAGTGCCGAGGCGGCCGAGCGCCTGCGCCGCCTCGCCGACGCAGGGCAGGCGGTGCGCGTGGCGCGCAACCTGCACTTCCACCCGGAGCCGCTGGCCGAGCTCGAGGCGCGCGTGATCGCCCTCTGCGAGCGGGACGGCAGCGCCACGATCGCGTCGGTGCGCGACGAGCTCGGCACCTCGCGCAAGTACGCGCAGGCGCTGCTCGAACACCTCGACGGCGAGAAGATCACCCGCCGGGTGGGCGACGCCCACACGCTGCGCAGGCGCTAGCGCTGGTAGAGCACCGCGGCGACGCGCGGGTCGAGCCGGAGCGCCAGCAGCGTGGCCGGCTGGAGCAGCACGGGCGTCGGCGAGCGGAAGCGGATCAGCGTGTAGCGCCGGGTGAAGCGCTGCTCGACCAGCTTCATCCCCGGCGCGGGCGGCGGGTGATTCGGCGCGCGCGGCGGCGGCTTGGCGCCGGAGAAGACGCTGCTGCGGATCGGCAGCGCCAGCAGGTCGACCTCGCGCACGGGTATCGGCCGCGTGCCGAGCCCAGGCTTGCTGTAGAGGCCGAGCGGCACGCGCGACGCGTTCGGCGTGACCACCAGCGCGCGCGGCACGGTGGCGGGGCCGAGCGCGTGGGCCAGGCCGCGGTCGTCCTCGCGCTGGTAGGCGGGGTTGGCCCACACGGCGATCGAGACGAACAGGCCGACCGCGCAGAGGCCGAGCGTCGCCACGAGTCCGGTGCGCCCCGCGCGCCGCGAGCCGAGGCCCACCGCCAGCACGAGCATCAGCGGCAGCCACGCGGCGAGCAGGTTGCGGGTGTCGAAGTAGTCGGCGCCGGCGATGGCGAGGATGAGCGGGACGCCCACGCCGGTCAGACCGACCAGCGCCGCGAGGCCCGCCGCGCGCCGCTCGTTCTCCACCAGCCGCGCGTATACGAGGCCAAGCGCCACGACGACGAGGCAGGCCGCTAGCACCACGACCACCACCTGCGCGGGCGAGCTGTAGCCCACCACGAACTGCTTGGCCGCCTCGAGCACGCGCCGCCAGAGCGAGGACTGCGTGATGAACGACGTGAGGTCGAGCTTGCGCTGGCGCAGCAGCAGCGGCAAAAGCGCGGCGCCGACGGCGAGCAGCGCCGCGACGGCCAGCGCCGGGCGGCGGCGGTCGCGCGAGCGCAGCAGCAGCCACGCCGCCTCGGGCGCGACCACGAATGCGGCGAAGTAGTGGGTGGCGATCGCGAGTGCCGAGGCGAGCGTCCAGAACACGAGCGTGCGGTCGCGCTCCTCGTGCGCCTGGCGCACGAAGAACCAGAACGACAAGCCGGCGAACAGCACGAGCAGCGAGTACGAGCGCGCCTCCTGCGAGTACCAGATGAGCAGCGGGTTGACCGCCGCCAGCACGGCGATCACCGTCGCCACCTTGCGCGACGCGAGCTCGCGGCCGGCCGCGTAGGCCACCGGGACGAACAGCGTGCCCGCCAGCGCCGACAGCGAGCGCAGCCCGACCTCGCCGTCGCCGAACACGCGCGACCACACCCACGCGATCGCGTAGTAGAGCGGTGGCGTCGACTCGCTCCCGCCGATGCTCGACAGCATGTGCCCGAAGCTCCCCTTGAGCAGCTGCACGGTCACCGCCTCGTCGAACCAGAAGCTCTGGACGTCGAGCGTGGCGAAGCGGAGGATCGCGGCCAGCACCGTCAGGGCCGCCACCACCTGGACGGAGCGCGCCCGCATGGTCGCGCAGCTTAAGGGGGGCGGGGGGCGGGTGGCGGGGGGCGGGGTTTTTCCCGGGGAGCTCGCGATGTCTGAACGATTCACCTGCGATAGCCGGGCAAACCGTTCAGCAGATGGACGCGGCCGGATAAACCGCTCGCGCCGGGCCGCTCTTTATTGCTAAACCCCGCCACCGCCCGCGGCAGCCGGGCGGCCGCGCGGGACGCTAGGACTCGGGCGGCCAGTGCGCGCGGGCGTCGCTGCCGGCGCGGCCGATCACGAGCCAGACCGCGCGCGCGGGCTCGTCGCCGACTGTCTCGAGCCGGTGCGGCACCGCCGAGTCGAAACAGATCGAGTCGCCCGCGACCAGCTCGTACTGCTCGAAACCGACCGTCACCCTCAGCGCGCCGCTCGTCACAAGCCCATACTCGCGCCCCGCGTGATGCACAAACGTGCCGCCGCGACTCGACGCGCCACCGACGTCGTACTCGACCTCGAGAAAATCGACA
>DASXNY010000033.1:0-4307 GCA_036494715.1 Thermoleophilaceae bacterium
AGGTCGGCGAGGTTGTACATGTAGTGGTCCCAGTAGCCGGCGAACAGCTCGTCGCCGACGTGGCCGTTGAGGATCACCGGGAAGCCCTGGTCGGCCACCTGCTCCATCACGAGCCAGTGGGCGAACCAGGTGGCGGTGCACACCGGCTCGTCGTTCGCGTCGAGCATGCGGTCGAGCGTCTCGAGCAGCTCGCCGCTGCGCGGGTGGATCATGCGCCCGTCCGCGCCGGCGTGCGCGACGGTCGCCTCGATGTACTGGCCCTCGTCGAAGCCCTCCTCGTCGAAGCGGGCGGAGAAGGTCGTGACCGGCTGGTCGGACAGCTCGGCCGCCATGCAGGTGACCGACGACGAGTCGAGCCCGCCGGACAAGAGCGTCGCCACGGGCACGTCGGCGCGGAGGCGGATGCGCACGCTGTCGGCGAACAGCTCGCGGAAGCGCTCGACCACCTCGGCGTCGGACAGCCCGTCATCGAGCCGCGAGCCGTCGAGCTCCCAGAAGCGCTGCTCGCGGATTTCCCCGCCCGGCGATACCACCCAGAACGTCGCGGCCGGCAGCTGCTCGATGCCTTCGAAGAAGGTGTCGCGGTGGCCGTCCACCCAGCGGTAGTGGCGGGCCGCGTAGTTGTAGAGCGTGCGCAGGTTGGGCCGCCGCGGCACGCCGGGGTGCGCGAGCAGGCCCTTGACCTCTGAGGCGAACGCGAGCCCCTCCGGGTTGCGCGCCACGTACAGCGGCTTGACGCCGAAGCGGTCGCGCGCGAGCACGAGCTCGCCGCTGCGGCGGTCGCAGAGGGCGAGCGCCCACATGCCGTTGAAGCGCGCGAAGCAGCCGCTGCCCCACTCCGCGTAGGCGGCGAGGATCACCTCGGTGTCGCAGCCGGAGCGAAACTCGTAGCCCTTGGCCTGGAGCTCGTCGCGCAGCTCCCTGTAGTTGTAGATCTCGCCGTTGTAGGCGATCCAGAGCTCGCCCCCTGCGGAGGTCATCGGCTGGTGCCCGGCGGGCGAGAGGTCGAGGATGCTGAGCCGCCGGTTGCCGATCGCGGTCTGCGCCAGCGCCTCCCCGACCTCGCCCTCGCGCGCCCAGGCGAGCGGGCTCTCAGCCGGCGCGAAGGCGGCGAAGCCGAAGTCGTCCGGGCCGCGGTGGGCGAGCGCCTGCGTCATCGGCTCGACGCGGGCCGCCGGGAAGCGAGCCGCGCCGAACGCGTGGATGCCGGCGATGCCGCACACGGCAGCTCAGGCGCCACTCAAGGCGGCGAACGCGTCGCAGAGTTCGGCGATCTCCCCGAGGCGCGCTTCGAGCACGTCGACGTCGAACGGGCCCTCTGTCTCGAGCAGCGTGCGTACCTGCGAGTGGACGAGCCCGCAGACCATGATGCGGTAGGCGTGAGCCTCGCTACCGCGCGCCTTCTCGAGCTGCTCGAGCGACTCGCGCACCTGCGTGAGCGACGGGTCGATGCGCGTCACCGCCGGTCCGTCGGTCCAGAACGAGCCCTTGCCGTCGGGCGCATCGGGGAGCCGTGCGTCGTCGCTTCCGCTCGGCGCCACGGTCTTCTGCGACCAGAAGCGCACGTCGCCATCGCCCATCAGCTCGATCTCCTCGTCCGTGCCCCCCACGCGCCGCTCCGAGGTGTCGTAGTGCGTCCCGCGCGTGAGCGCGCTCGCATCTTCGAAGCCGAGCTCCTCGAGCCGCTTGCGCACGTCCTCGACCGTGTAGCGCTGGAGCACGGGCACGAACCAATCGTCGATCCACTCGGCGATCCGCCGCACCGGCACGTTCTGCAGCCGCAGCTGCGCGATGCACTCGGACACGTCTACGTCCTTCAGCGTGTCGCGCACCCAGTCGACCATGTGCCAGTAGATCCCGCCCGAGCCGTACAGGTAGAGCCACATCCAGCCGCCGGGCTTGAGCAGGCGCGCGATCTCCTTGAGCGAGCCGTCGGTGTCGCCCGTGTGGTGGAGCACGCCGTTCGACCAGACGATGTCGAAGCTCCCGTCCTCGTACGGCACCTCGAGGAGCGACGCCTGGTGCGCCACAACGTTGCCGAGCCCGCGCTGCTGCGCCCGCATGCGGGTGGTCTCCACGTTCGTCTCGGATAGGTCGAGCGCGACGACCTCGCTGGCGCCGGCCTCGGCCATCAGGATCGTGGCGCGCCCGCCGCCGCAGCCCGCGTCGAGGCAGCGCGCGCCCTCGAACACGTTCAGCGGGATGCCGTTGCGCTCGAAGCGCGTCTTGAGAAAGCCGACGAACTCGTCGAACTCCTCCGGGCTGTAGAGCGCGAAGGTGTCGCCGAACACGATCGTCGTTATCTGCTCTTTCTCGGTCAGCTTCACGGTCATACGGGCACCTGGTCCTCGAGATGGTGGGGGATGGTCCAGGAGCCTGTCGCGTCGCGCTCCCAGATGTCGAGGTTGCGGGAGCGTTCAAGAATCGCCTCTAGCTCCTCTGGTTCGTAACCCAGCCAGTCGCAGAAAGGCTCTCTGAACTCGCGCCCGAGCGGCTCGAGGTCGTGCGCGCGCACCAGCTCCTTGGCCTCGTCGCGCGTGATGCGGCCGTTGCGGATGTCCTCGCAGGCGTGGTCGGTCGCGCGGCCGTAGCCGAACTTGAGCACCTTCAGGTATTGGTGGATGCGGTTGATCTTCTCGTCGATGCCGACGTAGTTGCGGTACGTCCCCTCGGCTGGCCCGTCGAGCGTGCGGAAGCCGAACTGGCGCGCGATCTCGAGGTGGCGCTCCGAGTCCCAGTGGAAGTAGTGCGACATGAAGGTGGCGACCGTCCCGGAGTCGCCGAGCTCGTCCGGGAAGTCGTAGCTGCGCAGCTTCTCCATCGGGATGCCGTAGCGCTCGGACACGTGGGCGGCGTCGTGCTCGGCGTTGGCCGCGTAGCGGTTGAACCAGGCGCGCGAGATGGTGGTCTCCGCGGCGATCTCGGCCGCGCCGCCGTACTCGGCCGCCGAGTTCTCGCCGAGCAGCACGAGCGGGATCTCGAAGCGGATCGCCACGTGCAGCGGGTACCCGTGCAGGAGCGTGTGGCTCATCAGGTCCGGGTCGCCGTAGTCCTCGAGCCCGAGCTTGATCAGCCGCGTGTGCAGCTCCTCCTCGGGCCGGTAGGTGATCAGGTTCGCGCCCATCGCGGGCACGCAGGCGAGGTTGTGGTGGCCGACCTCGGTCTTGATGCCGTAGTCGACGTTGACCGCGAGGATGCGCAGGCCGCGGTCGATCAGGTGGGACACCTGCGTGATCGAGTCCTTGCCGCCGCTGACCGGTACGAGCACGTCGTAGAGCGGCGCGCGCCGCTCCCTGGTGCGCTCGATCAGCTCGTCGAACTCGCGCTCGCGCGCCGCCCAGTCGATCCCCTTCTCGAGGTCGTTCTTGCGGTCGTGCGCCAGGCACGCGCTGCAGACGCCCTGCTCGAAGCGCACATATGGCTTCGAGTCGGGGACGAGGCAGCGGTGGCAGTAGGTCAGCATCGCGGGGTGAGGGTAGCGCCGGTCAGGCGTGGCGGAACTTGATCACGCGGGCGGGCGCGCCCTGAACGACGGCGCCGGCCGGCACGTCTCCGCTCACGACGGAAGCGGCGGAGATCACCGCTCCATTCCCGATCCTGCTGCCCTTCGAAACCAGCGCGCCGGCGCCGAGCCAGACGTCCTCGCCGATCAGGATCGGGGCGTGGTCGTAGCCCTGGCGGCGCATCGGCTCGCCCGCGCGCATCTCGTGGTCGGAGGCGTTGACGACGCAGTGGGCGGCGGAGAAGCTGCCGCGGCCGAAGATCACGTCGGCGCCCGCGTTCACCACCGTGCCCATGCCGAGCACGACGTCCTGACCGAGTTCGAGCCGCGCATCGTTGGCGACGACCACGCGTGCGCCGGAGTCGAGCTTCACGCCGTCGCCGAGCACGAGGCGGCCGTTGCCGCGGTTCTTCAGGTGCGCGCCGGGCATGAGCGTCACGTTCTTGCCGATGCGGATGTTGCTCGCCGGCCCGTCGATCTGCAGCACGAGCGGTCCCAGCACCTCGAGCCCGGGTCCGCAGGCGATTCCCTTCCTCCTGAACAGCAGCGCGTAGTAGCGCGACCAGAGCCCACGCGTGCGGCGCGCCTGGACCGGGCCGTACAAGAGCGGGATCTGATCGGCGCTCTGAGGCGGTGGCGTCGGCCGCTCGGCGGCCGCGCGGCCCTCGCCGCGAAGCGTGGACACGATCGCCTCCACCGTGTCGATCGCGTCGACGTCGCGCAGCAGCTCGGGCCCGAGGCGCGCCCCGGAGGCGGCCTCCAGCTCGACGAGCAACTCGGCCAGCGAGAGCGAGTCGATGCGGCC
>DASXNY010000034.1:0-3737 GCA_036494715.1 Thermoleophilaceae bacterium
CGCCGCGGCGCGCCAGAGGAGCGTGGCATCCCCAACCGGGTCGGCCGCCGCAAGCAACATCAGTCGCTGTGTCGCCTCAGGCAGCGCGGTTATGCGGTGTCGGAAGTGGTCCTCGATGTGGCTTGGAAGCGCTCCCGCGCCAGGCAGCGCGAAGCCGCCGGCCAGTTCTCCGGTGCTCCTATCCCGTGGCAGCTCCACCAGGGCCAGCGGGTTGCCGCGAGTTTCGGCGATGAGCCGGTCGCGGACACGCTCATCGAGGCGGCCCGGGATGACGGACGACAGCAGCGCGCGCGCGTCGTCATCCTGAAGCCCGCCGAGCGGCAGTTCCGGCAGCTCTGCGAGCTCGCGTTCGTCGCTCGGCTCGCGAACGGTGAACACAATCGCCACTGACTCCGCCAGAAGCCGGCGGGCGATGAATCCGAGAACCTGGGACGTGGCGGCGTCGAGCCATTGCGCGTCATCGACGAGACACAACAGCGGCCGGTCGCCGGCGACCTCGGCGAACAAGGTCAGCGCAGCCAGAGCGACCAGGAAGCGGTTCGGGGCATCGCCGGATGAGAGGCCGAAGCACACGCGCAGGGCGTTCTGCTGGGGGTCAGGAAGCCCGTCGAGCTGGGCGAGCATCGGTGCGCACAGGCGATGCAGTCCAGCGAACGGCAGTTCCATCTCGGCCTCGACGCCCGCGATCTGGGCCACTCGGAACCCAGCAGCCTGCCGGGCGGCGTACCGGACGAGCGCCGTCTTGCCGATCCCAGCCTCACCTCGTATGACCAGGACCGCGCTCTGGCCCGCGCGCGCAGTCTCGAGGAGGCGGTCCAGCACATCGCGCTCCTCGGACCGGCCCAGAAACGCCGGCGGGCGCTGGACGGCCATCGCGTAAGCCTAACCCCAGCCGATAACGCGTCACAAACACCAGGGATGCGACCCGGGAGATGCCCTAGTGCGATCGCGCTTGATCGCGGCCACAGTGGCCGGGTGATCACGAACGCCCGCAACACGTCCAACACCCCCGTGGCGATCGTGACGGGCGGCTCGCGGAATATGGGCCGCGCCGTCGCGCGCACGCTGGCCATGGGCGGCTACGCGGTTGTCATCGGTTACTTGAACAACCAGCCCGCAGCGGACGCCGCCATCGACGAGATCCTCGCGGCGAACGGCACCGCGGTCGCGGTCCGCGCCGACGTCGCGGACGAGCGGGACGTCGAGCGCCTATTCGAGGAGACGATTGACGCTTTCGGGGGTGTCGACGTCGTCGTGCACGCCGCCGCGCGGATGATCCTCGGCACAGTCGCGGGCTACGACCTCCAGACGTTCGATGCGCTGCATCGGGTGAACGCCCGGGGGACGTTTGTAGTCAATCAGCAGGCATCGCTTCAGCTTCGGGATGGGGGCGCGATCGTGAACTTCTCAAGCTCCGGCGTCGGGTTGGCGCTCCCGTCCTACGCCGCCTACGCAGCGAGCAAAGGCGCGGTGGACGCCGTCACGCCTGTGCTCGCCCGCGAGCTGAGCGCTCGGGACATCACCGTCAATGCGATCGCGCTGGGACTGGAGCATCCCGCGACGCCGGCGGACATCGCCAACCTCGTCGCATTCCTGGTCAGCGAGGACGGCCACTGGATCAACGGCCAGGTGATCTGGGCGAGTGGCCCCAGGGCCGGCGACTAGGGATTTCGACGGATGCGAGCGACGACGCGAAGCGCCACGCTGCTCTGCGTCAAACACCAACCCCGGAGGTCTCATGAGCACTAGTCACGCAAGCAGTCAAAAGTCGATAGAGGTTCCTGAAGCGGCGACGATCGACATGAAGCTCGAGGTCGTGAACGTGCCCGTCTCCGACGTCGATCGGGCAAAGCGGTTCTACGAGAGGCTCGGATGGCGTCTGGACGGCGACTTCGCCGTCGGCGAGGACTTCAGAGCCGTGCAATACACGCCTCTCCATTCGCGCTGCGCAATCACCTTCGGGAAGGGGGTCACGACGGCCGCGCCGGGCTCGCTCCAAGACCTGATGCTGATTGTCGACGACATCGACGCGGCCCGCGATGACCTCATCAGCCGCGGTGTCGACGTGAGCGAGATTTACCACTACGAGACCCGGCCGTTCCACAGCGCAGGTACCGACCATCGCGCGTCCGGCCCGGACCCGCAAGGCCGCTCCTACTTCACATGGGCGTCCTTTAGCGATCCGGACGGCAACGGATGGCTGATGCAAGAAATCAAGACCAGGCTCCCAGGGCGCGAGTGGGAGAACTGACCGTGAACGTTGCGGCTCTCGCGGCCGCCGGTCGCCACACGGAGGAGGTCCTACGTGTACTTTCCCGATGATTTCGTGGGCCTCACGGCCCTATCCGAGCGGGTGTACCGATTCGTGCTGCGGTGCGCGCACCGCCATCGGGCGAAGCGCGAAGCTGGCTCGCCATCAGCGCCCAATAGCCAAACGAGAGGAGCACCATGCCATTCGTGAAGGTCGGGACCGAAAACAGCACGGATATTGAGATCCACTACAACGACCACGGCTACGGAAATCCGATCATTCTGATTCACGGCTATCCGCTCAACGGCAACTCCTGGGAGCGTCAGGAGCGGGTGCTGCTCGAGCACAGATACCGCTGCATCAGCTACGACCGTCGAGGCTTCGGCCGGTCCAGTCAGCCGACGTGCGGCTATGACTACGACACGTTCGCGAGCGATCTGAAAGCCCTGCTCGACCATCTCGCGCTCGACCAGGATGTCGTCATCGCCGGCTTCTCGATGGGCACCGGCGAGGTAACCCGGTACCTCGGTACGTACGGGTCGGCCGGGGTCGAGAAGGCGGTGCTGCTCGGGTCGATCCCGCCGTACCTCCTGCAGGCGGACGACAACCCGCAAGGCGTTCCCAAGGACGTGTTCGAGGGCTTCAAGCAGGCGGTCGTCGCCGACCGGTACGCGTTCCTCGACTCGTTCCTCGCCAACCTCTACAACACCGACGTGCTCGCCCCGGAGCGGATCGGCGACGCCGCGCTGCGGGCAAGCTTCGAGGTGGCAGCCGGCTCCTCGCCATACGCAACCTACGCCTGCATCGACACGTGGCTGACCGACTTCCGCGGCGATCTGCCCAAGATCGACATCCCGGTCCTCGCGTTGCACGGCACCGCCGATCGGGTCCTCCCGTTCGAGCTCACTACGGCAAGACTGCGCGACGAGCGGTTGATCGCCGATCTGACAGTGGTCGAAATCCAGGATGGACCACACAACATCGGCTGGACACACCCCGACGAGGTCAACTCGGCGCTGCTCGCTTTCCTTGGGAGTGGGGCGGGGGACAGGCCCACGGCGGTGGCGACAGCAGGCCAAGTGTGAGGCTGCGAACGCGGGTGGTCCCAGCCTCGAGCTGGGCCATCCGCGCAGATCTGAACGTAAGGTGACTCGACATCCGACCAGCCTCCATGCCCGCCGCTCAGTTCACGGATCTGCTGATCGTCGCCGCGGCCGGGTTGCTCGCGCCGCTCGCGCTGGGGTTCTTCCCACGCGTCCGGATTCCAGCGATCGTGCTCGAGATCCTGCTGGGCGTGGTGATCGGGCCCTCGGTGCTTGGGTGGGTCAAGCCCCACCTCCTCCGAGCGCCTCCAGCAGGGCGGCCGCGTCATAGCCGCCCCGGTGCACCAGCCCGTCGATGAACAGGGTCGGGGTGGCTCGCACCTCGCCGGAACGAAGCCCGCTCTCGACATCCCGGCCCACCCGCCGCAGTACGCCAGCGCTCG
>DASXNY010000035.1:0-43417 GCA_036494715.1 Thermoleophilaceae bacterium
AGCGCGGCGCGCCCCCCGAAGCGTCCGAAGCCGCTCGCCTTCACCCCGCCGAACGGCATCTGCGGCTCGTCCTGAACCGTGGTGTCGTTGACGTGGCAGATGCCGCTCTCGATGCGCTGGGCGATCTCGAGCGCCGCCGGCACGTTGTTGCCGAACACGGCCGCGGAGAGGCCGTAGTCGGAGTCGTTGGCCATCTCGACCGACTGGTCGGGGCTGTCGGACGCCATCACGGCGAGCACCGGCCCGAACGACTCCTCGCTGTAGAGCCGCATGTCGGAGGTCACGCCCTTGACCACGGTGGGCGGGAAGCAGGGGCCGTCGGCCTCGCCACCGGTGAGGATCTCGGCGCCCTTCGACGCCGCGTCCTCCACCAGTGCGCTCACGCGCTCGATCGCCGCCTTGTTCACGAGCGGCCCGATCACCGTGTCGGGCTCGCGCGGGTCGCCGACCTTCATGCCGCTGGCGCGCTCGGCGAGCTTCGACGCGAACTCGTCGATCAGCGACCTGTCCACGATCGCGCGCTCGGTGGACATGCAGATCTGGCCCTGATGGAAGAAGGCGCCGAAGTTGGCGGCCTTCACGGCCTGGTCGATGTCCGCGTCCGGGAGCACGATCATCGGCGCCTTGCCGCCGAGCTCGAGCAGCACGCGCTTGAGGTGCCTGCCGGCGTTCTCGGCGATGATGCGGCCGACCTTGGTCGAGCCGGTGAAGTTGATCCGCCGCGTGAGCGGGTGGGCGATCAGCTCGTCCACCACGTCGGCGGCGTCGGCGGGGTCGTTGGTGATCAGGTTGATCACGCCCTCCGGCAGACCTGCGTCCACAAGCGCGTGCACCACCGCGGCATGGGTGCGAGGGCACTCCTCGGAGGCCTTCAGCACCACCGTGTTGGCGTACGCGAGCGGCGTGGCCACGGAGCGCGTGGAGAGGATCACCGGCGCGTTCCAGGGGGCGATCGCCACGACCACGCCCGCGGGCGCGCGTACCCCCATGGCGAGCTTGCCGGGCACGTCGGAGGGGATCACCTCGCCGACGAGCCCGTAGGCCTGGGCGCCCGCCTCGCGCAGCATGGCCGAGGCGAGGTGCACGTTGAACATGCCCCAGCCGAAGGTGGCGCCGGTCTCCTCGGTGACGATCTGCGCGATGTCCTCGGCGCGGCTCTGGAGAATGTCGGCGGCCTTCAGCAGGATCTCGCGCCGCTGCGCAGGGGCGCTGCGCGACCACTCGCCGAACGCCGCGTGGGCGGCCCCGACGGCGGCCTTCGCGTCCTCGCGCTTGGCGGCGGCGGCCATCCCAACCGGCTCGCCCGTATAGGGGAAGGTCTTCTCGTAAGTCCCGCCGCCGGCAGCGCCGGTCCAGCGCCCTCCGATCAGCAGCTCCTGCTGGGCAAGCTCAACGGTCGCCATTACCGCTCCTCCTTCTGGTTCCTCTTCGCCGCGTTGCCGGGGAGCGTGTTCGCTCCGCGGACAACGATTCGCCAAGCGCACCCGACAGTCTAACCCCGCCCGTTACGCACCGAAAAGGCGTTGCCGCGGCTCGCGCCGCGCAGGTCGTCCTCGATCGCCGCGGCCGCCTCGAGCGCGTGCGGCAGGAACTCGCGCCGCAGCACCGTCATCGACGCGCGGCTGGCGTGCACGGACACGTTGAGGGCCGCCGTCACCTCGCCGGATGCGCCATGGATCGGCACCGCCGCCGAGCGCAGGCCCTCCTCGAGCTCCTGATCGACCATCGCGAAGCCCTGGCTGTTCACGGCCGCGATCGCCTCCCGCAGCCCAGCCTCGTCCTTCACCGTGTGGGCGGTGAGCGGCCTGATGTCGATGCGCGACAGGCGCTCGTCGAGCTCGTCCTCTCCGAGCGCGCCGAGCAGCACGCGGCCCATCGAGGTCGCGTACGCGGGCAGCCGCGTGCCCACCGCGAGGGTGATGCTCATGATGCGGCGGGTCGGCACCCTGACCACGTAGACGATCTCGGTGTCGTCCAGCACCGAGATCGACGACGACTCGTTGACCTTCGCCACGAGCACTTCCATGTGGGGCTGGGCGACCTCGGGCAGGCTGAGGCTCGAGAGGTATGCGTAGCCCAGGTCGAGCACCCGCGGGCGCAGCGAGAAGCGCCCGTCCGCGAAGTGCACGTAGCCGAGCTTGACGAGCGTGAGCAGGAAGCGGCGGGCGGCCGCGCGGGTGAGCCCGGTGGCGCGCGCGACGTCGCTCAGGGCCAGCTCGCGGTGCTCGGCGTCGAAGGCGCGGATCACCGCCAGTCCCCGCTCGAGCGACTGCACGAAATCTGAGCTGCGAGGCCGTTCCTCGGACATTTCCCCTCCGCCCGCATGCAGGATGCACAACGGTTCGGTATGCGAACGCTACCTCAGGCGGGCCGCGGCGGAAAGGCCTGGGTGGTTTTTCTGACGTTTAGGCGCCCTCGCCGCCGTCAACGGCGTACGCCGCACCCGTGATGTACGTGGACTCGTCGCTCAGCAGGAAGGCCACCACCGCGGCGATCTCGCCGGGGGTGCCGCGCCGGCCCTGGGGGTTGAAGGTCTCGGCGCCGCTCTGGAACTCCTCGGGGAAGGCCTCGAACAGCGGCGTGCCGACCGGACCCGGCACCACCGCGTTCACGCGGATGCCGTCCTTCGCGTACTCGACGGCGGCGTTGCGCGTGAACGAGAGGATCGCGGCCTTCGTGCCCGCGTAGGCGGCCAGGCCCGGCACGCCGTGGAATGCGGTGCCGGAGGCGGTGTTGACGATCGTCGCGCCGCCGCCCTGCTCGAGCGCCACGCGGACCATCTGGCGCAGGTTGAGGAAGACGCCGCGCTGGTTGATGCGCACGAGCCGGTCGAAGTCCGCCATCTCGGTCTCGGCGAGCGGCACGGGCATGCCGCCGATGCCGGCGTTGTTGTGCAGCGAGGCGACGCGGCCAAAGCGTTCGGTGACCTCGCCGAAGTAGCGCGCCACGTCCTCCTCGGAGGAGACGTCGCCCGCGAGCGCGATGGCGCCGTGGCCGAGCTCGCCCGCCGCCTGCTCGACGCGGTCTGCATCGACGTCCACGAGCGCGACCTTCGCGCCCTCCTGCGCCAGGCGCTGCGCAGTGGCGAGCCCGATTCCTGAGGCCGCGCCCGTCACGATCGCGACGCGGTCCTGCAATCCCTTGAATGGCATCTGCTCTCCTTCGGTCGACGTTGCGAGTCAGTCGGCGCCGCCCATGACCATCTGCAGCGCGCTGCGGACCGACACGGGATCCGTGTCGGGGGCCAGGTGGGCCATAAGGGTGAGCGCCGAGCGCGTGAGGTGGCGCGCGAGCAGCAGGGCGGCCTCGCGCGCGTCGCGCTCCGCGCAGGCCTCGAGGATGGCCTCGTGCTCGAGGTCGCCCGTGCGGCGGCCGGCGGGGTCGTCGCCGCGCACGGACATGCGGCGGTAGCGGTCGCCGCGCGCCATGAAGCCGGCGATCTGCGAGCGCAGCGGCGGGCTGCAGCGCGCCACGAGGCCGAGGTGGAAGCTCGCGTGGGCGCCGTCCCAGGCGGGCGCGGTCTTCGCGCCTCGCATCGTCCTGAGGTCGGCCCCCAGCGCCGCGATGTCATCGTCGGTCATCTGCGGCACCGTCAGCGAGATCGCCAGCGACTCGAGCAGCACCCGGTGGCAGTAGACGGAGTCGAGGTCCTCGGGGTCGAACGGCGGCACGCGCGGACGCCGGTTGCGGCGCGCCTCCACGAGCCCCTCGGCCTCGAGCCGGCTCAGTGCCTCGCGCAGCGGCGTTGTGCTTACGCCGATCGTCTCGGCCAGCTTCACCTGCGACAGCTCCGTGCCCGGCGGGATGTCGCCGGTGACGATCATCTGGCGCAGCGCGTCGAGCGCGATCGACACGGCGCCCGGGTCGCGCGTGCGCGGGCTGTCGGTCATGCCCTCGGTCCCTCCTCCCGCACGACGATCACGGCGCGGCCGAAGAGGTCGCGGCCCGCGGCTGCCTCCTGGGCCGCCGCAGCTTGGTCGAGCGGGAAGCGGTGGAACACCGGCGGCGGGTCGAGCTTGCCCTCCGCCACGCGCTCGAACACGGCGCGGGTCTGCTCGGCCGTCGCGCCGGTGTCGCCGACGATCGCGAGCTGGGAGCGGTAGAGCTTGCGCACGTCGAGCTCCACCAGGCCGCCGCCGTGGGCGCCACAGGTCACGAGCCGCCCGTACGGGCGCAGCGTCGCGAGCGCATCGGCCCAGAGCTCGGGGGAGGAGATGTTCTCGTACACCACGGCGACGCCGCGGCCGTCGGCCGACAGCTCGCGCACGCGCCCCGACCAGCCGGGCTCCGTGTAGTTCACGGTCGCGTCCACGCCGAGCAGGTCGCGGCAGCGCTCGAGCTTCCAGTCGGAGCCCGCGGCAGCGATCGGCCGCGCGCCGAGCGACTCCGCCACCAGCACCCCCGCGATGCCGAGCCCGCCGCCCGCGCCCATCACGAGCACGTCCTGGCCCGCCTGCAGGCCGCCCGCCGCGGCGAGCAGGTTCCAGGCGATCGGATAGCTGACGCCCATCAACGCCGCCTGCTCCATCGTCACGTGGTCCGGTACGCGCTCGACCGTCCCCTCGGGGACCGCGCAGAGCTCGGCGTAGCCGCCGTCGCGGTGCACGCCCATCACCTGGTGGCGGTCGCAGGCATTGGTGAGCCCGGCGCGACAGAGGTCGCACTCGCCACAGAACAGGGTGCTCGTGCACACCACGCGGTCGCCGAGCGCGACGCGCGTCACGCCCTCGCCGACGGCCTCCACCACGCCGGCGGGGTCCGAGCCGAGGATGCGCGGCAGGGTGGCGTGGAAGTCGGCGCCGCGCCGGCGCACCTCGACGTCGAGCGTGCGGCCGACGGTGACGGCGTAGACGCGGATCAGCACCTCGCCGGGCGCGACCTCGGGCTCCGGCCAGTCGAGGTACTCGAGCACCTCGGGTCCGCCGTAGCTTCTCACCACGATCGCCTTCATCGAGGCAAACTCTATAGAGACACGAGTCGGATCCCGGACGATAAGCCGTAGCAGCCGCGGCGGATCGCCAAATCTCTATAGAGTTCTGGCAGGTGGCGATGGACTTTCGGCTCGCGAGCATTCCGGACGCGCACGGCCCCACTCCCGGCCTCGTGGTCGACGGCGTGGTGCACGCGCTGCCGGGTCACCCGGACACGATGGAGCTGTTCGGCGACTGGGACACCTCGCTCCAGGTCCTCGCCCGGCGCATCGAGGAGGGCGACCTCGAGCCTGGGCGCCCGCTCGAGGAGGTGGAGCTCCTGCCGCCGGTGCCGCGGCCGCCCAACCTCTACATGGCGGGCGCCAACTACGCAGATCACGCGCGTGAGATGCGGAGGCTCGGGCCAGACGACGAGGTGCCCAAGCCAGCCGGCGGTCCGTTCATGTTCCTCAAGCCCACGACCACGCTGGTCGGCCACCGCCAGCCGGTCAAGATCGGCCCGGGCGCCGAGCGCGTGGACTGGGAGGTGGAGCTGGCGGTGGTGATCGGCCGCCGCGCCGAGCGGGTGAGCGCGGCCGACGCGTCCGACCACATCGCCGGCTATACGGTGGCCAACGACGTGTCGGTGCGCGGGCGCTTCGTGCGCGAGGACACGGGTGAGCCGCCGATGAAGTTCGACTGGTTCCTGCAGAAGGGCTGGGCCACGTCGTGCCCGATGGGACCGTGGCTCGTACCCGCGGCGAACCTGCCGAACGCCCAGGACACGCCGCTGCGGCTGACGCTCAACGGCGACGTCCAGCAGGACTCGCGCACCTCCGAGATGATCTTCTCGATCGCCGAGCAGATCGAGTTTCTGAGCGCGGTGGTGCCGCTCGTGCCCGGCGACGTGATCTGCACCGGTACGTGCGCGGGAGTGGGCGCCGGCAAGGGCCGCTTCCTCGCACCCGGCGACGTGATGGTGGCCGAGGTGGAGGGCGTCGGCCGGCTCGAGAACGTGGTGGAGGAGGGCTGAGCAGTGAATGACTTCATCAAGCGCATGGGGCACGTGGCCCTGGTGGTGCCCGACATCGAGGCGTCCGTGTCCTGGGCCACGACCGTGATGGGGATGCGGGAGGTGGAGCGCGTCGATGGCGTCTCCTACCTCACCCACGCCGACTGCCATCACTCGCTCATGTACATCGAGGGCGACGATGCGCAGCTCGACCACGTGGCGATGGAGGCGCACGACAACGACGCGCTCGACGCGCTCGTCGCGCGGCTCGGCGAGCACGGCGTGCAGCTGGTGTCGGACTCGCCCGAGGAGAAGGGCCTCGGCCGGGCGGTGCGCTTCCGCGCGCCCGCCGGGCACGTGATCGAGGTCTTCAGCGGCATGGACGCCGACGGCGTGACCCAGACCGGCAGCGGCGTGCAGCCGCGCAAGTTCGGCCACCCGATGCTGGCCTGCGAGGACACGGGGCCGACGCGCGCGCTATTCGAGCAGGTGCTCGGCTTCAAGCTCTCGGACGACGTCGGCGACGGCACGCTCGTGTTCATGCGCTGCGGCGTGGACCACCACGGCATCGGCTTCGGCCGCGGCCCGCGCGACGGGCTCAACCACTACGCCTGGGGCGTCGAGAACATCGGCACGCTCGGGCTGCTCGGCGACGTGCTCTCGCGCAACGGCGGCAACTTCATCTGGGGTCCGGGCCGCCACGGTGCGGGCCAGAACATCTTCACCTACCACTTCGATCCGGCCGGCTGCATCGTCGAGTACTACGCCGACCTCTACCAGGTGTGGGACGAGCGCACCTACCAGCCGGGCCACTGGAGCCTCGACGACCCGAGCTTCGCGAACCTCTGGGGCCCGGGGCCGCCGATCGAGATGATGGAGACGGCGACCCCGCTGGCCTAGGCCCGGATCAGGCAGCAGCCGTTTGCGCCGCCTGGTAGTAATGCCCCTCTTCGAGGTCCGCGATGAGGCTGGGCCCTACCGGGTTCCAGCCAAGCTGCTCGCGGGTCAGCGCACTCGAGGCCGGTATGTCCGCCGCGAGGAAGCCCGCCAGCCAGCCGAAGTGCTCGAGCGCGTCCTCGGGGGCGATCGACACCACTGCCACGTTCAGGTGCCGCCCGATCACCTCCGCGACCTCGCGAATCGGAATGCCCTCGTCTCGCACGCCGTGGAAAACCGAACCGGCCGGCGCGGTCTCGAGCGCGAGCCGGAAGAGGCGGGCGGCATCGAGCCGGTGCACGGCCGGCCAGCGGTTTGAGCCGTCGCCGATGTAGCCCGAGACGCCCTTGGCGCGGGCGGTCTCGATCAGGACCGGCACGAAGCCGTGATCACCCTCGCCGTGGACCGACGCGCTGAGCCGGACGATCGACGAACGCACGCCCCGCCCGGCCAGGGAGCGCGCCGCCGCCTCGGACGCGTTCCGGTGTGTCGCATGCCCGTCGGGGTTGGGCGAGTCCTCCTCGGTGGCGAGTCGTCCCGGGGCGAGCAGCCCGGTCCCGGAGGTGACGACGAGGGGCCGGTCCGAGCCCTCGAGCGCGGCGCCGAGCGTCTCGATGGCACGCAGGTCGGTGCGTCCCGAGGCTGCGAGCTGGGAGAAGTCGTGGATGAACGCGAGGTGGATCACGCCGTCTGCCGCGGCTGCGCCGGCGTGCAGGCTGTCGAGGTCGTCGAGGGAGCCGCGGTGGACCTCGGCTCCGGCCCTCGCTAGCGCCGTGGCAGCCTGGTCCGAGCGGGCGAGGCCGGTCACGTGGTGGCCCGCGTCGATCAGCTCGGGAACGACGGCGGACCCGACGAATCCGGTTGCGCCTGTGACGAAAACGCGCATGAGAGAACCTCCAAGTGGGGCGACTGTCCGTTGCGCGGACAGTGATGTCAGAAACTGTCATCACTGTAGCACGCTGATGACAGCGGCTGACATCACCTAGAATCCCGGCACATGGCTCGATGGGAACCAGATGGACGTGGCAGGCTCGAGCAAGCGGCCATGGAGCTCTACGCGGAGCGCGGTTTCGAACACACGACGGTCGCCGAGATCGCCAAGCGGGCGGGACTGACCGAGCGGACGTTCTTCCGCCACTACGGCGACAAGCGGGAGGTGCTGTTCGGGGGCGGAGGCGAGTTTCAGGAGCGG
Organism: Thermoleophilaceae bacterium; assembly: GCA_036494715.1. GTDB lineage: Bacteria > Actinomycetota > Thermoleophilia > Solirubrobacterales > Thermoleophilaceae > JAICJR01. The sequence goes on from DASXNY010000035.1 coordinate 8,051, forward strand.
CTCATCACCCCTGTCGCCGACGCTCCCGACTCGGTGGCGCCGATCGACGCGGTGGCCGCGGGCCTCGAGTCCGCCGCCGCCATGTTGCAGGGTCGGCGCGAATTCGCGCAGAAGCGCGCGGCGATCATCGCCGCGACCCCCGAGCTCCAGGAGCGCGAGCTGAGCAAGCTCGCCTCCATGGCCACCGGAATCGCCGAGACGCTGCGGCAGCGCGGCGTCGACGATCAGGCGGCGCGCCTCATCGGCGAGGTCGCCATCGCGGTGTTCCGCATCGCGTTCGAGAGCTGGCTCGCCCCCGGCAACAAGCGCGAGTTCCCAGAGCTGATCAGGGAGTCGCTGGGGCAGCTGAAGCGGCTCTCGGCCGTGGCGGGGTAGCCAGCCCGCACGTGACGTTCGGTCACTAACCCGCGACTATGGGTGACAACTGACCACACGTCGGCATGAAGCCGGCGACCGTCGAACTTTCCAGCGACGTCGACATCGCGAGCTACCAGACGAACTGATCGATGATCTGGGCCACGTCGGCGCCCGGAACTGGTCCGACCCTGACCTCCCAGGCGCCGTCCACGGTCTGGGACAGGCGGCTGCGGATTCCCGCTGCCGGGCGGTTAAACGCCCGGGTCTGCTGGCTCAGCCGTCAGGCTGAATCTCCTCGCTCGCGCTCCGGATGTCGTGCCAGCTCAACCCCTCGCCGAGCAGCGCCGGCACGCCGAGCATCAGCGCGGTCGCGACCTCGATCGCCTGCAGCACGATTCCGTAGGCGAGGCCGTCGCCCTTGCCGACTCCGTAGGCGGCCAGCACGAGCACGCACGCCGCCTGGAAGATGCCGACGTTCGAGGGCGTGGCGGGGAGAATCGCGGTGAGGTTGACGGCCAGCAGCACGCTGGCGGCGGCGGTGAGCCCGGCCTCGTGCTGGAGGTTGAACGCGACCAGCAGCGAGTAGCAGGCGAGCCACTGGAGGGCCCAGGCGGAGAGCTGTGCGATGGCTGCGTGGAGGCCGCGCCGCGGCTGGCGAAAGACGCGCAGCCCGCGCCGCACGTTCTCGATCTGCCCGACGACCACGAGCGCCGTCCGACGGACTGCCCCGATGCGGGACCGTGTAAGCCGCCGGAGCACGGGAGGTGCGAGCACGACCACGAGCGCGACCACCAGCGGTATCCCGAGCCCGAGCACCGCGGCCAGGGCATGGCCCTGGAACAGGCTCGTGCCGGCGATCGCAACGGCGGCGAGCAGGACGAGGGCGACGACGTTCAACAACGTCTGGGCGAAGACGGTGCCGGCGACGGTGGCCACCCAGCGGCGCGTGCTGCCGAGCCGGCGGCTCAGCACCACCGCGCGTGCGGGCTCGCCGAGGCGGCCGGGCAGCGCGGCGGAGACCAAGACGCCGATCATCGTTCCGCGCAGCGCGTCTGAGCGCCGCACGGGCGCGCCGGCGGCGCGCAGGACGGCGTACCAGGACTCGGCTCGCAGCGTCAGCGAGCTGCACATGAGCAGCAACGCCACAACGGCCCAGCCCAGGTTCACCGACAGCAACGCGTCGCCGACGCGCGAGACGCCGATCCGCTGTACGGCCACCGCGGCGAGCGCCACGCCGGCAACGGACACGGCGACGAGAGCAGCCCGGCGGACGATCCGCCGCCGCCGCGAAGGGATGGGGCCCGCGTCCCTTGGCACCGGACAATCATGCCGCCGGTGCAGGCGGCCCATGCCCGAGGCGGCTAACCCTGCTCGAGCCTCCCCGCCGTCGGCGGCGCCGTCGACCCTGTGTCGAGCACCCCGTGCCCCGTGCTCCAGCCGTACTTCCCGCCCGCGGCCCGGATCTCCTCGAGCGGCGGCTGGCGGTGCTCGGTGTACGGGTAGGTGGCGGACTGCGCCGGCTCCGCCAGCTCCTCGAAGAAGTGCTCGAAGCCGCCCGGCACGATGAACACGAGGAACTTGCACGTGGCCGAGGTCACGCGCCAGTCGTGCACGGTCCTGGGCGGCACGTAGATGTAGCTGCCGGGCACGGCGTGGTAGGCGGTGTCGCCGACGCCGATGTCGAGCGTGCCCTCGAGGATGTAGAAGCCCTCGGCGTCGCGGTCGTGCACGTGCCCGGGTGCGACCATGTCGCGCGGGCCGAACCACTCGGTGACCGCGAAGCCGCCGTCGGTATCGAGCGCGCGCGCCTTCATCGTGATGACCCCGCCCTGGAACCAGATCGCGGGGCCCTCGCCCGGGCCGAGCGCGTAGCCGGGCGCGACGCCCTCGGGAGTGCCGGCCGAGTGCTCCCTCGCGACGGGCTGGTCGTCGCCGATCTCGGTCGGCGGGTCGGTGAAGGACAGGGCCATGTCTCCTCCTTGGGTGGTGATCAGCGCGACATGTAGCCGCCGTCGACCACGAGGTTCGAGCCGGTGACCCAGCTCGACTCGTCCGAGGCGAGGTACAGCGCGGCGCTCGCCACGTCCTCGGGCCGGCCCGTGCGCGGGAGCATGATCGCGGCGAGGTGGTTCTTGCGGAAGTTCGGGTCCTTGAGCTGCTCCGCGGTGGCGGGCGACTCGACCATGCCGGGGCTGATCGAGTTGACCCGGATGCCCTGCGCGGCGCCCTCGAGTGCAAGCTCGCGCGTCATCGCGATCACAGCGCCCTTGGCGGCGGCGTGGGCGAAGCTGCCTGGGGTGGAGGGGTTCGAGCTCATCCCCGAGATCGAGCCGGTGTTGATGATCGAGCCGCCGCCGCGCGCGACGAGGTGCGGCCAGGCCGCGCTCGTCACGTAGAAGATCAGGTGCACCTCGTTGCGGATCGTGAAGTGCCACTCGTCGTGTGTCATGTCCGCGATCGAGCCGAACTTGGGCGCGGCCGCGTTGTTGTAGAGGATGTCGAAGCCGCCGTGCCGCCCGGCCGCCTCGTCCACCCAGCCGCGCGCCTGGTCGGGGTCGCCGAGGTCGACGGGCTGGAACGACTCCATCCTGCCGCCCTCACGCTCCACCAGCTCGGCGGTTTCGCGCGCCTCGTCGTCGTTCGTGTCGCAGCCGACCACCAGCGCGCCCTCGCGCGCGAAGAGGATGGCGGCGGCCCGCCCCTGGCCGCCCGCCGTGCCGGTGATGAGCGCGACCTTCCCCCTCAGGCGGTCGGCCAAGCCGGCTCCTCCACTTGCCGCCGCGCGCCGGCCTCGACGAGCCGCGGCAGGATCAGCTCCTCCAGCTGCTGGAGGCCCTCGTCGTAGTCGGGCCAGGAGAGCGCGAGGCCGTCGATCCCAAGCGCCTGCAGCTCGAGCATGCGCTCCACCACCTGGTCGGCGGTCCCGACCACCGGCAGCGAGAAGAAGCCCGCAATCATCCCCTCGATGGTCTTCTCCATCTTCATCTCGTCGAAGGGCGTGCTCTGCGAGTTGGCGGAGTTCATCTTCACCGTCTCGATCGCGCCCCGCCGGTCGCCGAGCTCGCGGTGGATCCGGTCCCAGTCGGCCCTGGCCTCGCGCTCGCTGTCGCGGCAGACGATGTGGCCGCGGCCGAACACCTTGATGTCGCGCCCGCGCTGGTCGCGCGCGAGCTGCTTGATCTCGGCCACCTGCTCCGCCGCGGTCTCGAGGTTGGTCAGGCCGGCGAAGATCAGGTCGCTGTGCGTGGCGGCGAAGGCGCGCCCGGCCGGGCTCGTGCCGGCGTTCATGATCACGGGGTAGGGGTCCTGCAGCGGCTTCGGCTCCGAGAAGCCGGAGTGGATTTCGATGAACTCGCCGAGGTAGTCGCTCTCGCCCTCCACGGTCCAGAGTTGTTTGAGCGCCTCGGCCCACTCGGCCGCCACCTCGTAGCGCTGGTCGTGCTCGCGCTGGGTGAGGCCGAACATCGCCAGCTCGGACGAGTTCCAGCCGGCCACGATGTTGAGGCCCCAGCGTCCGCCCGAGATGTGGTCGACGGTGGCGCCCATCTTGGCGGCGAAGATCGGATGGCCGAGCGGCACGTGGAAGGTCGAGAAGACCATGATGCGCTCAGTCTGGGCAAGCAGCCCCGCGGCCCAGGTGAAGGTCTCGAACGAGCGGTCGCCGAGGTTGGCGTCGCCGCCGTAGCCGCGCCAGCGGGCGATCGGCACGATGGCATCGATCCCCAGCCCATCGGCTCGCTGGGCGAGCCGCAGCGTCTCGTCCCAGTTGCCCTTCAGATTGCCCTCGACGTCGGCGAGTGTGACACCGCCGCGCAGGTTGGTGGCGAAGATGCCGAGCTTGAGCGCGTTCTCCTCGTTCAGTACCGGAGTCGAGCTCTTGGGAATGCGCTGGCCTGGCACGGTCACGTAGAATGATTATAAGTGATATGGCCGATCCACCGGACTGGGTAGTCGACATGTACACGGAGGTGGACGCGAACAACGGGCCCGCCGTGCTCGCCCGCTTCGCGCCCGGCATCGAGCTGCAGTTCGGCGCGCGGCCGGTGGTGACGGGCGTGGAGGAGGCGCGCCGGACGCTGGCGGCGGTGCACGAGAACTTCCTCCGCGTGAGCCACTCCTATCGCAATGTCTGGCAGCTCGGGGACACCACGGTGTGCGAGTTCGTGGCCACCTACTCGCTGCCGGACGGGCGCGAGCTGCCGCTGCCGACGCTCACCGTGCTGCGCCGCGACGGCGACGGCCGTATCGCCGGCATGCGCGTGTACATGGACGAGGGGCCGCTGCGACCGCACTTATGATCAGGCGTGTGACCGCCGCGCCCCAGACCCCGCTCGCCGCGAGACCCTCGCGCGCGGAGCTGGTGGCGAGAGAGCTCGAGCGCGAGATCGCCGAGGGGCTCGAGCCGGGCACGCGGCTCGGCACCAAGGAGGACCTGCGCAAGCGCTTTGGCGTGGCCGTGGCCACCGTGAACGAGGCAGTGCGGCTGCTCGAGATGCGCGGCGCGATCGAGGCCAGGCCGGGTCCCGGCGGCGGCGTGTTCGTGGCGCGGCGGGCGTCGCGGCTCGCGCTCAGCCACCTGGTGCTCGGCTTCCGCTCCGGCACCACGACCTACGCCGAGACGCTCGAGGTGCGCGACGCGCTCGAGCCGCTCGTGTGCGCTCACGCCGCCCGCTACCACCGCGCCGAGGACATCCGAGCGATGAAGAAGATCGTCAAGCAGATGGAGGCGACGATCGACGACCCGGCCGAGTACTTCAAGACCAACTGGGCACTCCACCGGCGCATCGCGCGGCTCTGCCGCAACGAGCCGCTGCGGACGATGTACCTGATGCTGATCGACTTCCTGGAGTCGGAGATGGCCGGCGCCGAGATCGGCGAGTTCGACGGCGACGCCTTTCTCAAGGTGCACCGCGACCTCGTGGACGCGATCGACGGCGGTGAGGGCCCGAAGCTCGACGCGGCCGTCGAGGCGCACAAGCCCACTCAGGTCCTCCAGATCCGCTAGACCCGGAACTCGGTCTTGACCGAGTCCGGGAACAGCTCGTCCGGCTCGAGCCGCCGCGCGCACGCGCCCTGCTCGTGGGCGAATTCGAGGAACGCGTCGAGCGTGCGGCGGTTCTCCTCGAGCCCGTAGGGCCAGAAGTCGCCGCCGAAGATCTGCTCGGCGCGCCTGGCGTTGGCCGGGCTCCAGGGGATCGGGTACTTCGGCGCGTTCATGTCGAGCGCCCGCTCGATCCCCCGCCGCTTGGCCTCCCGGAACGCGGTGTAGAGGTTCATCGCCGCCCACGGGTGGTCGTCGAGCACGTCCTGCCGCAGCGCGATCACGTGCATGATCGGGAAGATCCCGGTGTCGCGGTAATAGGCCTCCTCGGTGGCGCGGTAGTCGCCGAACAGCCTCACCACCCTGCCGCTGCCGCTCTCGAACTCGTCCGGTGGGTGCGCGGCGATCAGCGCGTCGAGGTCGCCGGCCAGCAACATGTCGTTCAGGCTGCGGTCGCTCACCGGAGTGAGGCTGAAGCCGGGCGGCGGATCGAGCTTGATCCCCTCGACGCGACCCGGCTCGTTGGTGCCGCCCTGGAACCACTCGACCGCGCGCAGGTCGAGCCCGTACTGGTGTTGCAGCAGGCCGCGCGCGTAGACGGTGGCGGTCTGCGTCCACTCCGGTACGCCGATGCGCTTGCCGGCGAGCGCGGCGGGGTCGTCCAGGGGCCCATCCGCGCGGATGAAGATCGCCGAGTGCCGGAAGCTGCGCGACGGGAACACCGGAATGGCGGTGAGCGAGTCGTCCCCGGAGGCGCGCAGCGAGCAGTACTTGGCCAGCGAGAACTCGGAGACGTCCCACTCGCGGAAGCGCGCGAAGCGGAAGAAGGTCTCCTCCACCGAAAAGCTCATGCAGGTGAGGTCGACGCCCTCCACCGGTACGACGCCGCTCACCAGGTCGCGCGTGTGGTCGTAGTCCCCGAGCGCGAGCGTGAGGTGGATGTTGGCGCGCGAGCTGGCGTCGTCCGTGCTCATCGTGAACCGAAGCGGAGGTTGACGTTCTTCGACTGCGTGTAGCCGAGCAACTCCTGGAAGCCCTCTTCGCGGCCCACGCCCGAGTCCTTCACGCCGCCGAAGTCGGTGCCCGGGAAGTGCACGGACGAGTCGTTTACCCAGACGTATCCGGCCTGAACGTCGCGCGCGAAGCGGTGGGCGGTGCGCAGGTCGTTGGTGAACACGCTGGCGCTCAGCCCGTAGTTGAGCCCGTTTGCGATCGCGAGCGCCTCGTCGTAGCTCTCGAACGGCATCGCCGCGAGCACCGGCCCGAAGATCTCCTCACTCGCGAGCCGCGAGTCGGGCCTCACGCCGTCGAACAGCGTGGGTCGCACGAACAGGCCGTTCTTCAGCGCCCTGTCCTCCGGCGGCCCGCCGCCCGCCACCACGCGTGCGCCCTCCTCGCGGCCGAGGCGCACGTAGCCGACCACCTTGTTGAACTGCCCGCGGTGCACGATTGCGCCGGTCTCGGTCGCCTCGTCGTCGGGCATGCCGTGGCGCATCGACTCCATGCGGGCCGCGAGGCGCTCGACGAAGGAGTCGTGCTGCGAGGCGTGGACGAGCAGCCGCGAGGTCGACCCGCACGACTGTCCCTGCCAGGTGAAGTTCATCCCGCGCAGCGCGCCGTCCACGGCGGCGTCGAGGTCCGCGTCGGGAAACACGACGATCGGGTTCTTGCCGCCGAGCTCGAGCGTCACCGTCTTGACGGTGTGCGTGGCCGCCCGCTGCTGGATTGCGCGGCCGACCGGCACCGAGCCGATGAACGCGATGCGGCGCACGTCGGGGTGGGCCACGAGCGCGTCGCCGGCCTCGTTGCCGTAGCCGCTGATCACGTTCACCACGCCGGGCGGCACGATGTCCGCCAGCAGCTCGGCCAGCTTGAGCGCCGACAACGACGTGTGCTCCGACGGCTTGAGCACAACCGTGTTGCCGGCGATGAGCGGAGCGCCGAGCCGGCCCGCCGCGAACATCAGGGGGTGGTTGAAGGGAATGATCCGGCCGACCACCCCGAACGGCTCGCGGAGCGTGTAGTCGAGCCGGTCGTAACCGCTCGGGATCGTCTCCCCGCGCAGCTGCAGGGCGAGCCCGGCGAAGTAGCGCAGCTGGCCCGCGGCGATGCCCGCGTCGCGGCGCATCTCGCGGATCGGGCTGCCGTTGTCAGCTACGTCGAGCCGGGCCAGCTCCTCGGCGTGCTCGAGCACGGCATCGGCGATCTCGCCGACCATCGCTGCCCGCTCGAGCGGTCCCATCGCTCGCCAGCCGGGTTGCGCGTCGCGGGCCGACTGCACCGCGCGGTCGACGTCGTCGGCGGCAAAGCGCGGGAAGCCCGCGAGCGTCTCGCCGGTGGCGGGGTTGATGGCTTCGATGGTCTCGCCGCTGGCGGCCGTTGCGGGCTCGCCGCCGATCAGCGCGGGGAGGATCTTCATGGGCGCGCACCTTACTTGAGACGGCTGTAATCGTTATGGTTGATTAGGCGTGGAGGCTCGCTACAGGATCGGAGTGGACATCGGTGGCACGTTCACCGATTGCGTGGTGGCGGACGCGGCCGGCGAGCGGACGGTATCGAAGTCGCTGACCACGTACGAGTCGCTTTCCGATGGGGTTCTGGCGGCGCTCGAGGTGGCCGCCGGCGAGCTCGGGATCGAGCGCTCGGAGCTGCTCGGCCGCACCGAGATGCTGGTGCACGGAACCACGGTCGCCACGAACGCGGTGCTCACCCGCCGTGGCGTCCGCACCGGGCTGATAACGACACGCGGCCACGAGGACGCGTTGATCATCGGCAAGGTCTTCTCCAAGCGCGCGGGGCTGGCCGAGCGCGACATCGCGCACTCGTCGCGGCTCGACAAGCCCGAGCCGATCGTGCCGCCGGACCTGATCCGCGGCGTGTCCGAGCGCGTGGACGTCGACGGCGACGTCGTGGTCGACCTGAACGAGCTCGAGGTGGCCGAGGCGATCGACGAGCTCGTGGCCGCGGGCGTCGAGGCGATCGCGGTCTCGTTCCTGTGGTCGTTCGTCAATCCGGCGCACGAGCGGCGCGTGCGCGAGCTGCTCGAGGAGCGCGCGCCGGGCGTGTTCGTGTCGCTCTCGTCCGAGATCGCGCCCCTGCTCGGCGAGTACGAGCGCACCTCCACGACCGCGCTGAACGCCTACGTCGGCCCGACGGTGGCGAGCTACCTGGCCGGGCTCGAGGCGCGGCTGCAGGATGAGGGCCTCGGCGGCCCGATGCTCGTGATGCAGGCGGGCGGCGGGCTGACCTCGGTGGAGGACGCGAGCGCGCGCCCGATCCTCACGCTCGACTCGGGGCCGGCGGGCGGCATCCTCGGCGCGCGCCACCTCGGCCGGCTCTACGGCGAGGGCAACGTGATCTGCACCGACGTCGGCGGCACCTCGTTCGAGGTCGGGCTGATCATGAACGGCGAGATCCCGCTCGACCACGACCCGGTGCTGTCGCAGTACAGCCTGCGCATCCCCAAGCTCGCGGTGCGCTCGATCGGCGCGGGCGGCGGCAGCCTCGCATGGATCGACGCGGGCGGCCTCTTGCGCGTGGGGCCGCAGAGCGCGGGCTCGCGCCCCGGTCCCGCGTGCTACGCGCTCGGCGGCACCGAGGCGACGGTCACGGACGCCGACCTCGTGCTCGGCTACCTCGACCCGGATTCGTTCCTCGGCGGTCGCATGGCGCTCGACCGTGACCTCGCGCTCGAGGCGCTCGGCCGGCTCGGCGGAACGCTCGGGATGGAGCCCGAGGAGGTGGCCATCGGCATCTTCCGGATCATCAACGCGCAGATGGCGGACCTGATCCGCAAGGCCACCATCGAGCAGGGCCACGACCCGCGCGACTGCGTGCTGATCGCCTATGGCGGCGCCGGCCCCACCCACGCGGCTTTCTACGGCCGGGACATCGCGGCGAAGGCGATCCTCGTGCTGCCGCGCTCCACCGCGTTCTCGGCCGAGGGCATGCTCACCTGCGACATCGTGCACACCGCACAGGGCGCGCGCTTCCTCGGCGCGCCGTTCGCCGAGGACGACCTCGCCCAGCTCAGCGAGGACTTCGGCCGGCTCGAGCAGAAGGTGCTCGGGCAGTTCGAGCGCGAGGGCGCGGCCCCCGGGGACGTCAGCCTCGTGCGCGAGGTGGGTGTGCGCTACCGCAAGCAGGCGCACACGCTGATCGCCGAGGTGGACGGCGGGACGCTGACGCTCGCCTCCGCGCGTCCGATCCAGGACCGCTTCGAGCGGCGCTACGCGACGGTGTACGGCGAGGGCGCGCTGCTCACGAGCGCGGGCATCGAGCTCGAGGCGCAGATCGTCAACGGCACGCGGACGGTGGAGCCGCCGCCGCTGCCCGCGCACGAGCTGGTCGCGGGCGACGGGTCGCGCGCCGTGCGCGGCGAGCGCGAGATCTACTTTGCGCCCGACGGCTTCGTCGCTACGCCGATCCTCGACGGCGCGGCCCTCCGCGCGGGCGACGTGCTCGAGGGCCCGGCGGTGGTGCAGCGCATGGGGGACAGCGTGGTCGTGCCCCAGGGCTTCAGCGCACGGCTGGACGAGTACCTGACGATCTTCCTGGTGCCGGCATGACGAGGACCAGCCCGCCACCCGCGACGCTCCACCCGCCACCCGATCCCGTGACCTTCGAGGTCATCCGCCACCGGCTGTGGGCGATCAACGACGAGCAGGCGATGATCGCCGCCCGCATGTCGGGCTCGCCGGTGATCTACGAGGTCTACGACTTCAACGCCGGCCTGCTCACGCCGGACGGCCACGGGCTCGTGGCTGGCATCTACATCCTCCACCACGCCGCCACGATCGACTTCTTCGTGCAGCGCATCCTCGCCGAGTGGCCCGCCGAGGACATCCGCGAGGGCGACATGTTCTTCACGAACGACCCCTGGTACGGCGCGCTGCACTCGAACGACGGGATCCTCGTCACGCCGATCTTCTGGGACGGGCGCATCGTCGCCTGGTCGGGGCTCGCGATGCACGACGAGGACGTCGGCAGCCCCGTGCCCGGCAGCTTCGTGGTGGGCGCGCGCGACAGCTTCGGCGAGGCGCCGCTCTACCCGTGCGTGAAGATGGTCGAGGACTTCCGGCTGCGGCCGGACGTCGAGGGCGTGTTCCTGCGCAACGCGCGCACGCCCGAGCACAATGCGCTCAACCTGCGCGCGCGGCTCGCGTCGCTGACGGTCACGCATCGGCGCATCCATGACCTGATCAGCGACTACGGCGTCGACACCTTCCTCGCCTGCCAGGACGAGATCGTGGACTACGTCGAGCGCGTGGTGCGCGGGCACCTGCGCGAGATGCCGGACGGGTCCTGGTTCCACCAGGTGCACCTCGACCACGACGGCAACGACAACGAGCTCTACCGGATCGCCTGCCGCCTGACCAAGCGCGACGACCGCCTGATCGTCGACTTCACGGGCACCGCGCGGCAGGCGCCCGGCGCGATCAACTGCGCGCGGCCCGCCCTCGAGGGCGCGGTGACGGGCGTGTTCCTGATGTTCATGTGCTTCGACCTGCCGTGGTCGGTGGGGGCGGCGCACCGAGTGCTCGAGATCGTGTCCGAGGAGGGCACCGTGAACAACGCGCTGCAGCCGGCGGCCACGAGCATGGCGTCGATCTCGGGCACGCTCGCCACGCAGCAGGCCACGGCCAACGCCTTCGCGAAGATGATGCTCGCCTCCGACCGCTTCCGCGGCGAGGCGCAGGCGGCGTGGTCGTCGATGCCCAACTGCCTCGTGATGTCGGGGCTCGACGCCAAGGGCCTGCCGTTCACGAGCGTGGACATGAACAGCTGCGGCGGCGGCGCCGGCGCGCGCACGTTCGCGGATGGCATGGATACCGGCGGGATCTTCCACTCGATGGGGTCGATGATCCCCAACGTCGAGACGATGGAGAGCCGCGGTCCTGAGCTGGTGGTGTACCGGCGCCAGCGCGCCAACAGCCAGGGCCACGGACGCTTCCGCGGCGGCGCGGGCATCGAGCTCGGGCTCGTCCCGCACAAGAACCCGGAGCCGCTCGTGCACGTCGTGATCTCGGCGTTCAACAGCCAGCCGGACAACCAGGGCGTCTCCGGCGGCACGCCCGCGTGCGTCAACTGCAACGTGGTGATGCGCGGCTCGCGGGTGCACGAGCTGTTCGCCGCGGGGCGCATCCCGACGGACGCGCGCGAGGTTCCCTGCGACAGCGTCGACGTGCTGCCCGCCAAGGCGCACACGCATGTCGACGGCGGCGATCTCCACCTCTACCTGCAGTCCGGCGGTGGCGGCTACGGCGATCCGCTGCGGCGCGACCCCGAGCTCGTGCTGGCGGACGTGCGCCGCGGCCTGGTGTCGGAGGCGGTGGCGCGCTCGGTCTACGGCGTCGATCCCGCGGATCTTGCGGGTAGCGAGCGGTCGCGCGAGAAGATCCGGGTGCGCCGCCTTGCCGGCGCCTCCGACGCGCCCGTGGTGCGCGCCGAGGGCGGCGAGCTGCTCCACCCCGTGGCCGACACCCTGGAGGCCGTGCGCGTGGACGGCGAGGCCCTGATCCGCTGCACGGTCTGCCGGGCGCGCCTGAGCGCCTACGACGAGGACTGGAAGGCCGGCACCGCGATGCGCGAGCTCACCTTCCTCGAGCTGAACGACCTCAACGCGGTGGCACCGGCGACCGAGCTCATCGCGCGCGAGTTCTACTGCCCAGGCTGCGGCACCGCGCTGGCACTCGACATACAGCTCTCGGGAGAGGGGCTGCTCCCGGAATGCACCTTCGGAGACGAAAGGAGAGACCCATGATGGGAGAGCCGAACGCGAACGAGCTGCTCGACCGCCTCGCGATCCGCGAGCTGGCCGACAATTGGCTGACGTACCGCGACAACCGCGATTGGGACAAGTTCCTCGAGGTCTGGCACGAGGACGGCGTGATGATGACCACCTGGGGCGGCAAGACCTCGCCGCGCGGCTTCGCCGAGGCGGCCGAGGCCGGCTACGCGCGCGGCGACCGCATGCTGCACTCGAACGGCGGCACCACCGTCGAGCTGGCGGGCGACCGCGCGATCGGCCAGACCAAGATGCGGATCATGCAGCGCGGCCCCGTCGACGGCGTGATCTGCGACGTCACCTGCATCGGCCGCAACTTCGACTTCTACGAGAAGCGCGGCGGCCGCTGGGGGCTCGTGCTGCGCCAGCCGATCTACGAGCGCGACTTCTGCGTGCCGGTCAACCCCGACGAGACGGTGACGCTCGACGAGGAGATCATGGCCCGCCGCCCCGACGGCTACCGGCGGCTCGCCTACCTCCAGGAGGGGCTCGGCTACACGATCAAGCCCGACATGCCGACCGAGTCCGGACCCGAGCTCGAGGCGCTGCTCGCGCAGGCGGAGACCTGGCTCGCGGGTGGCGAGCTCACATGGGCGCAGGTGCGGACGGCAGCCGGCTAGGACGCGGGCGCGGTCTGGGCGCTGGCCTCGGCCAGCCGCTCGACTTCGGCCTCGCCGAGGGTCAGCCCGGCCATCGGCAGGGACGCGGCGAGCTGCTCGGGCGAGCGCGCGCTTGCGAGCGCCGACACCACGCCGGGCTGTGCGGTGAGCCAGGCGAGCGACACCGCGGCGACCGTGGTGTCGTGGGCAGCCGCTATCTCGTCGAGGGCCTCGAGCAGCTCGACGTTGCGCGCATCCTCCAGGTAGCTGCCGGCCGCGCCCGCGCGCGGGCTGTCGATGTCGGGACCGCCGGGCCGGTACTTGCCGGTGAGGAAGCCGCGCGCGAGGCCCCAGAACGGCACCACGGCGAGGTTCTCGCGCACGCACAGGTCCTGCAGCTCGCCCTCGTACTCGCCGCGCGCGACGAGGCTGTACTCCGGCTGCACCACGGCGTAGCGGGCGAGCCCCTCGCGGTCCGACACCGCCAGCGCCTCGGCCAGACGCGGCGCCTCGTAGTTGGACGCGCCGATGTGGCGCACCTTGCCCTCGCGCACCAGCTCGTCGAACACGGCGAGCGTGTCCTCGAGTGGCGTGTCGGGGTCGTCGAGGTGGGCGTAGTAGAGGTCGATGTAGTCGGTCTGCAGCCGCTCGAGCGAGTCGTCCACCGCGCTGCGGATGTTGTCGGGCGCGAGCAGCATGTGGTCGGGCTTCTTGCCGACCTTGGTGGCGACGATCAGCCGCTCGCGCTCGCCGCGGCTCGCGAGCCACTTGCCGAGCACGGCTTCGGACTCGCCGCCCACGTGACCGGGCACGAACGCCGAGTAGCTGTCGGCGCTGTCGATGAAGTTGCCGCCCGCGGCGACGTACGCATCGAGCACGGCGAACGACGCGTCCTCGTCGGCCGTCCAGCCGAACACGTTGCCGCCGAGGCAGAGCGGGAAGACATCGAGACCTGTCGCGCCGAGCTGGGCCACGGTGCGGGACGGTATCAATCGGTATGACATTTCTCGTCACGGGCGGCACCGGGGTGATCGGCGCGTACGTCGTGCGGCGGCTGCTCGAGCTGGGGGACGAGGTGGTGGCCACGAGCTCGCGCGGCGACGCCACCCTGCTCGGCGCCAGCGCGGCCGACGTCCGGCTCGAGCGCTGCGACGTCCGCGACGCCGGAGCGATGCAGCGCCTGCTCGACGCGCACCGGCCCGAGGTGGTGATCCACCTCGCCGCCGCGCTGCCGGCTCTGTGCAGCGCCGAGCCCGCGCTGGCTGTGGAGCTGAACGTGACCGCCACGGCGGCTCTCTACGCAATGGCCGCCCGTCAGCCGGTGCGCCGCTTCGTCTACGCGAGCACCAAGTCGGCCTACGGGCCCGACCTGCCGTTCGAGCACGGGCCGCCGCAGTACGCGCCGATCCCGGAAGAGCTGCCGCCGCGACCGCTGTGGATGTATGACGTGACTAAGTACGCGGGCGAGCTGGTGCTCACCGCGGGGCAGCGCTCGGGCGGCCCGGAGGTGGTGAGCCTGCGCTTCGCCACCATCTACGGGCCGGGCAAGGGTGGGCGCCATGCGGGCGCGGCCGGCCTCAGCAGGCTGATCGAGGCGGCCATCTACGGCGAGGAGTTCAGGCTCGCGCAGGGCGGCGACCAGGTGGACGACGTGATCTGGGTGGGCGACGCCGCCGAGGGCATCGTACGGGTGGCGCGGGCCGAGCGGCCGCTGCATCCCCTCTACAACATCGCCTCCGGCACGGGGATCGCGATCCGCGACTTCGCCGCGGCCGTGGCCGTGGCATACCCGGAGGCGCCGATCGAGATCGGCCCCGGCCTGCGTTACATGGGCGACGAGCCGACCTACGGCGTGCTCGACATCACGCGCGCGGGCGAGGACCTCGACTTCGGCCCCGATCCTGACCCGGCGCGCGGAATCGAGCTCTACGCCGCCGGGCTCGAGGAGCTGGCGCGCTCCTCGCGGTGAGCCGCGCGGATCCGCTCCGCGTACAGCGGCAGGTCGAGCCCGAGCACCCGCCAGCGGCCGAGCTGGTGGAGCAGGAAGTGGTTGCAGCCCAGCTTCGAGAGCGAGCCGACGTCGCCCGCCAGCAGCGCCTGGAGCTCGTCCTCGGAGAGCGGCGGCCGCGCGGCGCGCAGCGCCGACTCGGGATCGTCCGCCAGGGCGGCGCGCAGCTCCGGCTCGTGCACCACGCGGCGGCAGAGCGTGTTGACGGCGTAGACGCTCATGCCGGCGCCCAGGCTGCGTACGCGTGGCCGAACTGGGGCTGCACGTCGAGGTAGTCGGGCGGTTGCGGGTCGAAGGTCGCGAGCATCGCGATCCAGTCCAGGATTTCCCCACCCGCATTGCCCGCCGCCCAGAGCTGCTCGTCGGTGGCCTCGGACACGAGCGTGTCGATGTCCGCCGCGCGCAGCAGCGCGAGCACGCGCTCGACCCACTCGGGCGCAGGCACGCCGGTATGCGAGTCCTCCGAGATGCGCGGGCCGCCGATCTCGACCGAGAAGCTGCCGCTGGCCACCACGGCCACGCGGGCGTCGGGCGCCGCCTCCACCGCCTCGCGGATGGCGCGGCCCAGTGCGAGGCAACGTCGCGCCGACGGCAGCGGCCGTATGAACGCGTTGATGTAGAAGGGCACGAGCTTGGGCGCATCGCCAGGGGCGATGAAGTGCAGCGGCGCGACGATCGTGTGGTCGAGCTCGAGCTCCTGGAGCTGGCCGACGTCGAAGCCCTCGTGCACGAGGTGCGCCTGGATTGCGCGCGCGAGCTCGGAGTCGATCGCGAGGTCGCGCTGCAGCTCGGGGTAGTCGCTCGCGCCGCGTGCGGACTCGGCAACCGCGATGCTGAAGACCGGGAGCGACTCCCAGAAGAGGTTGTAGTGGTCCGAGGTGAAGTAGACGAGCGTGTCCGGGCGTAGCTCGGCGAGCCGCCGCTCCAGCTCGCCGTACATGCGCTCGATCTCCTCGGCGAGCGGATGGCCGTTCTCGACCCAGGTCGGGAAGTGTGGGTTGTGAGGCACTCCGAAGGCGCCGACGATCTGGGCCATGAGGCATAATCATTAGCATGATCTGGCCCGAGCGCCCGGCGGGCGGCACAGGCGCGCGGCCACAGATGCGGTACGGCAGCGATGCCTTCGCGGAGGTGCTGCGGAGCCTCTCGCTGCCGTTCATCAGCCTCAACCCGGGGGCGAGCTACCGCGGGCTGCACGACAGCCTCGTCAACTATCTCGGCAACCAGCAACCGCAGCTGATCGTCTGCCTGCACGAGGAGCACGCGGTGGCCGTGGCTCACGGCTACGCGAAGGTCAGCGAGCGGCCGATGGCGGTCGCGCTGCACTCGAACGTGGGCCTGATGCACGCCACGATGGCGCTCTACAACGCGTGGTGCGACCGCGTGCCGCTGCTGGCGATCGGCGCCACCGGGCCGCTCGACGCCGCCAAGCGCCGCCCCTGGATCGATTGGATCCACACCTTCGCGGACCAGGGGGCGCTCGTGCGCGACTACGTGAAGTGGGACGACCAGCCCGCCTCGGTGCAGGCCGGCGTCGACGCGCTAGCCCGCGCGGGTGAGCTCACGCGCAGCTATCCGCCCGCGCCCGTGTACGTCTGTCTCGACGCCGCTCTGCAGGAGGGCGAGATCGAGGGCGAGGTCAGGCTGCCCGACCTCGCCCGCTTCGAGCCGCCGCCGCCCACCCCGCCGGCCTCCGCCGCCGTCGCGGCTGCCGCGGGGATGCTGGAGAGCGCGCAGCGGCCGCTGATCCTCGTGGGCCGCGTGGGGCGCGGCGTCCCCGAGTGGGACGAGCGCGTGCGGCTCGCCGAGCGCCTCGGCGCCTGCGTGCTCACCGACCTCAAGGTGGCGGCCGGCTTTCCCACGGACCACCCGCTGCACCCGGCCGTGCCGGGCACCTTCCTCACACCGTCGGGCCAGGAGCTCGTGGCGAGCGCGGACGCGATCCTCAGCCTCGACTGGGTGGACCTCGGCGGCACGCTGCGTGCGGCCGGGGCCTCCGCCGCCGTGATCTCCTGCACGGCCGACCCTGCGCCCGAGTTCGGTCCCGCGCCCGCGGATCTGGCTGTTGCTTCGCACCCTGACCTGTTGGTTGCCGAGTTGCTTACCGGAGCTGGGGAGGGGGGCTCTCGGCCCGCCTGGCCGCCGCCTCGTGGCGAGGGCGGCGCCTTGGGCGAGGGCCTGACCGTGCGGCGTCTGGCGGCCGCCTTGCGGGACGCCCTCCGCGGCCGCGAGGCCTGCCTCGTGCGCCTGCCGCTCGGCTGGGACGGCGCCGACCTGCATGTGACCCATCCCCTCGACTACCTCGGTCAGGACGGCGGCGCCGGGCTGGGCTCGGGGCCGGGCATGGCCGTGGGTGCCGCGCTGGCGCTCGACGGCAGCGGCCGCCTGCCGGTGGCCGTGCTCGGCGACGGCGATCTCCTCATGGCCTCGAGCGCGCTCTGGACAGCGGCCCACTACGGCCTCTCGCTGCTCGTGGTGGTGGCCAACAACCGCTCCTTCTTCAATGACGAGCTGCATCAGGAGCGGATGGCCAACGCGCGCGGGCGCCCGGCCGAGAATCGCTGGATCGGGCAGCACATTCGCGAGCCTGACCCCGACCTTGCCGCGCTGGCGCGCTCGCTGGGGCTGCGCGGGCACGGCCCGGTGGAGGACGAGGGCGAGCTGGCGGCGACGCTGGCGATGGCGGTGGAGGAGGCGGCGGCGGACGCCGCGGTGCTGGTGGACGTGCGCGTGAGCCCACACGGATATCCGGGCGGAAAGGAGTAGCGAGGTGGACCTATCTGGCAAGACGGTGGCGATCACAGGAGCGTCGTCCGGGATCGGAGAGGCGATCGCGCTCGCGTGCGCGAACGCGGGCGCGAGCGTGGCGCTGGCCGCGCGCCGGGCCGAGCGGATCGAGGCGCTCGCGGAGCGCATCGCGGCCGACGGCGGGCGCGCGCTCGCGCTCCCGACCGACGTGGGGGAGGAGGAGCAGGCGAATGCGTTCGTCGAGCGTGCGGCCGCGGAGCTCGGCCGGCTCGACGTGCTCGTCAACAACGCGGGCGTGATGATGCTCGGCCCGATCGACGGCGCGCCCACCGACGAATGGCGCGAGATGATCCACGTGAACGTCTTCGGCGTCCTCTACTGCACCCACGCCGCGCTGCCGATCATGGGCGCCCAGGGCGGCGGCCACATCGTCAACGTCAGCTCTGTGGGCGGGCGCGTGGTGGGCACCTACTCGGGCGTCTACAGCCTCACGAAGTTCGGCCTGGGCGCCTTCACGGAGGCGCTGCGGCGCGAGTCGCTCGAGGCGAACATCCGCGTCACGCTGATCGAGCCGGGCTCCGTCGCCACCGACCTGCGCAGCCACACGCGCAAGGAGGTGCTCGAGAAGACGCTGCCCGCCTTCAAGGGGGTGACGCCGCTCGACGCCACCGACATCGCCGACGCGGTTGTCTGGGCGATCGGCCAGCCGCCCAACGTGACGGTCAGCGAGCTGCTGGTCCGACCGTCGGGCCAGGCGATGTAGGTCACCGTCCTGACTTTTGGTTGCACTGCAACCAAAAGTCAGGAACGTGCCGTCTAAACGGGCGCCTCGAGCGCCGCGCCGGCCGCGGCCATCAGACCGCGCAGGTCCGCCTCGCTCGACGGGCGGCGGTTGGTCTGGCGGAACGGGTTCGACATCGCGGCGGCCACCATGGCATCCGCGCGCGCGGCGCCGATCTCGTCCGGCGCGAAGCGCGCCTCGAAGCCGATGCTCTCGTAGAAGCCCGGCAGCTGCTCGAGCTCCCGCTCGGTCCGCTCGTCGAGCACGGGTCGGTTGAACTCCGCCACGTGGGGGAGCAGCACACCGTTCTGGTACCCGTGCGGGAGCTCGACCGCCGGCGCCGAGCTCAGGGCGTGCACCAGCCCGAGCTGCGCGTTGCCACACGCCAGGTTGGCAATGGCGCTCGCCTCGATCAGGTCCTGCATGTCCTCCTCGCAGCCGCCGAGCGCGCGCACGAGCGACGAGCGGATCGTCGCGGCCGCCGACAACGCCAGCGCGTCCGTGAGCTGCGTCGCGCAGCGCGACCAGAGGGATTCGTAGCAGTGGCTGAGCGCGTCGAGCGCGGCATGGATCATTGGGCGCCGTGGCAGCGACCGCAGCAGCGTGCCGTCGAGCAGCGCCACGGCCGGTTCATAACCCCGCCCCCGGATCACGACGTGGCGCTCCTGAGAGGAGTCGTGGAGCACCACCACCGGCGACACCTCGGTGCCGGAACCCGCGGTGGTCGGGATCGCGATCACGGGGGCGGGGGGATTGGGCAGCTGCTCGCGGCCGGCGTAGGCGTCGAGCGGTCCGGGGTTGCGCAGCCGGATCGCCACTGCCTTCGCTGCGCAGAGCGCGCTGCCCCCGCCGATGCCAAGCACCGCCTGGGCGCCATGTTCGATGGCGCTTTCGGCCGCGCGCTCGGCCTCGGCAAGATCGGGGTCAGCGCCTATCAGCCCGCAGAGCGGCAGCTCGATCCCGGGGGCTTCCGGGACGAGCGCCTCGAGCAGGCCCAGGTCGGCAAGGCCGCGGTCGGCCACCAGCGCCACGACCGGGACACGGAGCGCGGCGAGCTCCTCCGGCAGGCACTCGCCCACGCAGCCGGAGCCGTGCACGATGCGGGTGCCCGCGAGGAACTCGCGTGCCTTGACCCCGCCCGCCACGACGCCCTCGCTCAGGCCGCTTCCCGGTCGAGTTGGCCGGTGTTCATCGCCTCGAGCAGGCCGTGCACGGTGAGCTTCGAGCCGGTGAGCTCGGCGGTCTTACTGCGGCGGTAGAAGACGAGCACGCGGTCGCAGAGCTGCTCGAGCTCGTCGAGGTCGGTGGAGGACAACAGCACGATGGCGCCGGCCTTTGCCGCCGACCTGATCAGCGCGTGCATCTCGGCCTTGGCGCCGACGTCGACGCCCCGCGTCGGATCGTCGAGCACGAGCACCGACGGCGTGGCGTCGAGCCACTTGGCGAACACGACCTTCTGCTGGTTGCCGCCCGACAGCAGCCCCGCGCTTTCGTCGGGGGAGGGCGCGCGCACGCGCAGTCGCTTCATGTGCTCGCGCGCGTGCTTGCGCAAGCTCCCGCTGCGGATGAACAGGCCGTCGCGCGCGAGGGCCACGGCACGCACCTGCCCGATGTTGTCCCAGAGCGGCTTGTCGAGCATCAGCCCGAAGCGGCGGCGGTCGCCCGTTACGAGCGCGACGCCCTCGGCGATCGCGTTGCGCAGCCCGCGCGGCACCTGCTTGCCGCCCGGCAGCAGCACCTTGCCCGAGCTCGGGCGGCGCTGCCCGCTGACGAGCTCGATCAGCGTCATGTGGCCGGAGCCCGTGAGCCCGGCCAAGCCGACGATCTCGCCTGGCTCGGCGCTGAAGCTCACGTCGCTGAGGCGACCCTCCACGCTCACGTTCTCGACCCTCAGCGCCCGCGCGCGGCCGCTCGCGCCGTCGACGGGGCTGTCCACAGCCTCGGCGATGTGGGCGTGAACGTCCTCCGCCGCCTCGGCCGCGATCCCCTGGTCGCGCTTCGAGCGGTCGCCGAGCATCGCGTCGACGATCGCCTGCACGGTCAGGTCCTCGCGCTTCGCGCCCTCCATCACCACGTGACCGTCGCGCAGCACGGTGACCTCGTCGCAGAGCTGCATGACCTCCTCGAGGATGTGGGAGACGAAGAGCACGGCCACCTGGCGGTCGCGCATGACCTTGATCGTGCTGATCAGCGCCTCGGCCCGCTCCGACTCGAGCGCCGAGGTGGGCTCGTCGAGGATCAGCACGCGCGGCTTCGTGACGAGCGCCTTCGCGATCTCCACGAGCTGCCGCTCGGCGAGGCTGAGCGAACCCAGCGGCTGGCGCAGGTTGACCTTGAGCCCGATCTCCTCGAGCACAGGCCGGGCCTGCTTGGCCATCTCCTTGCGGTCGATCACGGGCCCGTGCGTGGGCTCGCGCATCGGGAATAGATTGCTCAGCACGTCCAGGTCCGGGAACAGGCTGAGCTCCTGGGCCACCACCGCGACTCCGTTGCGGGCCGCCTCGGCGGTGTTGGAGAACGACACCTCCTGCCCGTCCAGGCGCAGGACACCCGCGTCCGGGCGGACCGCCCCGGCGATGATCTTCACGAGCGTCGATTTGCCCGCTCCGTTCTCGCCGAGGAGAGCGTGCACCGAGCCGGCGCGGACCAAGAGGCCCGCGCCACTCAGCGCGACGACTCCGCCGTAGGACTTGTCGATGCCCTGCGCCTCGAGCATTGCTCCTAGTTCGCCTGGGTCAGCGGCTTGGTGTACGCCGCCGGGTTGGCGAGCTCCTTGTCGATCGTGGGCTTGAAGAAGGCCACGCGGTTGGCGTTGCTCTTCTCACGGTTGATCACCTGGGCCACATTCTGCTGGTCCACGATGCCCGAGCCCGGGTTGAACCAGCCGTCCGGCAGCGCCTTGCCATTCTGTGCGTGGTCCGCCAGGAACGTGATCGCGAAGTAGCCCTTCAGGAAGTGCCACGGGTCGCCGAGCGCGTAGACGTTGCCGTTCTGCACGGCCTGCAGGGCGATCGGGTCGACGTCACAGGCGCCCACGAGGTAGTGCTTGCCCGTCTCCTTCTCGATGCGGTTGAACGACACGGCGTCCTGGTCGCCCGGAGCGAGGTAAGCCACCGCGTTCGGGTGCGCCTTGACGACGCTGTTCCAGTGGTTGTAGTTGTCAGTCGGCTCGGCGCCCACGTTGAACGGGCCGACGATCTTCAGGTTCGGACGCGCCGCCTGAATGACCTTCTTCATCCCGTCGATGCGCTGCTGAAGCAGCGGCAGGCCGGGGATGTCGTTCCCGAAGACGATCTCGCCAGTGGCGCTCGCGGGAATCTTCGCGAGCATCTTCTTGCCGAGGCTCTCGCCGAGCTGGGTGTTGGAGTTGCCGACGAAGGTCGTGACCTTCGAGCCCGGCAGGCCGGGAGCGTCGACCGCCACGATCGGAATGCCCTGGCCGACCGCGGTGGAGAACGGGCGCACGAACAGGTCCGGCGTGGTGGTCATCGTCGCGACGCCGTCCGGGGACGTCCGGGTGGCGGACTGGAACAGCTGGACCTCCTGCGGCCCGTTGACGCCATTCGGTGCCGACTCGCTCAGATTGACGCCCGGGGTGGCGTCGGCCGCGGCCTTCGCGCCGTCCGCCATTTCCTGGAATGCGTTCTGGGTCGTGGACGCGGTGATCATGGCGAGTTTCACGCTCTTCGCGCTCGAGCCACTCGTGCTCGCGCCACCGCTCGTGCTGGACGCGCTACTGCTGGTGCTGCTGCTGGAGCTGCCACACGCCGACACTGCCGCGGCCAGCACGATCGCGGCTGCCGCCGACGCAAACAGCATTCGGTGTTTGCCGAAACGACCAAACGACATGAGGAACCCTCCACGGTTGGATGACCTGTCACCTGCAGTGCGCTGCGTGGGATCGCTCACAGCGCGAGTCCTGAGCTGTGCCCCCGCCGCCTGCGGCGGACGAGGCTGTCCAGTGAGACGGCGCCGAGGATCACGGCGCCGGTGGTGAACGCGCTCCAGTTCTGGGGCACGTTGAGGAACGGCAGTCCGGCGTTGACCGCGCTCAGCAGGATCGCCCCGAACACCGCGCCGATCACGGTGGCCGAGCCGCCGCGGAGCGGCGTGCCGCCGATCACGGCTGCGGCGATTGCCTGCAGCTCGAAGCCGGTGCCGATGTTCGGGTCGCCCGACTCGAAGAATGCGAGCCCCAGCATTCCGGCGAGGCCCGCGAGCAGGCCCATCAGGACCAGCGCCTGCACGCGCACGCGCGGGATCGAGATGCCCGAGAACGTAGCCGCCTCGGGGTTCGACCCGATTGAGCGCACCCGGTAGCCGAAGGGCGTGAACCTCAGGACGCCCGTCAGCACGAGCGCGAGGATGATCAGGATCCAGACGCTCGTCGGCAGCCCGAGCGTGTTACCTCCGAGCTTGGTGAAGAACGAGTTCTGGATCGGCAGGTTCGTGACCTGCTGGCCGTTTGCCAATGCCAGGGCTAAGCCGCGGTACATCGAGAGCGTGGCCAGCGTGGCGACGATCGCGGGGATGGTTATGACCTGCACGAGCAGCGCGTTGATGAGCCCCATCACGCCGCCGAGAAGGACTCCGATCAGCGCCGCCAGCCACGGGTTCATCCCATGGCTCATGAGCAGCGCCGAGATGATCAGCGTGAGGCCGAACATCGATCCGACCGACAGGTCGAGCTCCCGCATCGACAGCAGGAACGCCATGCCGGCGGCCAGCACGCCGACGTACACCGACTGCTGGAGCACGTCCTTGAGCTGCCCCCACTTCAAATAGTTCGGGTGCAGGATCCCGATGACGACGACGATCACGATCGTCGCCAGGAGCACCGGCACCGACTCGATGTCGACCAGCCTGTTCGCGGCCGACTGGAGCGACGGCCCGCGCGGCCCCTCTCCGCCCGCGTCGCCCGCCGGGGGCTGCTGCTGCACGGGTGGGGCTTCCACCGAGCCCGCGCCCTTGCCGTTGCCGGGACCTGCCGGCGCCCCGGCCCGTTCCTGCTCGGGACCGTCCGTCACGAGCCCACTCCTCTCCGATCAGCCATCGTTCCCCTCCAGCGAACCGGGACCACCGCCCGGCTGCGCCGTTCGCGGTCGAGCCGCTCCGGCGCTGTCTTCTCCTCTCCACGCCGCCGTGCGTTCATCGAACGAACATGCGCGATACGCACGGATCAGTGTCAGTGAATGTCAGACAGTTGTCAAGGAATGTCAGACAGTTGAATACATGCCTGGGCCGACGGCCGGCGCGGAGCGAGGAGCGCCGCCCGCTAGCGTTGAAGGCGGTGGACCGCACCCGCGCGCGACCCAGAAAACCCACAAGCACGGGAAATTTCACTGCGCCCCAGACCTCTCCAGATCCGACCGGACCCACCAGGATAAAGACCATATTGAATAGGGCTGAGAACTGTCTGACGCTTAACCTCATCTCAACGCGGGTGTGCGTCGACGGAAAGGAACCGAATGTCTGACTCCCTGAGCTCCACCGCGAACGTCGAGGCGGCCAAGCCCGTGGCCTACATGCGACAGCTCTGCAAGCACTTCGGGCACAAGCAGGAGGCCTCATTCGGCGACACCACCGGCGAGATCCGCTTCGAGTTCGGGCGTTGCGACCTGAGCGCCGGCGACAGCGTGCTCACGCTGGTCGTCACGGCCGAGGGCGGCGAGAACCTCGAGCGCATGGAGCGCGTGATCGGCTCCCACCTCGAACGCTTCGGCCGGCGCGACGGTCTCAGCGTGTCGTGGGCTGCACGCGCCTGAATGCCCTCCGACCCGCGCACGACCCTCGCGCGAGCGCTGTCAGCGCCCATACACTGAGAAGCGCTCATGGCCCAGCACGCTCGTCGCAGCCGTTTCCCCGCCGTCCGCACGGATTCCTCCCGCCACGTGGCCACCGAGATCCGGCGCTACGTGCACACCCAGGGGCTGAAGCCGGGCGACCGCATCGGCACCGAGCAGGAGTTGGCGGCCGAGTTCGGCGTGAGCCGGCCGACGCTGCGCGAGGGGCTGCGCCTGCTCGCCGGCTCGCACCTGGTCCGCTCGACACAGGGCCGCGGCGGCGGGATCTTCGTGGCCAGCACGGCGGGCGAGGGGATCGGCCGCAACCTGAGCGACTCGATCGCGGCCATGCTCGCCACCGAGAGCGTCTCGCTGGCCGAGCTGCTCGAAGCGCGCATCGTGCTCGAGGTGCCGATGGCCGGGCTTGCGGCCGCCGCTGCCACCCCGGAGACCGCGGACGCCCTCGATGCCGCCATATCGCGCGCGAGCAAGGCGGAGCCGGGGGACAGGGTCTTCAACGCGGCCGACGGCGCGTTCCACGAGACGCTCGCCAAGGCAACGGGCAACGACCTCTTGGTGGCCTTCACCCGCTGGATCCTGGAGGTGCTGCAGCCGTCGCTGATCAAGCGCGTAGGTACACGCACGCGCAAGCGCAGCATCCTTACCCAGCACCGGGCGATCGCGGTGGCGGTCCGCGGGAACGACGTCGCGGGCGCCGAAGTGGCGATGCGGCGGCACCTCGAATACCTCGTCGACGTGCTCCGGAAGACGGACGCGCAGGAGGGGTAGCCCGGCGGGGTGAACCCGCGTTCCACGCCCTGTTATGCGGGGAGGGCGTGCGCTAAAGTGCGCGATGTGACCGTTTGTTCATATTGCGAACCTGCCTGAGCGGCTTGGCCGAACTGCTGTCACTACCAGACGCCGTCGCGAGCGTCATAAACGACGGGGATTCGGTGGCCTTCGAGGGCTTCACGCACCTCATTCCGTTCGCGGCCGCGCACGAGGTGATCCGCCAGCGGCGGCGCTACCTCACCGCGATCCGGCTCACCCCCGACGTGATCTTCGACCAGCTGATCGGCGCCGGCTGTGTGCGCAAGCTGGTCTTCTCCTGGGGCGGCAACCCGGGCGTCGGCTCGCTGCACCGCTTCCGCGACGCCGTCGAGCACGATTGGCCCGTCCCGCTCGAGCTCGAGGAGCACAGTCACGCGGGCATGGCCAATCGCTTCGCGGCCGGCGCGGCCAACGTGCCGTTCGCGGTGATGCGCGGGTACGCCGGCACCGAGCTGCCGGAGCACACGAGCGGCGTCAAGGTGATCGAGTGCCCGTTCACCGGCGAGCAGCTTGCCGCGGTCGCGGCGCTCAACCCCGACGTCGGGGTGATCCACGCGCAGCGGGCCGATCGCGACGGCAACGTCCAGCTCTGGGGGATCATCGGCGTGCAGAAGGAGACGGTGCTCGCCTCCAAGCGCTCGCTCGTGACGGTCGAGGAGATCGTCGATGAGCTCGAGCCAGTGCCCGGCGGGGTCGTGCTGCCGCACTGGGTCGTGAGCTGCGTGGCGGTGGCGCCTCGTGGCGCCCACCCGTCGTACGCGCAGGGCTACTACGACCGCGACAACGAGGCCTACCGCGCGTGGGATCCGATCGCGCGCGACAGAGAGAAGTTCCAGCAGTGGCTGGAGGAGGAGATCTATGCCGCGGAGGGTGCGAGCGCGTGAGCCTTGAAAACGGCAAGGTCACGTCGGATGACTACATGACCGTCGCCGCCTCGCGCGCCCTGCGCGACGGCGACGTCCTGTTCGTCGGCATCGGGCTGCCCAGCACCGCGGCCAACCTCGCACGGCGCACGCACGCGCCCGGCCTCGTGCTGATCTACGAGTCCGGCTGCATCGGCTCCAAGCCCTCGCGGCTGCCGCTCTCGATCGGCGACGGCGAGCTGGCCGCGACCGCGGACTCGGTCGTGAGCGTGCCGGAGATCTTCAACTACTGGCTCCAGCCGGGGCGGATCGAGGTCGGCTTCCTGGGCGCCGCGCAGATCGATCGCTACGCGAACATCAACACCACCGTCATCGGCGGCGACTACGACACGCCGAAGGTCCGCCTGCCCGGCGCGGGCGGCGCGCCCGAGATCGCCGCGCTCTGCGGCGAGGTGATCGTGATCGTGCGGCAGAACGAGCGCACCTTCCGCGAGAGGCTCGACTTCCTCACCTCCGTCGGCTATGGCGACGGGCCGGACTCGCGCGAGCGGCTCGGGCTGCCCGGCAAGGGGCCGGTGAAGGTGATCACCGACCTCGGCGTGCTCGAGCCCGACCCCGAGACCTGCGAGCTGACGATGACTCAGCTGCACAGGGGTGTCGAAGTCGAGCAGGCCAAGGAGGCCACCGGCTGGGAGCTCAAGATCGCCGACGACCTGGGCACGACCGACCCCCCGACCCACGAGGAGCTGAGCGCCCTGCGCGACCTGCTCGACACGCAGAAGGCGGCGGCCGCATGAGTTTGAATGGCAGCTACGTGCTCGACGCGGTGCGCACGCCGATCGGCCGCCTGGGCGGCGCGCTCAGCGAGGTGCGCCCGGACGACCTCGCGGCTCACATCGTCAAGTCGCTGGTGGAGCGGAGTCCGAACGTCGATCCGGCCGAGATCGAGGACGTCTACTTCGGGGATGCCAATGGGGCGGGCGAGGACAACCGCGATGTCGCGCGCATGGCGGTTCTCCTCGCCGGGCTCCCCCCGAGCATCCCGGGAGCGACCGTCAACCGCCTCTGCGGCTCGGGGCTCGAGGCCGCCATCGACGCGAGCCGCGCGGTGTCGGTGGGCGACGCGTCGCTCCTGATCGCGGGCGGCGTCGAGTCGATGACCCGCGCCCCGTGGGTCCTGCTCAAGCCCGACAAGCCGTTCCCGCGCGCGCACGAGACGCTCCACTCGACCACGCTCGGCTGGCGCATGGTCAACCCGAACATGCCGGAGCAGTGGACCGTGGCGCTCGGCGAGGGCGCCGAGATCCTGGCCGACCGCTTCGAGATCTCGCGCGAGGAGCAGGACGAGTTCGCGCTGAAGAGCCACCAGCGCGCCGCCGCCGCCTGGGACGCGGGCGTGTACGACGATCAGATTGTGGGCGTGCCGGACACCGAGCTCGAGCGCGACGAGGGCATCCGCGCCGACAGCTCGCTCGAGAAGCTCGGCAAGCTCAAGCCCGTCTTCCGCAAGGACGGCACCGTGACGGCGGGCAACTCGTCGCCACTCAACGACGGTGCCGCCGCCCTGTTCATCGGCGACGAGAAGGGCGCCGAGAAGCTTGGCCGTGAGCCGCTGGCGCGCATCGTGTCCCGCGCGGCGCACGGCGTGGAACCGCACCTCTTCGGCATAGGTCCCGTCGAGGCGGCCAACAGGGCGATCGAGCGCGCCGGCATCGGCTGGGGCGACATCGACGTGGTGGAGCTCAACGAGGCCTTCGCCGCGCAGTCACTCGCCTGCCTGGCCGAGTGGCGAGAGCTCGACCCCGAGATCGTGAACATCAACGGCGGCGCCATCGCCATCGGCCACCCGCTCGGCTGCTCCGGCGCCCGCATCCTCGGCTCGCTCGCGCACGAGCTGAAGAAGCGTGGCGGCGGCTACGGGCTTGCGGCGATCTGCATCGGCGTCGGACAGGGACTCGCAGTCGTCCTGGAGGCCGCATGACCGAATATCAGACCGAGAGCGGGATCGTGGTGCCCGCGTACACGCGCGAGAACGCGGAGATCGATCCGCCGCTCGACTACGCGGGCTACCGGAGCACGGAGTACCGGCATCCGAAGAACCCGCTCGTGCTGCTGCCGCACATGCTCACCGAGGTCACCGGCCCGGTGCTCGGCGAGAGCAGGCTCGGCCCGCTCGAGTACGACCTCACGCGCCAGCACGAGGGCGAGCCGATCGGGCAGCGGATGGCGATCAGCGGCCGCGTGCTGGACAGCGACGGCCGGCCCGTGCCGAACACGCTCGTCGAGATCTGGCAGGCCAACGCCGCCGGGCGCTACCGCCACGTGGTGGACAACTGGCCCGGGCCGCTCGACCCCAACTTCACCGGGCTCGGCCGCTGCTTCACCGACTCGGAGGGGAACTACCGCTTCGTCACGATCAAGCCGGGCGCCTACCCGTGGAAGAACCACCACAACGCCTGGCGTCCCGCGCACATCCACTTCTCGCTGTTTGGCCGCGCCTTCACCCAGCGGCTCGTCACGCAGATGTACTTCCCGGACGATCCGCTCTTCTCCGAGGACCCGATCTACAACTCGGTGCCTGACCCCAAGGTGCGCGAGCGGATGATCTCCCGGCACGACTGGGGGACGACCGAGGATCACTGGCTGCTCGGCTTCAAGTGGGACATCGTGCTGCGCGGCCCCGACGCCGTGGTCTTCGAGGAGCCGCACGAATGAGCCACCTGGGAGTCACGCCGTCGCAGACGGTCGGGCCCTACTTCGCGATCGGGCTCACCTGGGATGACGGTCCCGACGTGGTGCCCGAGGACACCGACGGCGCGTTCTGGATCCGCGGCCGGGTGTTCGACGGCAACGGCGATCCCGTCCCCGACGCGATGGTCGAGACCTGGCAGGCGAACGCCGAGGGCCGCTTCGCTCACCCCGACGACCCACGGGGCGCGGTCGAGTGGGGCGACTTCCGCGGGCTCGGTCGCTCCGGCACCGACGACCTCGGCCGCTTCGCGATCTACACGATCAAGCCCGGGCCCGTGCCCGGCCCGAACGGCGAGACGCAGGCCCCGCATATCGACGTGACCGTAATGGCGCGCGGCATGCTCGCCCGGCTCGTCACGCGTATCTACTTCCCCGAGGAGGAGGCCGCCAACGCGGCCGATCCGGTGCTGGCGTCACTGCCGGCGACCGCCGCGTCTGACACGCTGGTGGCCACGAAGGCGGACGACGGCTACCAGTTCGACGTTCACCTCCAAGGGGAGAACGAAACTGTCTTCTTCTCAATCTGAGGGACTGTTCTCGGGGCTATTCGCGCGCGGCCGGGTTGCGGCCGAGGTGGACGAGCGCGCGTGGCTGCAGGCGATGCTCGACTTCGAGGCGGCGCTCGCGCGAGCGACCTCGCCCGCCGACGCCGCCGAGGCGATCGCGGCCGCCTGCGTGGCGGACGGCTTCGACATCGCGGCCATCGGCCGCTCGACCGCGGACAAGGGTACGCCGGTGCCGGGACTGCTGTCGCAGCTCCGCGCGAAGTTGCCGGACGACGCCGCGCAGCACGTGCATCGCGGGGCCACGAGCCAGGACGTGGTGGACAGCGCGGCGATGCTCGTGGCGCGGCGCGCGCTCGTGCCGCTGCTCGAGGACCTGGCGGCGGCGGCGGAGGCTTCCGCCACGCTGGCCGAGCGCTACCGCGACGCGCCGATGGCCGGCCGCACGCTGCTGCAGCAGGCGCTGCCGGTGACGTTCGGGCTCAAGGCGGCCGGCTGGCTGGCTGGGCTCGACGAGGTGCACATGGAGCTGGCCGCGGTGCGCTCGAACGCGCTGGCGCTGCAACTCGGCGGCGCGGTCGGCACGCTCGCCTCGCTGGGTGACGAGGGGCTCGACGTCGTGAAGCAGGTGGCCCGCTCGCTTGATCTGGCCGAGCCGGCGCTGCCGTGGCAGCCGCTGCGGACGCGGCCCGCGCGGCTGGCGTGCGCGCTCGGCGAGGCCGCGGGGGTGATGGGCAAGGTCGCGCTCGACGTCACGCTGATGGCCCAGACCGAGGTGGCGGAGGCGGCGGAGGGCGGGGGCGAGGGCCGCGGCGGCTCCTCCACGCTGCCGCACAAGCGCAACCCGGTCGGCGCCGTGGCCGTGACGGCCTGCGCCACGCGCGTGCCGGGGCTCGTGGCGACGATGCTCGCGGCGATGCCGCAGGAGCACGAGCGCGCCGCCGGCGCGTGGCAGGCCGAGGCGGAGACGGTGTCCGACCTGTTGCGGCTCACGGGCTCGGCCGCGGCCGCTCTGCGCGAGCTGCTCGGGGGGCTCGAGCCCGATCCCGAGCGCATGCGGCGCAATCTGGACCTGACCGGCGGTCTCCTGATGACCGAGAGCGTCGTAACCGCGCTCGCGCCGAGCATCGGCCACTCGAAGGCACAGGAGCTGGTGGAGGCGGCCGCGCGCAGGTCGCTCGACGAGGGCCGACCGGTGCGCGAGCTGCTGGCCGAGCTCCCCGAGGTGTCTGGCTCGATCGGCGAGGACGGCCTCGACGCCGCCCTCGCGCCCGAGTCCTACCTGGGCGTGGCCGGCCGCCTGATCGACCGCGCGCTCGAAGCGCACCGCGGATGAGCATCGAGCTCAACCACAGGATCAACGGGCCGGACGGCGCGCCCGTCGTCGTGTTCTCCAACTCGCTCGGGGCGACGCTCGAGATGTGGGCGCCGCAGGCGCCCGCGGTGTCGGCCCGCTTCCGGATGCTGCGCTACGACCAGCGCGGCCACGGCGACTCGCCCGTGCCGCCCGGGCCCTACGACCTGCCCGACCTCGGCCGCGACGTGCTCGACCTGCTCGACCGGAACGGCGTCGAGCGGGCGCACTTCTGCGGCCTGTCGATGGGCGGCGCCACCGGCATGTGGCTCGCCGCCAATGCGCCGGAGCGGATCGACCGCCTCGTCCTGATCTGCACCAGCGCGCGCTTCGGCGACCCGCAGATGTGGATCGAGCGCGCGGCGACCGTGCGCGCGAACGGCACCGAGTCGGTGGCCGACGCCGGCCTCGAGCGCTGGTTCACGGCCGGCTTCCGCGAGCGCGAGCCCGCCCTGACGGCCCGTTTCCGCGCGATGATCGCCTCCCAGCCCGACGAGGGCTACGCGAACTGCTGCGGCGTGCTCGAGCGGCTCGACATCCGCGAGGAGCTCGGCGGGATCGTGGCTCCTACTCTCCTCATAGCCGGCGCCCAGGACCCGTCCACGCCGCCGGAGCCAGACGCACACCTGATCGCGGACCGCCTTCCCGGCACGCGGCTGGAGGTGCTCGACCCCGCCGCCCACCTCGCGAACGTAGAGCGCGCTGAGGCGGTAACCGACCTCATACTCGACCACCTAGACTCGGGAACCTCTCCATGACCGATCACGACGAGCAGGGCATGAAGGTGCGCCGCGAGGTGCTCGGAGACGAGCACGTCGACCGCGCCGTCGAGGGCACGACGCCGTTCAGCGAGCCCTTCCAGGAATTCATCACGCGCTACGCGTGGGGCGATGTCTGGGCGCGCCCGGGCCTCGACCGCAAGACCCGCAGCTGCATCACGCTCGCCGCGCTCGTGTCGCTGCGCGCCGAGAACGAGATCGCGATGCACGTCCGCGCCGCCCTCCGCAACGGCCTGACGCCGGAGGAGATCGGCGAAGTGATTTTGCATACCGCGGTCTATGCCGGATTGCCGGCGGCGAACGCAGCGTTCGCCATCGCGCAGGAGGTAATTGAAGAGGGCAGATAGCAGAGTGCAGAGTGCAGAGAAAAGCCTGCACTTCTGCACTTCTGCACTTCTGCACTTCTGCACTTACGCGACTGCGTGCGCCTCGTGATCTTTGATCTGCGCGAGGTCGTTGCGTAGCGTCTCCAAGTCCACGCCATTCGGCGATTGTCTGTCCTCGTGCAGCCAGTCGTCGATCGACAGCAGCGCGTATCCCTCGTCGCAGTAGGCGTCGAAGAAGCCCCAGGTCATCTGCTTCTCCTCGCCCCAGGTGACGCACGTGATGCGGCGGGGGTTGTAGCCGGTGAGGATCACGGCGTGGCCGCCCCAGGAGCCGGGTGCGCCGTGGCCGCTGGTGCCACCGGGCGGCACGGTCCAGGTGCGCTGCTTCTGCGCCGAGATCGGCAGCGCGAGGCCGATGTAGCAGCCGCCGAACAGGTGGATCGAGTCCCTGACGTGCTCGTGGTTCTTCGGCTCGAGGGCCACGTAGGCGTCGAACTTGTGCTTGCCGATGCCCTTCTTGCGCCAGTAGTTGAGGACGTCGAGCTCGATGGCGCCGTCGTCGTGCTTGCCGGTCTTCGGGTCGTAGCCGCTGACCGCCTCGTACGCCTTCAGGACATCGTCATCGGAGAGGGTGATGATCGTCCCGTCATTTGACGTCCAGTCCTGGATCAGGTGGGCCGCCGCGGCACAGGTGCAGTCGCCGATCGAGTCGTTGAGCATCATTCCCCAGCCGTCGTTGGGGATCTTCTCTCCCCAGTTGCAGCTCTTCGGCGCCGGTGGCAGCTTCGTCGTGTCGAGGTAGTCGGCGAGCTGAAGCGTGCGCGGGTCGTGGCGGGCCCGCTGCTTGCCGAGAGGCCTGTCGGAGTGGTCGATCATCCGAGATCGTCCTCCTTATTTGTGGGGCGAGTGCAGGGCCAAGCTAGCCACTCGCGCCACAAATGCGCAAGGGATATGGCCGAACCTATGAGGGGCGGTTAGCAACACTGTGAGCGACCCCTTCTGACGCTACGATCGAAAGGCCTACGGCATCGCCTCGAGCCCTACATGACCGCCCCTCTCGCCTCAACGCAGGACGCAACAGAGCGCGACTTGCTGCGTACGATTGCCGCCGGCACGGCGCCGGTGGTGGGCAGGGCATTCTTCCGCTCGCTCGTCCGGCACGTGTCGGAGGCGCTCGGCGCCGAGGTCGCGTTCGTGGCCGAGTACGTGGGCGAGCCGCCCACGCGCGGGCGTACCCTCGCCGCCTGGCCGCCCGCTGCCGACGCCCTCGCGGAGGGCCTCGAGTTCGAGCTCGCGGGGGCGCCCTGCGTCAACACGCTTGAGCGCGACGTGGTGTCGATCCCATCGGGGGTGATCGTCGGGTTCCCACGCGATCCGCTGGTGGCCAAGTACCGCCTCGACGGCTACCTCGCGATCGTGCTGCGCGGCTCCAATGGGCAGCGGCTCGGCTACATCGGCGTGCAGTCCAAGGCGCGGCTCGAGGCCAGCGACGAGGAGCTCACCGCCCTGTTCATCTTCGCCTCGCGCGCGGCCGCCGAGATCGAGCGCCGCCGGCATGAGATCGCGCTGCGCGAGCGCGAGACTGAGGTCAACGCCTCCCGCGCGCGCGTGGTCCACGCGGCCGACGAGGAGCGCCGCCGCATCGGGCGCAACCTGCACGATGGCGCCCAGCAGCGCCTGCTCGCGCTCGGCAACCTCGTCAAGCTCGCCCGCCGCCAGCTCGACGATTCGCCGGACCAGGCGGCGCGCCTGCTTGCGACCGTGGAGGAGGAAGCCGGTGCCGCGCTCAAGGAGCTGCAGGAGCTGTCGCGCGGCTTGCACCCGTCGGGGCTCGTGGAGTGCGGCCTCGGCCAGCCGCTCGAGACGCTTGCCGCGCGGCTCACAGTGCCGCTCGAGATCGTCTCGCTGCCCGAGCGCCGGCTGCCCGACGTGGTGGAGGTCACGCTCTACTACCTGGTCTCCGAGGCGGCCACGAACGCCGCCAAGTACGCCGACGCCTCATTGGTCCAGGTCGAGGTCGTGCAGAGCGGCCGCACGATCTTCGCCACGATCGCCGACGACGGGGTCGGCGGCGCCAGCACCAAGGGCGGCTCAGGGCTCGCCGGGCTGGTCGACCGCGTCGAGTCGCTCGGCGGCAAGCTCGTGATCGACAGCCCCGTCGGTGAGGGCACGCGCGTCCGCGCCGAGATCCCGCTCTCGCCGTGGCGCGACGCACGCGAGCCGTTCCTCGAGTTCGGTCACGAGAACGACGGCGGCTCGGGCGAGCAGCTCATCCGCGCGATCCTCGAGGGCCGCAAGACCGCGGCGATCTCGCTGGCGCGCGAGTGGGAGCTCGAGGGCGGTACGCCGAGTCTTGGCATGCGCCTGCCGATTCGCGACCAGGACGGCCGCCGCTGGGGCGACGTCAAGGTCACGCGCGTGGTGGTGCTGCCGTTCGGCCAGATCGACCCGGACGTGGTCAACGCGGAGAGCGCGGGCGCATCCACGCTCGACGAGTGGCGCGCCGACCAGCGCGCCTTCTACGACGGCTGTCGAGATGAGACGGCGGTCCTGCTCGGCGAGCCGGGCTGGCGCCTCACCGACGACGAGCCGATGACGATCGTCTGGTTCCGGCTGGTCGAGTCGGCGCCGCCGGTCTAGACCTTCTGCGCGGCCTCTACCGGACCGCGTGTTATCGCGCTGAGCTTCTCGTCGACGTCGAAGTAGCGGCGGTCGATGTCGCCGACGCCCGGAAGCCGACCGAGTGATGCGGGGACGCTGTCGCCGAAGCCGCGGGCGTGCTCCTCGGTGTCGAACAGATAGATGCCGCCGGCCTTCTGGTTCTCGTCGTCGTAGATCCAGATCTTCCACTGGAGGCCGGGGACTCCGGAGATCCGCTCCGCCGAGGCGAGCAGATGCTCGGCCTGCTCGGCGTCGTCCTGGCCGCGCTCACGGCGGTAGTTCACCTGCAGCAGCTTCATGGGGTTCCTCTCGTGTCAGGCGCCGTCCCGCAAGCCATGGCGAGGCCGACCGTATACCGTGAGGGTCATGTGTCGCAACATCCGCACCCTTCACAATTTCGAGCCGGCCGCCTCCAGCGAGGAGATTCGGGCCGCCGCCGTCCAGTACGTCCGCAAGGTGAGCGGTTTCACCAAGCCGTCGCGCGCGAACGAGGAGGCCTTCGACCGCGCCGTCGACCAGGTGGCCCACGTGACCGAGCACCTGCTCGACGCGCTCGTGACGAACGCGCCGCCGAAGGACCGCGAGATCGAGGCCGCCAAGCGGCGGGCCAAGGCCGCGCAGCGCTACGCGGCCTGACGCGCGGGGGGCGCAGCAAGGCGCTTATTTCCGTGTCGTAGGGTCGGGCGCCAGTGCGCCCGCCCGGCGATTTCCACAGGGGCCTTCGCTGCCTGCTGTTCTTGCTTGCGCTCGCGCTGGGCGGGATGCTCCTGCAATCGCCGCTGGCGGACTCCGACCCGGCGCCCGCGAGCGACCCGGCCGCGCTCGTCAACCCGCTCGCCGGCACGGGCGCGGGCGGCGTCTTCCCCGGAGCCGCCACGCCGTTCGGCATGGTGCAGTACAGCCCGAACACCGACGACGCCGGCGGCGGTGGCTACAACTACGCGCACCCGCGCACCTGGGGCTTCGCCACCACGCACCTGTCGGGGCCGGGTTGCGCGGCGATGGGCGACGTCGTGTCGTTGCCCACCACCGGCCGCGTGCGGACCGTCGACGCCACCCAGCAGAAGACCACCTTCTCGCACGCGAGCGAGCAGGCGTCGCCTGGCTACTACGCGGTCACGCTTGACCGCTCGAAGGTTCGCGCCGAGCTGAGCGCGACCACCCACACGGGTTGGGCGCGCTTCAGCTACCCGAG
>DASXNY010000036.1:0-28156 GCA_036494715.1 Thermoleophilaceae bacterium
GTGCACCGCGGCGAGCGGCTGGTCGAAGTCCGCGCGCAACGTGTTCATCGCGCCGTGGGTGCGCGGCGCGACGGCGCTGCTCCAGGACGCGCGCTTCGACCCCGGAGAGCGGCTCGCCACCGTCGAACGCGAGGGCGTGAATGTGCTCTGCATGGCCCCCACCGAGTACCGCACGATCGCGAAGCGCACCGAGCTGCGCCCATTGCCGCCGCTCCACCACGCCGTGGCCGCCGGCGAGCCGCTCAACCCCGAGATCGTGCGGCTCTGGGCGGAGGCCGTCGGGGTCGAGATCCACGACGGCTACGGCCAGACCGAGACGGGCGCGCTCACCGGCATGCCGATCGGGCCGCCCGTGCGGCCCGGCTCGATGGGGAAAGCGCTGCCTGGCTTCAGGCTGTGGATCGACGAGGGCGAGCTGTGTGCCGACCCGAGCAGCGTGCCCACCTTCTTCATCGACGGGCCGGACGACGTCTGGCGGACCGGCGACCGCGTGCGCGAGGACGAGGACGGCTACCTCTGGTTCGAGGGCCGCTCGGACGACGTGATCATCTCGGCCGGCTACCGGATCGGACCGTTCGAGGTGGAGTCGGCGCTGGTGTCGCACCCAGCCGTGGCGGAGGCGGCGGCGGTGGCGGCGCCGGACGAGGAGCGCGGTGCGGTCGTGCGCGCGGTGGTGGTGCTGCGCGAGGGGCGCGAGCCGAGCGACGAGCTCGCGCGCGAGCTGCAGGACCACGTGAAGCACGAGACCGCCCCCTACAAGTACCCGCGCATCGTCGAGTTCGCCCACGAGCTGCCGAAGACCGCGAGCGGCAAGATCAAACGCGCGGCGCTGCGCGGCTAGGCGACTAGCCTCTCAGGCGATGGCTAACCGTCTCGCCCACGAGACCTCGCCGTACCTGCTGCAGCACAAGGACAACCCGGTGGACTGGTACGCCTGGGGTCCGGAGGCGCTCGACCGCGCGAAGTCCGAGGAGCGCCCGATCCTCGTCTCGATCGGCTACTCCGCGTGCCACTGGTGCCACGTGATGGAGCACGAGTCGTTCGAGGACGAGCAGACGGCGGCGGAGATGAACGAACGCTTCGTCTGCATCAAGGTGGACCGCGAAGAACGCCCCGACGTCGACGCGATCTACATGGAGGCCTGCCAGGCGATGACCGGGCACGGCGGCTGGCCGCTCAACGTCTTCCTCACGCCCGAGCAGGTGCCGTTCTACGCGGGCACCTACTTCCCGCCCGAGCCGCGCCACGGGCTGCCGAGCTGGCGCCAGGTGCTGGCCGCGATCGACGAGGCGTGGCGCGAGCGCCGCGACGAGATCGAGGACGGCGCCGGACGGATCGTGCAGCGGCTGAGCGGCGGCGCACTGCTCGAGCCGTCGCAGGAGGAGCTCGACCCGGCCGGGCTAGACCAGGCAGTGGAGCGGCTGCGGCAGACCTTCGACGCGCGCAACGGCGGCTTCGGCGGCGCGCCCAAGTTCCCGCCCGCGTCGGCGATCGAGTTCCTGCTCCACCGCGGCGAGCGCGAGATGACCGCGCAGACACTCCACGCCATGGCGGCTGGGGGCATGTACGACCAGATCGGCGGCGGCTTCGCGCGCTACTCGGTGGACGCCCACTGGATCGTCCCCCACTTCGAGAAGATGCTCTACGACAACGCGCTGCTCGCGCGCGCGTATCTGCACGGCTGGCAGGTCACGGGCGAGCCACGGTTCGAGCAGGTGTGCCGCGAGACGCTCGACTGGGCGCTGCGCGAGATGCGCGCGCCGGAAGGCGGCTTCTACTCGGCGCTCGACGCGGACTCGGAGGGTGTCGAGGGCAAGTTCTATGTGTGGACGCTCGATGAGGTGCGCGCCGTGCTGGGCGCCGACGCCGACGCCGCGATCGCCTGGTTCGGGATGAGCGAGCAGGGCAACTTCGAGGGCCGCAACATCCCGGTGCGGTCGGGCAGCGAGCCGCCGCCCAACCTGAGAGAGATCCGCAAGCGCCTCTACGACGTACGCGCTGAGCGCGTCTGGCCGGGGCTCGACGACAAGCGCCTGACGTCCTGGAACGCGCTGATGATCTCCGCCATGGCCGAGGCGGGCGCTGTGCTGGGCGAGCCGCGCTACCTGGACGCGGCGCGCGCCGCCGGCGGCTTCGTCCTGCGCGCCATGCGCGACGAGAACGGCCGGCTGCTGCGCACCTACAAGGACGGTCGCGCGCACCTCAACGCCTACCTCGAGGACCACGCCTTCCTCGTCGAGGCGCTGCTCACCCTGTACGAGTCGAGCTTCGACCCGCGCTGGTTCGCCGCCGCCCGCGAGCTGGCGGACGAGCTGATCGCCCGCTTCGC
Organism: Thermoleophilaceae bacterium; assembly: GCA_036494715.1. Lineage (GTDB taxonomy): Bacteria > Actinomycetota > Thermoleophilia > Solirubrobacterales > Thermoleophilaceae > JAICJR01. Next base: position 2,330 of record DASXNY010000036.1, read on the forward strand.
CGACGACGAGCGCGGCGGCTTCTTCGAGACCTCGTCGGACCACGAGCAGCTCGTCGCGCGGCGCAAGGATCTCGAGGACAACCCAATCCCCGGCGGCAACTCGAGCGCGGCCTACGGACTGCTGCGGCTGTCGGCGCTGAGCGGCGAGTACTCGTACGCCGACCGCGCCGAGGGCGTCCTGCGCCTCCTCAGCGACCTCGCGCCGCGTCACCCGCAGGCGTTCGCGCACCTGCTCCAAGCGCTCGACTTCCGCCTGGCGCAGACCAAGGAGGTCGCGCTTGCCGGCACGGACACCGCCGAGCTCGAGCACGTCGTACGCGCGAAGTTCCGCCCCCATATCGTCCTCGCGGGCGGCGACCCGGACGGCGTCCCGTTGATGGAGGGCCGCACCCCCGTGAACGGCCACGCGGCCGCGTACGTCTGCCAGCAGTTCGCTTGCCAGCGGCCGGTCACCGAGCCCGCTGAGCTCGAGGCGTTGTTGTAGCTAGCCGGCCGGCGCCAGCAGGTTCTTCTTCCCGTCGAACGCGAACATCAACAGGTCGACCATGCGGAAGGTCGAGTTGTCGGGGCCCAAGCTGGGCTTGAACGCCGGGTCGCGGACGATCGAGAAGTGGCTGCCCTGCATCGCGCGCTGGAAGGTCTCCGCCACCACGCGCGCGCCCACTCCCTTCAGCCGGCCGCCGTTGAACTCGGACTCGCGCAGGACGTAGAACCAGAGCGGCGTGTCCTTCAGTAGGTCGTCACGCTGCGCGGCCGTGAGGTGGTCGAGCTTGGCGCCGTTCTTGCCGTCGCGGATCTGCGCCTTCGTGAGCTTCGTGAGGTTCACGCCCTTGCCCTTCACGAAGGTCGCCATCTGCTGGCCGGTGGCGAGCCTGACCATCCGCGCGCGCGTGAGGTTGCGGAAGGCGAGGTTGGCATGCGGGTCGTTGAACGGCACCGCCGGGCCGCCGAATGAACCGGTCGGCAGGTTCTTCAGCGGGTTTGCGATCAGCGTGTCGATGCGCATCGCGCGGTTGAACTGATTCGCCGGGACCACCAGGTCGGGCCGGCTTGAGATCTCGCTGAAGTCGTAGAGGCGGCGGAAGTCGGCGATCCAGATGCTCGGCAGCCGCGGGCTGCCGCCGAGATCGCCGCTCAGCCCGGTGAAGGTGAACAGCAGGTCCAGCGTGCCGCCGCCGAAGTCGAAGATCTTGTTCCAGTTGTAAGCGGGCCGGATCATCGAGTGGCCGAGCCGGTAGCAGGCCACCGAGAACTCGATCGGCATCGTGGGCACCGCCGTCGGCGAGACGCTCACCTCGAAGATCTTGCGCCCGTTGTTGAAGACGTCGTTCACCACCCCGTGCGCGCAGACACGGGGCAGGAAGTCCGTCTTGATCATCCACTGGTAGTGCTTCGTGACGAGCTCGCGCGCCTTCGCGAACTTGGACGCGGCGGGCATCGCGGACGGCAGGCTGTCCACCACCTTGTTGTGGAAGCGGATCATCGCGCAGTGGGTCTGGGCGACCGCGAGGTTCTCGTCGTTGCGCTTGTCGGGGATGATCGCTCGGCGCTTGGCGGCGACGCTCGAACCGGCGCCGCGCGGCAGGTCGGAGCCCGCCGGCGCAGGTACGCCGCCGCCCGCCTGCGCCTTGCCGGTCTTCAGGTGCACGCCGTCGGGCGCGTAGAACTTGGCCGACTCCGGGTCGGACGGCCCCGCGCCATAGAGCGAGTCGAGGTCGAGGCTGGGCGAGCGGCCCTCGAGCATCTGGGTCGGCGAGATGTTCGCGCCGAACATCACCGTGGTCTTGTCGAACGTCAGATCGTGGTCGAGGAACTGACCGAGATAGGTGAAGCCGGATGGGATCGGGCCCGCACCGCCACCCCCGACGGCCATCGCGTTGCCGATCTTCTTGCGGTTGGGATCGCCGAGCTGCTTGCCAGTGCCCTTCGGCCCGAGGCGCGAGAAGCGGAACGGCGGCACCACCGTCGCCGCCACGGCCGTGCGGGCGTGCGCCTCCGGCACGTGCCCGTTGCGGCCGCCGACCGCCTCGTCGAGCAGGCCCTCCCCGATGACGAAGTAGCTCTCGGAACCATGCGTTTCCATTGGGCCTCCTTGGATGCAGTCGCTCGCCGAGCGAGGTGCGAGCCCGTTGGCCAGCGGGGGACGGTTGCGGCGCAACACTCTCATCCACGGCGGTGGGCCGCAACCGCACGGTCGAGTTGCCCAGCTGCGCCTTCCGGAAGCTGCGCAACCGCCCGCTCAGGCGGACGTTCTGACCGAATAGACCGGCGGCAGGTGGGCGGCCGCGCTGAACCAGCTCGCGCCGGCGTCGCCCGATCCAAACACGTCGCCCGAGGTGGCGCCGAAGTAGAGCTCGAGACCGTCGCCCTCCCCCGAGCGGCCAAACGCCTGGCGCAGCACCGTGAGGTACGCGTTCGGCCCGGGCAAGCCGTCACCGCGCGGCGTCCAGGTCTCGCCGGCATCGCGTGTCTCATACACGCGCACGCGCCCGTCGGGCGTCACGCGATCCATGTCTGCCACGAGCGGAATCACGTAAGCGCTGTCGGGATCGCCCGGATCGACCACGAGCGGGAAGCCGAAGTCCGACGGCAGGCCCTCGCCGATATCGGTCCACGTCTCGCCCGCGTCGTCGGAGCGGTAGACGCCACCGTGGAACTGCATGAACAGGCGCTCCGGGCGCTGCGGCGCGCGGTGCAGGTTGTGGATGCAGAGCTGGAACGTGTCCTCGGGCGCGTCCTCAGGGAGGTAGTCCGGCCGGATCCCCCCGTTGCCGTGGTGCCAGCTCTCGCCGCCGTCCTCGGTGAGCCAGATGCCCACCGCCGAGAGGCCGAGCGCGAGCCGCTGCGGGTCGCCCGGCCACGGCACGATCGAATGCAGGCACAGCCCGCCGCCACCCGGCTGCCACTCCGGGCGCGTCGGATGCTCGAACAGGGTCCGGTTGAGCTCCCAGCTAAGGCCGCCGTCGTGGCTTTCGAACAGCACGCCCGGGTCGCCGCCGGCGTACACGGTCTGCTCGTCCTCGCCGGGGACGATCGTCCAGATCCGTTCGAGCGCCTCGTCACCGCCCTCGGGCAGCGCGAGCCCGTCTGCCTGCTCCCACTCGCCGGACGGATCCTCCGTGTAGAAGATCTTCGGGCCGTAGAACGGTGAGGTGACCGTGGCCAGCAGCCGCCCACTACGCGGGTCGCGCATCGCGTACTCGACCGGCTGGCCCGCGAACGCGCGCGTCTTCACCTCGAACTCGCCGCCCGGGTCGCCCTCGAGCACGAACAGCCCCTTCTTGGTCCCAACGAGAAGCTCCGTCATCGGCTCCGTCACCCTCCTGAGATCGCGGGGAGCACGTCGATCCGGTCGCCGTTCGAGACCGCCGCCTCCTCCTTCTCCTGCTCGCCGTTGACGAACACATTGATGTGGCGGCGGACCTTGCCGCGCTCGTCGAGGATCCAGCCGCCGAGCGCCGGGCGCGAGCGCTCGAGCTCGCGCAGAACGTCGACCACTGTGGAGCCGTCGATCGAGTACTCGCCCTCGCCGCCGGCGAGCTCGCTCAGTGGGCCGCGCAGTTTCACGACCGGCACGACATGACCCCGAGCGCTCTCCACATGTGCCGCAGTGTAGGCTCGCCACCGCCGCGCCAACGCCCAAAACCCCCCACCTGAGGGACCCTTCACGCGCGGACGGCGGGTTATCCGTACGTGGCGCGGCCGCACTGGTCCCTACTGTTCACTCTCTGTGCCGACCGATGAGTTCAACACGCCCGCTCGGTCTCAATCTCCGATGAGCGAAAGCGAGGAGATGAAGATGACCGACCGCACCCGCTGGATCTCCCTCTACGTCCTCTGCGCGGGAGTGCTGATGATCGTGCTCGACGTCACCGTCGTGAACGTCGCGCTGCCCTCGATTCAGAACGACCTCGGCTTCTCGCAGGCCGGCCTCGCCTGGGTGGTCAACGCCTACCTGATCGCGTTCGGCGGGCTGCTGCTCCTGGCCGGGCGCTTCGGCGACATCTTCGGGCGCAAGCGCATCTTCATGTACGGCCTCACGCTGTTCACGGCGTCGTCGGCCTTCTGCGGCTTCGCCGACAGCGAGGGCGTGCTCGTGGTCGCGCGCTTCGTGCAGGGCGTGGCCGGCGCGATGACCTCCGCGGTCGTGCTCGGAATGATCGTGACGATGTTCCCGCAACCGCGCGAGCAGGCCAAGGCGATCGGCGTGTACGGCTTCGTCGCGTCCGCTGGCGGCTCGGTCGGACTGCTCTTGGGAGGCATCCTCACGCAGGCGATCAACTGGCACTGGATCTTCTTCATCAACGTGCCGATCGGCATCGCCACCGGCTTCCTAGCTTCCCGCCTGATCGCCCGCGACGAGGGACTCGGGCTCGACAACGGTGCCGACATCCCGGGCGCCGTGCTGATCACGACCTCGCTGATGGTGGGCGTCTACACCATCGTCAAGCCCGCCGCCGAGGACGGCTGGGGCGCCACGACGACGCTGCTCTTCGGCGCGCTGTCGCTCGCGCTGCTCGTGGCGTTCATCGCGCGGGAGGCCACCGCCCGCAACCCGCTGATCCCGCTCCGGATCTTCCGCTCGCGCAACGTGTCCGGCGCCAACGCTGTGCAGGCGCTGCTCGTTGCCGGCATGTTCGGCTTGTTCTTCCTCGGCGCGCTCTACATGCAGCGCGTGCTCGGCTACGACGCTCTGCAGATCGGCTTCGCCTTCCTGCCTGCCACGCTCGTGATGGGCACGCTGTCGCTGCGCTTCTCCGAGCCGATCATCACGCGCTTCGGGGCGCGCACCGCGCTGATCCCGGGGCTGCTGCTGATCGCCGCCGGCCTAGCCCTCTTCGCGCGCGTGCCGGTCGACGGCAACTACTGGCGCGACGTCTTCCCGACGATGATCATCATGGCCCTCGGCATCGGCGTCTCGTTCCCGGCGCTGATGACGCTCGCGATGTCCGGCGCCACGCCGCAGGACGCCGGGCTCGCCTCCGGCCTCGTCAACACCTCGGCACAGGTCGGCGGCGCGCTCGGGCTGGCGGTCCTGGCCACGGTCTCGTCCACGCGCACGAACCACCTCGAGGCCGCGGGCAAGTCAACGCTCTCAGCGCTCACCGGCGGCTACCACATCGCCTTCCTGATCGGCGCGGCGCTGTGCCTGGCCGCGCTCGTGGTCGTGCTGGTCGTGATCCAGCCGGAGAAGAAGGCCGCAAAAGAGGCTGCCGCCGGCGCGCCCGCGTACTCCGAGTTCGGCTAGGCGAGCGCCACCACCTCCGCAAGCTCCCTGATGGAGCGCTCGTCGATGGGGCTGACCACGAGGATCGCCTCGTCGGCTCCGGCGTCGTGCAGCTCCCGCAGCCGGGCCGCGATCGCCTCCGGCGAGCCCTCCAGCGGCGGCGCCTCGGGCGTGATGCGCCGCTCACCGGCGGAGCGGTCAAGCAACACGAACGCGCAGGCGCTGCGCTCGATCTCCGCCGGGTCGCGGCCGGCGTCGCGCGCGGCCGCGTCCACGCGCGCGTTGAGGGCGGCGAAGCCTTCGGCGCTGTTGCCGAAGTCCTCGTACCACGTGTTCCAAGCGTCCACGTGAGGCAGCGCGATCGAGAGCATGCGCGGCCCGTTGCTCCCGATCATCAACGGCGGGCGCCGCGCCGGAGGCGGGAGCAGCAGCGCGTCGTCGGCCTGCCAGTAGCGCCCGGCGCAGGTCACTCGCTCGCCCGCCAGCAGTCCGCGCACGATCGCGAAGGACTCCTCGAAGCGCGCAACGCGGTGGTCGAACGGGATGCCGAACGCGCGGTACTCCCGCTCGTTCCAGCCCGCGCCGACGCCGAGCACGAAGCGCCCGCCGCTCACCTCGTCGACGGTGGCGGCCATCTTCGCGATCAGCCCCGGCGGGTGGAAGCCGGCACACGCCACGAGCGGGCCGAGCGTGACCCGCTCGGTCGCCGCCGCGAGCGCGGCGAGCAGCGTCCACGCCTCCCAGGGACCGCGCTCGTCGCGGCCGTCGTCACGGTAGAGCAGGTGGTCGCCGACCCAGATCGAGTCGAAGCCGCTCTCCTCCGCGGTGCGGGCCAGCGCGCGGTACTCGGGCCAACGCACCTCGCGCTCGACCTCGGGCAACTGGATCCCAATGCGTAAGCTCGCCATCTGATGAACCGTATGGATCCGAACGAGGTGGCGGCCGAGTCGCTGGCCGCGAACGATCCGACCGCCTGGTTCGAGCGCCTCTACCAGGCGGCCCAGGGTGGCGAGGCGGTGGTGCCCTGGGACCGCGGCGCGCCGCACCGGCTGCTCGTCGAGTGGGCGGAGCAGCGGCGGCCCGACGGCGCCGGCCGCCGTGCGGTCGTCGTGGGCGCGGGCGTCGGCGACGACGCCGAGTTCGTCTCCGGACTCGGCTTCGACACGCTCGCCTTCGACGTCGCCCCCACCGCATTGCGAGCGGCGCGCGAGCGCTATCCGGACTCGCGGGTGGACTACCGCGTGGCCAACCTGCTCGACCCGCCGGCCGAGTGGCGCCACGCGTTCGACCTCGTGGTGGAGAACATCACCGTGCAGTCGATGCCGCGCTCGGTGCGCGAGCAGGCGACGGCGAACGTCACCGGCCTGGTGGCGCCGGGCGGCACATTGCTCGTGATCTCAGCGGCGCTCGGCCCGGACGACGATCCCGAGGCGGGACCGCCGTGGCCGCTCACGCGCGCGGAGCTAGAGGCGTTCGCCGGCGGCCGCCTGGAGACCGTCGGCATCGAGCTCACGCCGCACCCGGACGTGCCGGGCGCGCAGCGCTGGCGCGCGGAGTTCGAGGGCCCCGCATAGTCCGAAATTCAGCCTGTCACGCACGGTCAGCCCGCTTACGGCGAGTGGGTATGCGCCAGGGCGCCGTCCGCGCGACTGGGGCGCACTCGAGCCGACCGTGGAGCGGCTCGCGGAGGCGATCGGCGCCCCGTCTGCGCCTAGAAGTCGAGCACGGTCTCGCCGCCGAGGATCTCGGGCGGCGACAGCTCCATGTCCGAGAGGTTCTCGCGCAGCCACTCGGCCGCGGTGCGGCTCGACTCCTCCGCCCCGCTCTGATCGTCGAACACGCTGATCGTGAGCGCGTTGCCGTCGGAGTTGCGCACCAGGTAGTACGCCCTGAAGCCGGCAACGCCGCTGATGAGGTTCTTCACCTCGTCGCCGTTCTGCACGAGCGCGTCGACCAGCTCGGTGTTGCCCGAATACCTGCGAACCACGGTGTACATGAACCTCTCCTTTGGGGGAAGTGAGAGGCCTATCCGATCGCTACCCGGCGGTCAAGGCGGTCGGGGCATAGCCAGGCAAGTGCGCGCCTGAGAGGATCGGCGGGTGCGCATCGTGCTCATCGCCTCGGCCCCGCCGGCCGCCTTGGGCTACCACCGGGTGCTCACAGGGCTCGGCCACGACGTGCCCGCGCTGTTCGCCTACCGCGGGCCGGAGGGCCGCTACGGGCCCGGCTATCCGTTCGCGCTGCACGGAGCCGCGCCCGACGCGGACCTCGTCCTCGTCCGCTCGAACCGTCACATGGCGGGGCTGTTCCGCGCCTACGAGCCCGACCTCGTGTGCTGCGCCTCGTTCCCGATCAAGGTCCCGGACGAGGCGCTCGCGGTGCCGCGCCTCGGCGTGATGAACGCGCACCCGGCGCTGCTGCCGCGCTACCGCGGACCGAACCCGTTCGGCTGGGCGCTCCGCAACGGCGACGGCGAGATCGGCTTCACGCTCCACCGCATGACGAGCGACTATGACGCCGGAGCGATCTACGCGCAGGGCTCGGTGCCGCTCGGCGACGACGAGGACCTGGCCGACGAGGGCATCGCGAAGCTACAGGCGCTGGTCGCCGAGCTCGTGCCGCGGGCGCTCACGCGCGTCGAGGCGGGCGACCCCGGCGATCCGCAGGACGAGTCGCTGGCCTCCTACGCCGCGCCGTTCGAGCCGGAGTACATCGAGGTCGACTGGTCCCAGCCCGCCCGGGCGATCCACGACCAGACGCGCGCCTGGAAGCTGGCGACGCCCACGAACGGAACCCGCGGCCCGCTCACCACCCTCAAGGGCGGCCGCGTGCGCCTGCTGCGGACCCAGCTCGACGACGCTCGCGGCGGCGAGCGAGTCGAAACCGGCGACGGACCGCTGTGGGTCGTGGAGGGCGAGCCCCTCGCCGACGACGGCTGAGACGGCGCGCTACAGGATCGACATGTACCGGTCCAGCTCCCACTGGGAGACCTGGATCCGGTAGTCCTCCCACTCCTGCCGCTTGATCTCGATGTAGCGGTTGAACATGTGCTCGCCGAGGGTCCGCAGCACCAGCTCGGACTCAGAGGTCAGCTCGATCGCCTCGCCGAGCGTCTCCGGCAGCTGCTCGATGCCGAGCCGCTTCCGCTCGTCGGGCGACAGGTGGTAGAGGTTCTTCTCCATCGGCTCGGGCAGCTCGTAGCCCTTCTCGATCCCCTCGAGCCCGGCCATCAGCAGCGTCGCGAAGGTCAGGTACGGATTGCAGGCCGGGTCCGGACAGCGCAGCTCCATGCGCGTGGCCTGCTCCTTGCCGGGGTGGTACAGCGGCACCCGCACGAGCGCGGAGCGGTTGCGGCGCGACCAGGCGCAGTAGACCGGCGCCTCGTAGCCGGGCACGAGCCGCTTGTACGAGTTCACCCACTGGGCGAAGATCGACGAGATCTCGCGCGCGTGCTTGAGCTGGCCGGCGATGAACGCCTTGCCCACTGGCGACAGGAAGTACTGGTCGTCGGCGTCGTAGAAGGCGTTGCGGCCCTCGTTGAAGAGCGACTGGTGCGTGTGCATCCCGGAGCCGTTCTCACCGAACAGCGGCTTGGGCATGAACGTCGCATGCCAGCCGTACTTCATGGCGTACTCCTTGACCGTGATGCGGTAGGTCATGCAGTCGTCCGCCATCTTCAGTGCCGGCGCGTAGCGCATGTCGATCTCGTGCTGCGACGGGCCGACCTCGTGGTGGGTGTACTCGACGTGGATGCCGAGCTGCTCGAGCGCCAGCACCGTCTCGCGGCGCACGTCCGAGCCTGCGTCGAGTGTGGTCAGATCGAAGTAGCCGCCCTCGTCGAGGATCTCCGGCTGGCCGTCGGCCGGCCGCGCGTTGCGGAAGTAGAAGTACTCGAGCTCGGGTCCCACGTTGAAGGCGTCGAAGCCCATCGACTCGGCGCGCTCGAGTGCCCGCCGGAGCACGTAGCGCGGGTCGCCCTCGTAGGGCTCGCGGCTCGGAGTGACGATGTCGCAGAAGATGCGTCCCACGCCCTTGTCCTCGGGCCGCCAGGGCAGCACCGCGAAGGTGGAGGCATCCGGCATGGCGATCATGTCGGACTCCTCGATTGCGTTGAAGCCGGTGATCGACGAGCCGTCGAATCCCATGCCGCCCTCGAACGCGTCGTCCAGCTCCTCCGCGTTGATCGAGAAGCTTTTGAGCTGTCCAAGGATGTCGGTGAACCAGAAGCGGACGAAGCGGATGTCACGCTCTGCGACGAGCGCCTTGACGTCGTCGGCGGTCTGTGGCTGGTCGGCCATCGGTCTCCTTCGAGAGGTCGGCGGGACGAATCGAAGCGCGTAGGCTAACCGTTAGGCGTCAGAACAGCTGGGCAGAACGGCTAGAGCCAGGCGTTTGCCCAGATCTTCAGCGCGCGCACCGCCGGCTGGAGCGCCTGGCCCTTCCCGGTAAGGCCGTACTCGACGCGCACGGGAGACCCATCGAGCACCTTGCGGTCGACGATCTCCTCGGACTCGAGCTCCTTCAGGCGCTCGGACAGAAGCCGGTCCGAGAGGTCGGGCACGAGCTGCCTGATCTCGGAGAAGCGCAGCGGCCCCTCCATCAGGACGATCAGGATCGCGCCCGTCCAGCGTTTGCCGACGAGTTCGACGGCTCGGTGGTAGAGCGCGCAGCACTCGCTGCGCCCCGTTACCCCTTGCTCCTCGACCCCCGGAACCTGCTGAGCCTCAGTTGCCGCGCTGGCGGCCATGGCCAAATCCTAGAAGGTCAGGCGGCTTGCGAGAGACGGGCGCCCTCGACGGAGCCATCTCGCGGGAGATCTCCCGCTCTGGTAACGAGGTTCGTGAAGGTCGCGAGCGCGACGTGAGCCACCGCCTCGAGCACCTGCTCGTCGGTCCAGCCGGCCTCGCGCGCCTCCTCGAGCAGGTGCGCCGGAGGGGCGCCCTCGGACTCGAGCAGGGCCCTCAGGAAGCGAAGCAGCGTGGCCTCGCGCTCGTCGTGCGAGTCGAACTCGCGCGCGAGGGCGATCTCGTCGAGGCCGAGCCCGGCGTCGCGGGCGCTGCGGTGAAGAGCCGGGGCCGAATAGTCACTCCCTTGGAATTCGGCGACCGCAAGCGCGATGCGCTGCTGCGTGGCCCAGTCGAGCGCGCCGTGGCGGAGCTCCGAGCGAAAGCGCGCGTAACCGCGCAGCGCCGCGGGCGAACCGGCCAGTACGCCCAGGAAGTTCGATAGCTGCCCACCGCTCGCAAGCGCCCCAGTGAGCACCGGAAGGCTGCGCTCCGGCGCCGTCAGTTCGTCGTGAACCTGGAACCTGCTCTCCTTGGTCTTCATCGCCTGCTTCACTTTCTGCACGTTGCTTACGTGCGGTAAGTATAGGCTTCCCCTGCCTATCGAGCCGTGCCACCGAAGTCACCCGGTGCCCCTACGACAGTGGTACCTCTCGCTAGTGGCAACAAACACCAGTTGTGGCTTATGTGCGGGCTTTTCTTACTGATCCTTAGCGTTCTTACGCCAGGTTCGTTGCAATTACCGCGTGTGCGGTAAGCGGTGCGACTTCCGGGTCAGGCGCGCGTGTATGGAAACGCCTGACCCTGCGTGGACTCGCGCACCAGCTCGGAGCGGCTCGAGCCGAATTGCCAGCTCGTCGGATCGAGGCCGTCCGCCGCGCAGCCAGGCGGGCCAAGGAAGGTCTGGATCGTGCCGCTGTAGCGGCCCGGGGCGAGCGGGCGCATGCGCCAGACGACCGCTCCGGCGGGCACGCGGCAGCCGTTTGCGATCCCGAACGCCTCGCGCGCGCGGCCCACGTACAGACGCCCCTCACGCTTGACGACCACCCCGGCGCCGTTGCGCAGCCAGGTGCCGATCACGGGGTCGTGGGAGCTGAGTGGGGGGCGGATGCGGCTGAACGTGCTGGGCGGCGGCCGGTGCCCGCCCGGCAGCTTCGACGACTCGGTGAAGCGCAGGTCGCTCTCCACCGTGATCGTCGAGCTGACCAGCCGCCGGCGGCAGTGCTTGCGAGCCACGAGCGCGAGCTGCCCCTTCCAGTAGTCGAGGCCTCCGTGGCTCGCGGAGAAGCGGTAGCCCCTGAACACCACGCTGCCCTTGGGCACCACGCAACGTCCGATCCGCACGCTCGTCAGCGATACGCCCGACACCACCCCGTGCGTTGTCGAGAAGCTGTATTTGTCGCCGTGGAAGCTCCAGTGGCCCGGGAGCTCATACTTCGGCACGGGCGCGGCGGCATCCGCCGTGGCCGACCCGATCGCGGCCAGGCAAGCGAGCGTCAGGAGTGCGACAGAGCCGCGCACTTGTTCATTCGATCACGCTCAGCGAACGTGCGCCACATGGGCGGCGGGAGGCGCGTGCTGGTGCGGCGTCTCCCCGTGTGCCGTGGCCGCGGCGATCGCGATCATCACTACGCCGAGGAGCACGGCCCAAAGCGCAAGCCGGTCCGGCCGGGACGACATTCTCGTTGCGGCAGGCGGGCGCCTGCGCCGCGGGGGCGGGACGGTCTGACCCTTGATCTGGATCGTCCGTCGCTCGCTGTAGCGCGGGAATGGGTAGACGTCAGCGTCGCGCTCCTCCCGGGCACGCGCATACTCGTCTCGCAGTGGGGCCTGACGAGCCAACGGGCGGCACGGTACCAGCGCGGCTGGACGGATGTAACCGGGTCTCGTAGGAGAAATGGACCAAAGTGCGGGGTCAGTCCACGGTCCACAGTCCATAGTCCACAGTCCGCAGGTCAGTGCCCAGGCCCTGCCTACTGCCTACTGCGAACGGTCGTCTAGCGTCCCGCCACAGTGGCCACAAACGTGGCGACGTCCGCGGCGTTCTGCCCCTGCAGCAAGCCACTCGGCATCCGGTTCTGGCCGGTGCCGCCGATCCGGATGGCGTTCTCGACGCGCTTGATGGCGGCCGGCAGGCTGCTCGTGTTCAGGCCGATGCGGTCGAGGTCCGGGCCGGTTACGCCGCGCGCGTTGACCGCCGCAAGCGTGTGGCAACTCGCGCAGGTGGAACGGAAGAGCGTCTTGCCCTCCGAGACCGTGACAGAAGCGCGCTTTGTCTGGAGCTGCGAGGTGGCGCCCTGCGCGTCGCTGCGTGCGTTGAGGATGATCGCCGGCACCGCGATGCCGAGCCCCAGGTAGATCACGAGGATCGTGATCTGAAAAGCGCGGTTCCCGCGCGTGAGATACGCGTCGCGGGCGCGGCCGGGCCCGCCGGAGAAGGCGACGAACACAACGCCGACCCCCACCAGGATCCACGGGATGAGGAAGATCCAGACGGTCATCCGGCGCGGGATCCTAATGGAGCCCGTTGACGCTCGCGCTCAGAGGGAGCCGGCACGCGACGGCGAGCGGCCCGTGAGGCCCTTGCGCGTGAGCCCGGCCAATCGGCGCCGCCGGCCCGAGCGGCAGTCCCCCTGCTCACTCGCCGGCGCCGGGTCCGCCTCGCCGGAGTCGAGCCGGTCACGCACCTCGTCGATCGACTGCCTGATCAGGCGCGAGACGTGCATCTGCGAGATGCCGATGCGTTCGGCGATGTCCGACTGGGTGAACCCGAGGAAGAAGCGCATGTGCAGGATCTTGCGCTCGCGCTCGTCGAGGTCCTTGAAGCCTTCGCGCAGGAGCTGGCGCTCCTCGGCCAGCTCGTAGCCGTGGTCCTCGTCTCCGAGCTGCTCGAGCGGGTCGCCCGTGTCGTCCTCGCCGTCGTCGGGGCCGGGCGCTGACAATGACACCGTGTTGTACGCGCGCGAGGAGTCGAGTGCCTCGACCACCTGCTCGGTGGACGACTGGGTGGCCTGCGCCAGCTCGTCGACGCTGGGCGAGCGGCCGAACTTGCCGGTGAGCTCATCTACGACGCGGCCGAGCTTGACATTGAGCTCCTGTACGTCGCGCGGCACGCGCACGGACCAGCCCTTGTCGCGGAAGTGGCGCTTGATCTCGCCGAGCACGTTGGGTGCCGCATAGGTGGCGAGCGCGACCTTGTACTCGCCGTCGAAGCGGTCGATCGCCTTGATCAGGCCGACGCAGCCGACCTGCGTGAGGTCGTCCAGCGTCTCGCCGCGATGCGAGTAGCGCTGGGCGAGGCGACGCACGAAACCGAGGTGGCGCTCGATCAGCGCCTGGCGGGCGCGGACGTCGCCGTCCTCGTGGTAGGCACGCAGGAGGTCGCCGTCGGAAGCGGACCCGTAGAGCAGGTCCCCTGCCGCCAGCGGAGCGACTGTCATCAGCCGGTCGCCGCTTCCCTGCGCGCGCGCTTCCAGCTCCCGAAGGCGGCGAACACGTCGCTCAGCTCCGGCAGGTCGTTGTCCTGCGAGGCGCGCTGCTGATAATCGACCATCAGCAGGCGCTCGGGACGCGAGCCCAGTAGCTCCGCCACCTGGCGGATCCCCTCGCGCACTTCGTCGGGTGTCACGTCAGAGTCATCGCGGCGCTTGGCCTGGTGGGCGAACACCCCGGCGGCGGTGCCGCGAGCGCCCGGATTTGCGTCAGCTGTGGCGCGTGCCCGGCCCACCCCGATCATGAGGCGGCAGTGCGGGCAGCGCGTGGGTACCGCAGGCCAATCCCCCTCCACGCTTTCCTCGACAAGCAGGAAGCAGTGAGGGCAATAAGCCTCGGCAGATGGAACGCTTGCGCGCTTTGATGCAGCAGCACTAGCCATGAAACCTCCTGGCGACCTCTCTCCCTGCCCCCGGGAAGGCCCGGGCGTCTCACCAGTAGTCTCGCCACTGACCGCTGCTCCTAAACGTGGCAACCCACCCAATCGGGCCTCTTTTTAGTGCCTTTTTTGGGGTACGCCCGTGTTTAGGACTTCTCAGGCCGCCAGAGCCTGCAATTCGCGCTCCTCGGCGAGCCTCCGAAGGGCCCTCCGCTCGAGCTTGCGCACGCCCTCCGGCGAAAGGCCGATCAACTTCGCGACCTCGCGCAGGGCGAGCGGTTCGCCGCCCCCGATGCCGAAGCGCAGCTCGATCACGCGCCGCGCGTTCGGGTCGAGGCGCTTGAGCGCGCGGCGGATCGACTCCTCCTCGAGCTCCACTGCAACCTCTTCGAGCGGTGTCGGCCCCTCGAACGGGATCAGCGAACCGAGCTCGGCGTCGCCCTCGGAGCCGACGGGCGTCTCCAAGCTGACAGGGACGCGCTCGGCCGACCGCAGCTCCTCCAACTGGTGTACGTCCATGCCGAGCTGGGTGGCCACCTCCTCGGCGGTCGGCTCGCGCCCCAACTCGCTGCCGAGCTTGCGCTCGACCGCGCGCACCTTGGTCAGCTCCTGGCCGATGTGGACGGGGATGCGGATCGTGCGGCTGTGGTGCTGGAGCCCGCGCTGCATCGCCTGCCGGATCCACCACGTCGCATACGTGGAGAACTTGAAGCCGCGCCGGTAGTCGAACTTCTCGACCGCGCGGATCAGGCCGAGGATGCCCTCCTGGATCAGGTCGAGGAAAGGCAGGCCGAGGCCGCGGTAGCGCTTGGCGTTGGCCACCACGAGCCGTAGGTTCGACTCGATCATGCGGTTCTTCGCGGCCTGGTCGCCGCGCTCGATGCGCTTGGCGAGCTCGACCTCCTCGGTGGCGGTGAGCAGCGGGCGCTGGGCGATGTCGCGCAGGAAGAGCTGCAGCGAGTCGCTGGTCGCGTCGGCCACCTCGTCGACCGTGTAGCTCGACTTGGTCTCGCCGGGGTTCGAGCAGTCGTCCTCGACCTCGATTCCGCGCCGCTCGGCCTCCGCGTAGATCGCCTCGAGGGCGCCCGGCTCGAGGTCCAGCTCCTCCACCGCGGACGCGATATCGGACAGCTCGAGACGGCCGGCCTCCTCGCCGCGGCGATAGAGGGCGTCGAGCACGTCACCAGATGAGATGTCGCTCATCAAGCCCAGCATACGACCCTCGCCGACGGGACTACGTGATCAGTCGCAAAGCAGTTCGGAACCTGCGTAGACATTGAGGGAGCCACCCCTCACGAAGCCGCACAAGAGCATGCCGCGCTCGCGCGCGAGATCGACCGCCAGCGTGGACGGCGGACCCACCGCGACGACCCCGATCAGGCTCGCCAGGCTCGCCTTCTGTACGAGCTCGAACGACGCGCGGCCGCTCAGCGCGGCGAACACGCCGCCGAGCGGAAAGCGCCCCGCGAGGAGCAGCGACCCGATCGCCTTGTCCATCGCGTTGTGCCGGCCAACGTCCTCGCGCACCACCAGCAACTCACCGGACGCCTCGAACAGTCCAGTGGCGTGAAGCCCACCGGTTCGATCGAAGGCGGACTGCCGACTGCGGACTGCGGACGGCGCGCCCAGCACGAGCTCTGCGGTGACGGGCGGCCGGTCCGCGACAAACGGCGCTTCCTGACGGACGAACTCGAGCGCGCCCTTCCCACACACCCCGCACGACGAGGTGAGGTAGAAGCTGCGCTCGTCGCGCGGGTCGCGCCGCAGGCCGGCGCGGGTGCGGACGTCCACGGTGTTGCCCGCGAAGTCCTCGGTGGGCCCGATGCTGACGATGTCCTCGTGACCGCCGATCAAGCCCTCGCCGGCGAGAAAACCCGCGGCCAGCTCCTCGTCCTCGCCGGGCGTGCGCATCGTCACCGCGAGCGCCTCGCCGTCGACGCGGATCTCGAGCGGCTCCTCCACCGCGAGCTCGTCGCGCATGCGCTCGCGCGCGCCGTCGTGCAGCTTCTCGATCGAGGTGGCGGCGACGTGCGGGTCGAAGCCGGTGGCCATCAGCTCGTGCGCGACGGGGAGAACTGTGCCTGCAGCGCCGCGAGGCGCGAGTCCCACTGCGCGCCCACGTCCGCGATCCAGCCGACGGCGTCGGCCAGGGGCTCGGGCGTGACCGTGTAGCGCACCTCGCGGCCGGTGCGCGCGCTCGTGACGAGCTCGGCCTCGCGCAGCGCCTCGAGGTGCTTGACCACCGCCTGGCGGGTGATCGGCAGCCCGGCGGCCAGCTGGGTGGCCGTGGCCGGGCCGCGGTCGGCGAGCTGGGTGAGCAGCGCCCGGCGGGTGGGATCGGACAGCGCCGCGAAAACGGGCTCTCCGCTCACGCCAGCGCCAGGGCGCGACCGGTCGGCAGGGAGCCGTTGGCGCCGAAGCCGGGGAGCGGGATGCCGATCAGGTCGAGCGTGGCCAGCGGGCTCGTCTCCACGACGCGCACGAGCGTGCCCTCGTCCGTCTCCTGGAGCGAAATCTCGACGCGCGTGGCCAGCTCGTCCTCGGGAGCGCGCCACCAGAAGGCGAAGCGGTGCTCGTCGGCGTCGAGCTCCTCCACGAAGCCGACGCGCTCGCTGCCGTCCTCGAAGTTGATGCGAAACTCGCCGCCCGGGACCGGATCCATCTCCACGGTGCCGCCGAGCCAGTCGCCGAGGCGCTCGGGATCGGCCACCGCCTCCCAGGCCCCGTCGGGCTCGCAGGGGAGAACCAGCTCGCGCTCTACGGAGTGGATCACTACGGTCTCTGTCCCTGCCTTTCCGAGTTCCATGTCTTCTCCTTCGATGTGCAACTGACTGGTTGCGCTATGGTACCAGCACGATGTGCAACTTCAAGGTTGCAGTAGATCCCGAATAGGAGACCACCATGCCCCTCGTCCCCATGGTCATCGAGCAGACTTCGCGCGGCGAGCGCTCGTTCGACATCTACTCCCGCCTGCTCAACGAGCGGATCGTGTTCATCGGCTCCCCGGTGGACGACCAGATCGCCAATCTCGCCGTCGCCCAGCTCCTCCACCTTCAGGCGGAGGACCCGGACAAGGACATATCGATGTACATCAACTCCCCGGGCGGAGTCATCTACTCGGGGCTCGCGATCTACGACACGATGCAGTACGTCAAGCCCGATGTGCAGACGATCTGCTTCGGCATGGCGATGTCGATGGGGTCGCTGCTGCTCGCCGGCGGGGCGCCGGGCAAGCGCATGGTGCTGCCGAACGCGCGCGTGCTGATCCACCAGCCGTCGGGCGGCTTCGAGGGGCAGTCTTCGGACATCCAGATCCACGCGCAGGAGGTGCTCAACCTGCGCCGCCGCGTCGACGAGATCTACGCCCTGCACACCGGCCAGGACCTCGAGCGCGTGCACGAGGACATGGAGCGCGACCGCTTCTTCACCGCCGAGCAGGCTGTCGAGTATGGGCTGGCGGACCGCGTGATCGAGACCCACGAGATCGCGCGGACGCCCACAGGCTTCAACGGGCGCTGACGCGTGCCCGACGAGCGCGAGGAGCTGCTGCGCGGCGCCTACGACGCCTTCAACGCGCGCGACATCGACCGCGCACTGCTGCTCATGCATCCCGAGGTCGACTGGCCCAACGGCATGGAGGGCGGTCGCGAACACGGGCACGAAGAGGTGCGCGCCTACTGGACGCGCCAGTTCGGGCTGATCGATGCGCGCGTCGAGCCCGAGCGCTTCGAGCGGCTCGAGGACGGGCGGGTCGCCGTGCACGTGCATCAGGTCGTCCGTGATGTCGACGGCAACGAGCTGTCGGACACGAGCCTCCAGCACGTGTACTCGTTCACGGACGGGCTGGTCGCCCGCATGGAGATCGTGGGCTGACGGACGCTGGTGTAGCCGTCGAGATTGGATTACCGTCAGTAGATGAGGCTGTGGCTCTGTGGTGCAGCCGGAGTCGTGGCGATCCTGTGCCCAGCGGCGCTGGCGGGGTCGCCGCCGCGGCCCGCGCCGCCGGCCGGCAGCAGCGTGGACAGGCTGGTGCTCGGCGCCGCGCAGGTCGGGCGCGGCTATGTCGTTCACCGCTCGCGCGGTGAGCGCAGCCTCCAGTCGGTCACGCTCGACATCTGCGGGTTCCGGTTCTCGAGCGAGTCCCAGCGGCTGCAGCGACTCCAGCTCTCGTACACGCGTCCGCACTCCCCGGCGGTGTCGAACGAGGCGGTGCTCTATCAGCCGGGCTGGGCGCAGGCCGCGCTCGGCGAAGCACGTAACGCCGCGGCGCACTGCTCGAGGGGCTCGTCGCGGGGCCCGGCCAGGGGCGTCGGACCCGTGCGCTACCGCGTGAACGTCGGCACCCTCAGCGGGTTGCCCGACGGCTACTTCGCGCTGTTCGTGCGGCGCACCGGCACGGTCAACGGGCGGCCTTCCGACGAGCACTGGCTGGCCGTCTACCAGGTGCGCGGCGACTTGATGTCGATCGTCTACGCGACGGGCGGCACGCTCCACACACGTGAGCGGCTGGCTCGCCACGCGGCGATCGCGGCCGCGAAGAACCTCGCGGCGGTGGCCGGCTAGGCGCTAAGAAGCTCGCCGACCGGGTCTTCACCCGGCTCCTCGCCGAGCTCGGCGAGGTAGGCGTCGGCGGCGTGCGCTGCCTTGCGGCCTTCGCTGATCGCCCACACCACGAGCGATTGCCCGCGGCGCGCGTCACCCGCGGCGAACACGCCCGGCACGCTGGTGGCGAACTCCGAGGCGTCGACGTTGCCCCGCTGGTCGACGTCAACGGCCAGCTGCTCGACGAGGCCGTCGTGCTGGGTGTGCAGGAAGCCCATCGCGAGCAGCACGAGGTCGGCGGGCAGCTCGAACTCGCTGCCCTCGATCTTGTCGAAGCTCGGCGGCGGCCCGACCTCGTGGCCGCGCAGCGCAACGACGCGGCCGTTCTCCCCGGCGAGTTCGGTGGTGCTCACGGCGAAGCGGCGCTCGCCGCCCTCCTCGTGGGCGGGCGAGGTGCGCAGGATCAGTGGCCACTGCGGCCACGGCGTGCGCTCGTCCGGGCGCTCGGCGGGCGGCTCGGGCATCACCTCGAACTGCGTCACGCTGGCGGGCTGCTCGCGGTGCGAGTTGCCGAGGCAGTCGGCGCCCGTGTCGCCGCCGCCGATGATCACCACGTGCTTGCCGGCGGCGCTGATCGGCTCGGCGGGCGCGGCGTCGCCCGCGACGAAGCGGTTGCGCTGCTCGAGGTACTCCATCGCGAAGTGCACGCCGTCGAGCTCGCGGCCCGGTACCGGCAGGTCGCGCGGCAAAGTCGAGCCGATGGCGATGACGATCGCGTCGAACTGCTCGCGCATCTCTTCCGCACGAATGTCGGTGCCGACCTCCGTGCTCGTGCGGAACTCGATGCCCTCGGCCGCCAGGATGTCCACACGCCGCTGCACGACGCCCTTGTCGAGCTTGAAGTCCGGCACGCCGTAGCGGAGCAGGCCGCCGACACGGTCGCTGCGCTCGAAGACGGTGACCTGGTGGCCGAACTGGTTCAGCTCGGCGGCGGCCGCCAGGCCGGCCGGCCCGGAGCCGATCACGGCGACCGTGCGGCCGCTGCGCAGCGCCGGTGGGCGCGGCTTGACCCAGCCCTCGTCGAACGCGCGGTCGATGATCGACACCTCGATCTGCTTGATCGTGACCGGGTCGTCATTGATGTCGAGCACGCACGCCGACTCGCACGGCGCCGGGCAGATCCGTCCCGTGAACTCGGGGAAGTTGTTGGTGGCGTGCAGCGCCTCGATCGCATCGCGCCAGCGGTCGCGGTAGACGAGGTCGTTCCAGTCGGGGATCAGGTTGCCGAGCGGGCAGCCGCTGTGGCAGAACGGCACGCCGCAATCCATGCAGCGGGCGCCCTGCTCCTGGAGCTGCTCGACCGGGAGCGTCTGCTGGTACTCCTCGAAGTCGTGCACGCGCTCGCCGACCGGGCGCTTCGGCCCGTTCACGCGCTCGATCCGCAGGAAGCCGCCGAGCTCACCCATCGCTGCCACTCATCCGGCCGTCGGCGTCCGCCGAGGGGGCGACACCCGCGACCTGCGTCTCGTGACCGGGCCTGCGCGCGTGGCGCTCGTGCGCCGGCCGCCGGCCGTGCAGATGGCCCACGTCGTCGGCCGCCTCGGCCGCCTGCTCCGCCAGTGCGCGCCGGTAGTCGGTGGGCATGACCTTCACCCACGTGCCGATCAGCCCTTCCCACTCGGCGAGCACATGCGTGGCCACCGCGCTGCCGGTGCGGTCGCAGTGCTCCTCCACGAGCGCGCGGATCTCCTCGAAGTCCTCGGCGCTCGGGGTCTCGAGCTCCACCAGCTCGGTGTTGCAGCGCTCGGCGAACGTGCCCTCGCGGTCGAGCACGTAGGCGATGCCCCCGCTCATGCCGGCGGCGAAGTTGCGTCCGGTCGGCCCGAGCACCACCACGCGCCCGCCGGTCATGTACTCGCAGCCGTGGTCGCCCACGCCCTCCACCACCGCGCTCACGCCCGAGTTGCGGACGGCGAAGCGCTCGCCCGCGAGCCCGCGGAAGAAGGCGCGCCCACTGGTGGCGCCGTAGAGCACTGTGTTGCCGACCACCACGTTGTCCTCCGCCTTGAAGGTCGAGGCGTCGGGCGGGCGCACGGCGAGCACGCCGCCGGACATGCCCTTGCCCGCGAAGTCGTTGGCGTCGCCCTCGAGGCTGATCGTCACGCCGTGCGCGAGCCAGGCGCCGAAGCTCTGACCGCCGGACCCCTGCGCTCGCACGACGATCGTGTCGTCGGGCAGGCCGCCTGCGCCGTGGCGGCGCGCCACCTCGCCCGACAAGAGGCCGCCGACGGTGCGGTGGCGGTTTTTCACCTCGATGCCGAGCTCCACCTGCTGGCCGTGCTCGAGCGCGGACTGCGCCAGCTCGATCAGCGCGTGGTCGAGGTGCTCGTCGAGCACCGGGTCCTGGTCGCGCACGCGCCGGCGCGGCACGTCCTCGGGAGCGTCGGCCGGGGCGAGGATGTTCGTGAGGTCGACGCCCTTCGCCTTCCAGTGCTCGATCGCGTCGTCGGCCTGGAGCAGGTCGGTGCGGCCCACGAGCTCGTCGAACGTGCGCACGCCGAGCTGCGCCATCAGCGCGCGCACCTCCTCGGCGATGAAGAAGAAGTAGTTGACGACGTGCTCGGGGCGGCCGGCGAAGCGCTTCCGCAGCTCCGGGTCCTGCGTGGCGATGCCCACCGGGCACGTGTTGAGGTGGCAGGCGCGCATCATGATGCAGCCCATCGCGATCAGCGGAGCGGTGGCGAAGCCGAACTCCTCGGCGCCGAGCAGCGCCGCCACCACCACGTCGCGGCCGGTCTTGAGCTGGCCGTCGGTCTGAACCGTGATGCGGTCGCGCAGCCTGTTCTTCACGAGCGTCTGCTGCGTCTCCGCCAGGCCGATCTCCCACGGCACGCCCGCCGAGTGGATCGAGCTGACCGGGGAGGCGCCGGTGCCGCCGTCGTGGCCGGCGATCACCACGTGGTCCGAGTTGGCCTTCGCCACACCCGCTGCGACCGTGCCCACGCCGACCTCGGACACGAGCTTCACGCTGATCCGCGCCTGGGGGTTGGCGCAGCGCAGATCGAAGATGAGCTGCTTGAGGTCCTCGATCGAGTAGATGTCGTGGTGCGGCGGCGGCGAGATCAGGCCGACGCCCGGCGTCGAGTGGCGGATCCTGCCGATGTAGTCGTCGACCTTGTGGCCGGGGAGCTGGCCGCCCTCTCCGGGCTTCGCACCCTGCGCCATCTTGATCTGCAGCTCGTCGGCGTTCACCAGGTAGTGCGCGGTGACGCCGAAGCGCCCGGAGGCCACCTGCTTGATCGCCGAGCGGCGGCGGTCGCCGTTCGGGTCGGGCCTGAAGCGGCGCGGGTCCTCCCCGCCCTCGCCCGTGTTCGATTTGCCGCCGAGGCGGTTCATCGCGATCGCGAGCGTCTCGTGCGCCTCCGTCGAGATCGAGCCAAGCGACATCGCCCCGGTGGCGAAGCGCTTGACGATCTCCTTGGCCGGTTCGACCTCGTCGAGCGGGATGGCGTTCGCCTCGTCGGTGCGCAGCTTCAGCAGGCCGCGCAGCGCGGCCTTGCGCGTCGACTCCTCGTTTACCCGCGCGGTGAAGCGCGCGTAGGCCTCCTGCCCGCCGTGGCGTACAGCGTGCTGGACCTCCGCGATCGTGTCCGGGTTCCACTGGTGGTGCTCACCGCCGCGGCGCCACGCGTGCACGCCGCCCGCGGGCAGCCGCTCCTCGGACGCCGGGCGCGCGGTCGTTGGATACGCGCGCGCGTGACGCGCGAGCGCCTCGCGGGCGAGCACGTCGAGCCCGATGCCGCCGATGCGCGACGTAGTGCCGCAGAAGTAGCGCTCGACGAGACCCGGCTGGAGGCCGACCGCCTCGAAGATCTGCGCGCCCGAGTAGCTGCGCACGGTGGAGATGCCCATCTTCGAGATCGTCTTGAGCAGCCCCTTGCCGACCGCCTTGATCATGTTCGCCTCGGCGTGGTCGGCGCCGCTCACGCCCGGCAGCAGGCCGAAGTCGTGCAGCTCGAACAGGCTTTCGAAGGCGAGGTAGGGGCAGACCGCGCTCGCGCCGTAGCCGAGCAGGCAGGCGACGTGGTGGACCTCGCGCGGCTCGCCCGACTCGACCACGAGCCCCGCCTGCAGGCGCGTGCCCTCGCGCACCAGGTGGTGGTGCACACCGGCGACTGCGAGCAGCGCGGGGATCGGCGCACGTTCGGCGCCGGCTTCGCGGTCGGACAGGATCAGGATGTTGTCGCCCGCGTCGATCGCCGCCGAGGCCTCCTCGCACAGGCGCCTCATCGCGCGCTCGAGGCCGTGCGGCCCTTCGCTCACCGGGAAGGTCGCGTCGAGCGTGTCCGCGCGGAACACGTGGTGGTCGACCTGGCGCAGCTTCTCGAGCTCGCCGTGCGTGAGCAGCGGCTGGCCGATGATCAGCTGGTGAGCGTGCTGGGGCGTCTCGTCGAGCAGGTTGCCCTCCGGCCCCACCGACGTCGACACGCTCATCACGATCTTCTCCCGGATCGGGTCGATCGGCGGGTTCGTGACCTGGGCGAAGAGCTGCTTGAAGTAGGAGTACAGGAGCGGCTCGCGGTCGCTCAGCACGGCGAGGGCGAAGTCGTTGCCCATCGAGCCGGTGGGCTCCTCGCCCTTCTCGCCGCCCATCTGCGCGAGCGTTATCCGCAGGTCCTCCTGGGTGTAGCCGAACAGCTGCTGGCGGGTGCGCAGCGGGTCCGCCGGGACCTCGGACGGCGCGACGTCCGGGATGTCGTCGAGGTGCACGCTGCGCTCGGCGTACCAGCGGCCGTACGGCTGCTGAGCCGCCACCTCGTGCTTGACCTCGCCGTCGTCGACGATGCGGCCGTTCTCGACGTCGACGAGGAAGATCTTGCCCGGCTGGAGCCGGCCCCTCGCCACGACCTCGCCGGATTCGGCGGGCAGCACGCCGGTCTCTGACGCGAGCACGACGAAGCCGTCGCGCGTGAGCTGCCAGCGGCCGGGGCGCAGGCCGTTGCGGTCGAGCGTCGCGCCGATCACGCGCCCGTCGGTGAACGCCACCGCGGCCGGTCCGTCCCACGGCTCGATCAGGCAGGAGTGGTACGCGTAGAAGCCGCGCAGCTCCTCTTCCATGTCGTCGCGCCCCTCCCAGGCCTCCGGGATCATCATCATCAGCGCGTGCGGGAGCGAACGGCCGCTCAGTACGAGCAGCTCGAGCACGTTGTCGAAGGTGGCCGAATCGCTGCCCCCCGGCACCACCACCGGCGTGGCCTTGCGCAGGTCGGCGCCGAACAGCTCGCTGTGGAGCTGCGACTCGCGCGCGGCCATCCAGTTCACGTTGCCGCGCACGGTGTTGATCTCGCCGTTGTGTGCGATGTAGCGGTACGGGTGCGCGAGCTCCCAGCTCGGGAAGGTGTTGGTGGAGAAGCGCGAGTGCACGAGCGCGAGCGCGGTGGCGATGCGCTCGTCGCGCAGATCGGGGAAGTACCGCGGCAGCTGCGGCGAGGTGAGCATGCCCTTGTAGACGAGCGTGCGGCTCGACAGCGACGCGATTGCGATGTCGCTGCCGGCGTGCTTCTCGACGATGCGGCGAAGGACGTAGACCTTGCGCTCGAAGGCGTCCTGGTCCGTCTGGCCGCTCCCGGCGCCGATGAAGAGTTGGCGGATCAGCGGCTCCACCGCCGCCGCGCTCGGGCCGGGCACGCTCGAGTCGACGGGCACGTCGCGCCAGCCCAGCAGCTCGAGGTCTTCGCAGTGTACGGTGCGCTCGATCAGCTCCTCCAGCTCGCGGCGGCGGACCGGCTCCCTCGGCAGGAAGCACATGCCGACCGCGTAGCCGCCGGCCGGCGGCAGCTTGAAGCCGACCACCGCGCGCAGGAACGCGTCGGGGATCTGGAGCAGGATGCCCGCGCCGTCGCCGGTGTCGATTTCGGCGCCGCTCGCGCCGCGGTGCTCGAGCGCGTCGAGAACCTGGAGCGCCTTCGCCACCGTCGAGTGACTAGCCGCTCCGGACAAATCCGCGACGGCGCCTACGCCGCAAGCGTCGTGCTCGAAAGCTGGGTCGTAGAGGCCCACGGCCTCAGGTCGCTTCTCGTTCATGGAACCTCGTTCGGGAGCGGCCTTCGGCCGTCTGGTCCGGCCGGCGGAGCGCGAGATGGTAGCGAGATCCGGCTTCCGGACCTCACATTCCCTTAACAGTGCGAGGGCCTTTTCGCCAGCGACTTGACTACGCGCCGGTGGTAAGCATAGACTTACGGTTAGTGTCGACTTACCAAGTCAACGGATTGAGCGCCCTCGGCGACCCGACCCGGCGAGCGATCTTCGAGCGCCTCGCCGCGGGGCCGAGTCCGGTGGGCGAGCTAGCCCGGGAGCTGCCGGTCTCGCGGCCCGCCGTCTCCCAGCACCTCAAGGTGCTCAAGGAGGCGGGGCTCGTGAGCGACCGCCAGGTGGGCAACCGCCGCCTCTACCAGCTCGATCCGAGCGGCATCGCCGCGCTTCGCGCGTATTTCGACCAGTTTTGGAATCAGGCCCTGGCCGCGTTCAAAAGCGCCGCCGAGCAACCCGACAGGAGGTCCGATGACCATGGAGATGACGGATCTGACCGTCCGTAAGACCGTGACCGTGAACGCGCCGCGCGAGCATGCGTTCAAGGTCTGGACCGAGGGCTTCAACGACTGGTGGCCGAAGGGGCACCACATAGGCGACGCCGAGCTCGACCGCGTCGTGTTCGAGTGGCGCTCAGGCGGGCGCGCGTACGAGGTGGGCGTCGACGGCAGCGAGTGCGACTGGGGCCGCGTGCTCTCGTACGAGCCGCCCTCCCGCGTCGTCGTGGCGTGGCACCTCAACGCCGAGTGGAAATACGAGCCAGATCCCGAGCAGGCGAGCGAGTACGAGGTCCGGTTTGTGGCGCAGGGCGACGGGACCACGTTGGTCGAGCTCGAGCACCGCCACATCGAGCGGCACGGGTCGGATGCTCACAAGCTCGTCGAGGCGTTCAACAGCGAGGGTGGCTGGACCGGCATCCTCGCCGGCTACGCCGAAACCGCGAGCATCCGATGAGCGCCATCGCATGGTTCGAGATCCCGGCCGGCTTTCTACCGAGCAAGCCGGCAACTCTGCCGCCGTGCGGAAAAAGTGGAGAGGGCGCCCCAATTGGGGCGCCCTCTCGTTAGCTGGCCTGTAAGCCGGATTCTGTCTTGTACAGCCATCCATCTCCCCCGCTCGCGCGGGGCGGGCCGAAGCCCTGCGGCCTACCTGGGACTCGGCGGGCAGCGTCGACGTCCCTGCTTGGCCTTGCACCGGGTGGGGTTTGCCTTGGCCGGCGTGTCACCACGCCGCCGGTGCGCTCTTACCGCACCATTTCACCCTTACCGGCGACGGGCCTCACGTGAGGGCCCGCCGCTTAGGCGGTGTCATTT
>DASXNY010000037.1:0-3237 GCA_036494715.1 Thermoleophilaceae bacterium
GGCCCTCGGCCTGCTCAAGCAGCAGCTCGAGAACAGCTAGACGGCTAGGGCCTCCGCCCGCCTCCATACTGTCTCCGCGTGGACTTCCAAGAGTTCCTGCGCACGGTCGGCTCCGCCGTACTGTCGGTCACCCGCTGGGCCGGCCGCCAGATGCAGACCCAGATGGTCCACGCCGTGGGGGGTCCCGCGCGGGCGCGCGTGATCTTCCTGTTCGGCGCCGTGCTCGCGCTGGCGAGCGCCGACGCCGCCACGATCGGGGCCGTCGCCGGCCAGCTCCAGCCCGACCTGCACATCGACAACACCGAGGTCGGTCTGCTCAACTCCGTCACGCTGCTCGCGGGTGCGGTGGCCGTGCTGCCGGTCGGCTTCCTGGTCGACCGCTACAAGCGCGTCCCGATTCTCGCCGGAAGCATCTTCATGTGGAGCGCGGCGATGTTGTGGAGCGGAATCGCGGGCTCCTACGGCCACCTGCTGCTGGCGCGGGTGGCGCTCGGCGCCGTGACGGCGACCGCCGGCCCGGCGATCGCCTCCCTCACCGGCGACTACTTCCCGGCCCGCGAGCGCGGCCGTGTCTACGGCTACATCCTGGGCGGCGAGGTGGCCGGCACGGCCATCGGCTTCATCGTCAGCGGCTCGATCGCGGCCGCGCTGTCGTGGCGCTGGGCGTTCTTCGCGATCGCCATCCCCGGCATCTTCCTCGGGCGTGCGCTGCTGCGGACGGTGCCCGAGCCGAGCCGTGGCGGGGGAAGCCGGCTCGAGCGCGGCGCGCTGCACCTGTTCGAGGAGCACGGCCGGCCCGCCGACGCCGATCTCGAGGATGCCGACGTCCGCGAGGACGAGCTCGCCCACCGCAAGGTGCAGGAGCGTGGCATCGAGCCCAACCCGGAGCTGATCCTCAACCAGGATCCGGACAAGATGTCGCTGAAGGCGGCGGTGCGCTACGTCCTGCGGATCCCCACCAATATCACGCTGATCGTCGGCTCGGCGCTCGGCTATTTCTTCCTCGCCGGGCTGTCGACGTTTGCCGTGGTCTTCGTGCGCGGCCACTACCACGTCAGCCAGGCCACGGCCACGCTGGTGCTCGGGCTGCTCGTCATCGGGTCGATGATCGGCGTCCTCGTTTCGGGACGACTCACCGACTGGATGCTGCGCCGCGGCTACCTCACCGCGCGCATGTGGGTGCCGGGGGCCTGTTACCTGGGCGCAGCGGCGCTGCTCGTCCCCGGGCTGATCAGCGACCACCTGTTCCCGGCGATCTGGTTCGACATCGCCGGAGCGGGGCTGATCTCGGCCTCCAACCCGCCGCTCGACGCCGGCCGGCTCGACATCATCGTCAGCGGCCTATGGGGGCGCGCCGAGAGCGTGCGGACGCTGTTACGCACGTTTGCCCAGGCGCTCGCGCCGCTCCTGTTCGGCGCCGTGGCGGACCTCGTGGCGGGCATCACGCCGCACCAGGCGCCGATCGGGACGAAGACCGGCGGGGTGTCGGACGCCACCGCGCGCGGTCTCCAGGTGAGCTTCCTCGTGATGCTGATTCCGTTGGGCGCGGCCGGCGTGATCCTGCTGCGCGGGCGTCACAACTACCCGCGCGACGTCGCCACGGCCGCGGCTTCCGAGGCCCGTGTGCGCGGCGAGACGGAGTCCTTAACTGACGCCTAGCTTTGCGTTGTCCCGGCGCCCACTTACACTGCCCGACGTGTCCACTGCCGTCCCCGAGCAAGACATCGCCACCTACGAGCTGGCCCCAGAGCCCCTCTCGGTGCCCGAGGCGCGGCGTCTGGCGGGCGAGTTCGCCGATTCGCTGATGACCGACGATCAGCGCGCGAAGCTGGACCTGGCTGTCTCCGAGGTGGTCGCCAACTCCGTCCGCCACTCCGGCTCGACAGCCACCATCCGCATCGTGCTCACCTCCAAGGACGGCTACCTCTGCGTGCGCGTCACCGACGGCGGCGCCGGCCTCGTGCCCAGGCCGGGAGCGATGGGCAGCGAGCCGGGCGCCGGCTACGGGCTGTTCTTGGTGGAGCAGCTCACTCGCCGCTGGGGCGTGACCCGCGAGGACGAGAAGACCCGCGTCTGGTTCGAGATCGACTACGTCGAGAACGGCCACGGGGCGCAGGTGCCGGACGCTCCCTGCGACCCCGCCGCCTGAGCAAGGAACTTCCGCCGCCGCGGCGAACCTCCCAGGCGCACGTTCTAGGCGTGCCGGATCAACAAGCCCGCCATGCTGGGCCCATGGCGGGCCCCCCTGCCTGGGGGGAATCTCGGTTCTCGCGGCATTACCTCACCGCCTCCGGGGACGAAGCCTGAAGGACGGTCCCCCGAGATGGGACCCGTACCCGATGCCCACATAGCGGAGGAGCGATGCGCACCGCCGTTCTATTCCCAGGCCAGGGGAGCCAGACATCCGACATGCGTGACACCGTCGCGCGTCTGCGGCCGGATCTCTACGAGCTCGCGCTCGATGAGGTTGGCAATGACCTGTTCGAGCGCGCCAGCGAGACGACCGAATTCGCGCAGCCGGCGATCTACTGCGCCAGTCTGGCGGGCTGGTCGCGTTTCGAGGAGGACCCTCCGTACGCGATGGCGGGACATTCACTCGGTGAGTTCGCGGCGCTGGCGGCTGCCGGCGCATTCGATGAGGCCACGGGTCTTCGACTCGTCGCTCTCCGCGGCCGGCTGATGCAGCGAGTGGCCGAACGCCGGGGCCAGGGCGGCATGGTCGCCCTCCGCACCCACCTCGATGAAGCAGGCGAACTGGCGGAGCGGTTCGACCTGACGGTCGCGAACGACAACTCGCCGGAGCAGGTCGTTCTCTCCGGGCCGAACGACGCTCTCGACCGCGCGGCCGAGCAAGCAAACGCCGAGGGCACGCGCGCGCGGCGACTGGCCATCTCCGGCGCATTCCATACCCCCGCGATGGACCCGGCGGCCGCGAAGTTCAGGGCCGCGCTCGAGCGGGTGGACTTCAAGAAGCCGAGGGTGCCCGTCTTCTCGGGCGTTACCGCGGCGCTGTTCGACAACTTCCGGCGGCGCCTCGCCCAGGCAATCATCCGCCCGGTGCAGTGGCGGGAGACTCTGCTCTCGCTGGACGCCTTGGGAGTCGAGCGCTTCGTCGAGGTCGGCCCGGGCAAGGTTCTCACCGGGCTCGTGAGACGAACGGTCTCGTCCGCGGAAGCGGAAACGCTCGACCGTCCCGGGCAGACCGCCGCTCAGGCCGGCTGAGCTGGCCGGGCGCGC
>DASXNY010000038.1:0-23924 GCA_036494715.1 Thermoleophilaceae bacterium
TCGTGGTCGGGCACCCAGTGGAACACGGCGTTCGAGAAGGCCGCGTCCACCGGCTTGTCGAGCTGCAGCTCGGCAAGGTCCTGGCAGAGCACGGTGGCGCGGTCGCCGAGCGTCTCGCGGGCGACCTCGACCATCGACGGCGCCGCGTCCACGGCCACCACGTGGCCACGCGGCAGGCGCTCCAGCAGCAGCTCGGTCACGCCGCCGGAGCCGCAACCGGCGTCGAGCACCGTCTCGTCGCCATGCAACGGCAGCCGGGCCAGCACGCGCTCGGCCCACTCCGCCTGCGGCGTGGCGACGCGGGCGTAGGTACGGGCGTCCCAGTCGCTGGGCACTAGACGCCCGTCGTGACCGGCCCGCTGCGCTCGCGCTCGGCCTCGTAGCGGTCGATCGCGTCCTGGTGGCGCAGCGTCACGCCGATGTCGTCGAGGCCCTCCAGCAGCCGGCGCCTCGTCTCCTGGTCGATCTCGAACCCCACCGCGCGGCCGTCGAAGCGCACCTCCTGCGCGTCGAGGTCGATCTCGGCTTCCTCCGCCTCCATCAGGGCGTTCACCTCGTCCTCCGGCAGCGGCACCGGGAGCAGCCCGATCTTGGTGCAGTTCGAGTAGAAGATGTCGGCGAAGCTGGGCGCCACGATGGCCTTGAAGCCGAAGTCCTCGAGCGCCCAGGGCGCGTGCTCGCGCGAGGAGCCGCAGCCGAAGTTGCGGCCCGCGGCGAGGATCGGATTGGACGGCAGGTCCCAGCCCGGCTCGTTGCGCCAATCGAAGAACAGGAACTCCCCGAAGCCCGTCCGCTCGACGCGCTTGAGGAACTGCTTGGGGATGATCTGGTCGGTGTCGACGTCGGCGCGGTCGAGCACGGATACCGTGCCGCTGACCGTCTTGATCGGATCCATCTAGACCGCCACCTCCTCGCGGTCCCAGCCGCGGATGTCGACGAAGTGCCCCTCGATGGCAGCTGCTGCCGCCATCTCCGGACTCACGAGATGCGTCCGCCCGCCTCTTCCCTGCCGACCCTCGAAATTCCTGTTCGAGGTGCTCGCGCAGCGCTCGCCGGGCTGGAGGATGTCGGGGTTCATGCCGAGGCACATCGAGCAGCCGGCGCTGCGCCAGTCGAAGCCGGCGGCGCGGAACACCTCGTCGAGACCCTCGGCCTCGGCCTGCGCCTTCACCTGCTGCGAGCCGGGCACGACCATCGCGTCCACGTCGGGGTGCACCTGGCGTCCCCTCACCACCGCGGCGGCGGCGCGCAGGTCGCCGATGCGGGAATTGGTGCAGGAGCCGATGAAGACACGGTCGAGCTTGATGTCCTCGATGCCGATGCCCGGCTGGAGGTCCATGTACTTGAGCGCGCGCTCGTGGGTCTCGGTCTGCGGCTCGGGCACGGCGCCGGTGACGGACACGACCATGCCGGGCGTCGTGCCCCAAGTCACCTGCGGGGCAAGCGAGGAGGCGTCCACCTCGACGACCTTGTCGAACTCGGCGCCCTCGTCGGTGTGCAGGTCTCGCCACGAGTCGGGAACCTCGGTCGGCGCTGCCGGGCGGCCCAGCACCCACTCGAAGGTGGTGTCGTCGGGCGCGACCATGCCGGCGCGGCCGCCGCCCTCGATCGTCATGTTGCAGATCGTCATGCGGCCCTCCATCGAGATCGACTCGATCGGACCGCCGGCGTACTCGATCACGTAGCCCTGGCCGCCGGCCGTGCCCATCTGACCGATCGTGCAGAGGATCAGGTCCTTGGGAGTGACACCGAACCCGAGCTCGCCGTCGTAGCGCACGAGCATCGACTTGGGCTTGGCCTGACGCAGGGTCTGGGTGGCGAGCACGTGCTCGACCTCGCTCGTGCCGATGCCGAACGCGAGCGCGCCGAAGGCGCCGTGGGTTGCCGTGTGCGAGTCACCGCACACGATCGTCATGCCCGGCTGGGTGACGCCGAGCTCGGGTCCGATCACGTGCACGATCCCCTGGCGCGCCGAGCCGATCGAGTAGGCCGGGATGCCGAACTCCTCGCAATTGCGCTCGAGGGTCTCGACCTGCACGCGCGACAGCTCGTCCGCGATCTGTGCGGCGACGGTGGAGCCGTCGGTGGGCACGTTGTGGTCGGCGGTGGCGAGCGTGCGATCCGGCCGGCGGACCTTCCGGCCCGCGAGCCGGAGGCCGTCGAAGGCCTGCGGCGAGGTGACCTCGTGGACGAGATGGAGGTCGATGTAGAGCAGACCGGGCGCTACCTCGTGAGCCTCCCAGATCTTGTCGAACAGGGTCTTGGGCATCTTGGTTTCCTAGCTCCTTCTGAGTCCGGCTGAAACGACGGCATAGAAACGGGCGTCGGTGTCGCCCGGGTTCTCGAAGTGGTGTGGCAGGTCGGCGTCGAAGGTCACGCAGTCGCCCTCGCCGAGGTCGTACGGGCGACCGTCGCAGTAGAGGCGCAGCTTGCCATCGGTGACGATGGCGGTCTCGCGGCTGCCGGCCTCGTGGATCGGCGGGTCGCCGCGCTGGCCGGTGGCGCCACCCGGCGCGAGGAAGTGCTCGGACAGCTCGAGCCGCTGGCCGGGCAGCGCGGGCGTGAGCACCTCGAAGCGGTGCCCGTAGGCGGCCACGCCGCCGTCGCGGCGCTCGCCCGAGCGGACGACGTTCACGCCGTCGCCCTCGTCGAGCCGGAGCAACTGGGAGAGCGTGAGCTCGAGGCCCGCGGCGATGCGCTCGGCCACCGCGATCGTGGGGCTCGTCTCGCCGCGCTCGACCTGGGACAGCATCTGGGCCGAGACGCCGCTGCGCTCGGCCAGGTCCCGCAGGGACAGGTTCAAGCCCTCCCGCAGAAGACGGACCCTCGGACCCACCGAGCTGACGTTACCGGCCACGGCCACGCCCGTACGTTATCACGGACACTTGTCCGTGACGCTAGGCCTCAGCTGCCCGCTGCTGCTCCGGAGCCCCCGCTTCCGCCACCTCTGCAAAGCGGGCGCGGAGCACCTTCTTGTCGAACTTGCCGACGGAGGTCTTCGGCACCTCGTCGATGAACTCGATGCGGTCGGGCAGCCACCACTTGGCCACGCGCGGCTTGAGGTGCTCGAGCACGGCGTCGGCATCGAGGGTGCATCCGTCACGCTTGACGACGCAGGCGCAGGGCCGTTCGCTCCAGCGCTCGTCGGGGATCGCGATCACCGCGGCCTCGAGGACGTCGGGGTGGGCCATGATCTCGTTCTCGAGCTCGACCGAGGAGATCCACTCGCCGCCGGACTTGACGAGGTCCTTGGTGCGGTCGACGAGCTTGATGTAGGAGCCGTGCACGAGCTCGGCGACGTCGCCGGTGCGCAGCCAGCCGTCCTCGGTGAACTTCTCGGGCGAGGTCTCGTCGTTGTAGTAGGCGCGCGCCACCCACGGACCGCGCACCTGCAGCTCGCCGCCGGCCTCCTCGTCGATGCGGTAGTCGACTAGCGGCAGCGAACGGCCCTGCGTCGCGCGCACCTTGTACTGCTCGTCCGGGGACAGGTCCTCCTCACCCGGCACGCGCGAGGTGGAGGCGAGCGGGCTCGTCTCGGTCATGCCCCAGCCCTGCAGGACGGGGATGCCGAAGCGCTCCTCGTATCCGCGGATGAGCGCCTCCGGCACGGCCGAGCCGCCGCACATGATCTCTCGCAACGAGGAGAGATCGGGCGGGTCCTCGAGCTGGAGGATGCCCTGCCAGATCGTCGGGACGCCGGCGCTCATCGTCACCTGCTCGGCGGCGATCAGCTCGGCGATGTCCTGCGGCGTCATGCGCGGGCCGGGGAACACCAGGCTCGCCCCGGACAGGCTGGCGCTGTAGGGGATGCCCCACGCGTTGGCGTGGAACATCGGGACGACGGGCATCACGCGGTCGCGCTGGCGCAAGCCCATCGCGTCGGCGTGGCCGGCGGCCATCGAGTGCAGGATCGTCGAGCGGTGCGAGTAGACGACGCCCTTTGGCCGCCCGGTGGTGCCGCTCGTGAAGCACATCGCGGCGGCCGAGTTCTCGTCGAGGTCCGGGAACTCGAAGCGGGGGTCCCCGTCGGCGACGAGCTGCTCGTAGTCGAGCGCGCCCGCGCGCTCGCCGGGGGCATCCGGCATCAGCACCTCGTGCTCGACGCCCTCGAACTTCGGCATCACCTCGGCGAGCGACGCGTCGAGGAAGATCACCTTGTCCTCGGCGTGGCCGACGATGTAGTGCAGGTCCTCCTCGAACAGCCGGATGTTGAGCGTGTGGAGGACGGCGCCCATGCTCGGGACGGCGAGGTAGAGCTCGAGATGGCGCATCGAGTTCCAGCCGAAGGTGGCGACGCGGTCGCCGCGCCTCACCCCCAGCTTCTCGAGCGAGCTGGCGATCCGGCGTGCGCGCTCGACAACCTGCGCGTAGTTAGTCCGCTCGACGTCGTCACGCGTACGGCTGACGATCTCGCGGTCTGGGAACACGTTCTCCGCCCGTTCGGCGACGTGGCGGACGAGCAATGGGTAGTCCTGCATCAGGCCGTCCATGCTGGCCAGCGTAGCGCGCTTCATGGCGCCGAGTGAGGGGCAATATCGTGGGACTCGTGCTCAGGCAGGTACTGATTTTCACCGTCCGCTACGGCATCGCCGGCGCGCTGATCCTCGCGGGCCAAGTGGTGCTGATCGTGGACAGCGGCCCGCGCGGAGCCGGCTCGGAAGGCTGGGCGCTCTTCACGGGCGCGGGCATCGCGGTGCTGCTCCTCAACGTGCTGTTCCGCATGGGCGCGGAGGGCGACCGGACGCGGGAAAAGGAAGAGGCCGCCCGGCGCTACTTCGATGAACACGGACACTGGCCGGACTGAGCTGGGGGATTGGGGGATTGGGGATTGCGGGCTCTTCTGCAATCCCCAATCTCCAATCCCAATCCGTCAGTAGGCCCTACTGCCCCTGAAATGCGTAAAGAACGCAAGCAAGGCAAGGATGCCGAGTACGAAGAGAATCGGATGGATGATCGCCCCGCCCGCGATCGCGATCACGAGCAAGATGATTCCGACTATCAACCAGAGCATTTGAACCTCCCCTCCTCCTGAATCGGGGTGTGGCGCTTGGGTTACCCCGGAATCCGCTCCCATAGACCTGTGTGAGCGGATTCTTAGCCGCTAGTAGGCGCGCTCGAGCAGCTCACGCAGCTCGCGGTTGCCCGGCGGCTCGGGCGTGTGGCGCAGCTCGGGGCGGCCGAGCGCGGCGCGCACGATCTCGTCGAACGAGTCCGCCTTCACGCCGATCTCGCTGAGGCGGCTGACTCCCGTGTACTGCGCGAGGCCGGCCGCCAGCGGCGCGGCCTGCTCCGGGTCCTCCGACTCGGCGCCGAGCGCCTTCGCGAGCCTGCCGAGCGCGTCAGGCGCGCGCCGCGCCATGAAGGCGAGCACCGGGGGCAGCAGCGCCGAGTAGACCTTCGCGTGCGGCGCGCCCGTCTCTCTCACCGTGGTCTGGGAGAGCACGTGGAGGAGCGCCAGCCCCGCCGAGCCGATCGCGTAGCCGGCGAGGATCCCCGCCAGCGCGAGCGCGCGGCGGTCGGGCTCGTCCGCTCCCAGGCCGCGGGCGATCAGGGCGGCGGCGTCGAGCGCGCAGGCGTCGGCCGCCGGGTTCGCGTACGGCGTGTAGAGCGCCTCGCTCGCGTGCGCGAGCGCGTTCATCGCACTGGCGGCGAGGCCGGGCATCGGCTGGGAGCCGAGCAGCGCCGGATCGCCGATCACGAGCGACGGCCGCACCAGCCCAACTCCCTCGACGCCCGCGGGCAGCCGGTGTATGCGCGTCATCTCGGCGCCCGACAACGTGGTGGGGATCGCCGCTACGGCGAGCCCGTCGGCCGCCGCGATCGCCTTCGCCGAGTCGATCACCCGGCCGCCGCCGAGCCCGACCACCGGCCGCTCCCCCACCTCGCCGCGCACGAACGCCGCGCAGTCCGGGACCGCGCCGGGTGGGACCTCGAGCACCACGCCCGCGCCGTCCACGAGCGCCGGCGCCGCCGCGGCCGCGCGCTCGGTGGTGAGCAGCGCATAGCCGGAGAAGCCACGCTGCTGAAGCAGGCGCGGAACGTCGTCGAGCGCGCCGGCGCCGTAGCGGATCAGACGCTCGGCGTCGAACCAGGTGAAGTCGTCACGCACGCGGGCTCAGGATAGGCGCCGCGCCCAGCTACGGCGCCGGCGTACCCTGCGCCGCCTCTTCGAGGTGGCGCTCCGCCTCCTCGGTGACCGAGCGCGTGCTCGCGATCGCGTTGGTCAAGGCGCGCAGGTACGCGCGGCCCGAGGCCTCGAGGATGTCCGTGGACACGCCCTGGCCGGACGCAAGCGTGCCGTCGAGCTCGAGCAGCACCGTGACCTCGCCGAGCGCGTCCCGACCGCCGGTGACGGCGCTCACGTGGTACTCCTTGAGCCGGGCGTCGTAGCCCACAGCCGCACCCAGGGCGCTGAAGAACGCGTCCACCGGACCGTCGCCGGTGAAGCTGCCCTCGCGCACCTCGCCGTCAGGCATGCGGACCCGCGCCCGCGCGAGCGGGGAGCGGCCGGACGATGCCTCCACGTCGAACGACTCGAGTGCGAACGCGGTGGGCGACTCACGCATCTCGTCGGACACGATCGCCTCGAGGTCGAGCGCCGTGACCTTCTTCTTCTTGTCCGCGAGCTCCTTGAAGCGCTTGAACGCGGTGTTGAGCGCCGCGCCCTCCACCTCGAATCCGAGCTCCTCCAGCGCCTTGCGCAACGCGTGGCGGCCCGAGTGCTTGCCGAGGACGATCGAGTTGGTCTGGAGCCCGATCGTGGTGGCGTCCATGATCTCGTAGGTGGTGCGGTCCTTGAGCACGCCGTCCTGGTGGATCCCGGACTCGTGCGCGAACGCGTTGCGGCCGACGATCGCCTTGTTGGGCTGCACCTGGTAGCCGGTGAGCCGGGTGACGAGGCGGCTCGTGCGCGCGATCTCGCGCGTGTCGATGCCGGTCCACAGCCCGAGGCTCGACTCGCGCGTGTGCAGCAGCATCACGAGCTCCTCCACCGACGCGTTGCCCGCGCGCTCGCCGATGCCGTTGATCGCGCCCTCGAACTGGCGGCAGCCGGCGCCCAGCCCGGCGAGCGAGTTGGCCACGGCCAGGCCCAGGTCATCGTGGCAGTGCACGGAGAGGGTGACGTTGCGGAGGTCGGGCACGAGCCGGTACAGCTCGGCGAACATCTCGGCGTACTCGTAGGGCATCGTGTAGCCGACGGTGTCCGGCACGTTGATCGTGGTCGCCCCCTCGTCGAGCGCGATCTGGATCACCTCGGCCATGAACTCGACGTCCGAGCGCGAGCCGTCCTCGGGCGAGAACTCGACGTCGTCCGTGTACTCCTTGGCGTGCGCCACGGCGGCGCGCGTCTGGCCCTTCACGTCCTCGCGGGTGGTCTGCAGCTTGCGCTCGATGTGGATATCGCTCGTGGCGATGACGATGTGAATGCGCCGCCGCTCGGCATCCTTCACCGCGTTCCAGACGGCGTCGATGTCCTGGCTGACGGTGCGCGCCAAGCCGCAGATCACGGGGCCCTCGACCTCGCGCGCGATTGCCTGCACGGACTCGAAGTCGCCGGGCGAGGTGATCGGGAAGCCGGCCTCGATGATGTCGACGCCGAGCCGCGCGAGCTGGTGGGCGATCTCCAGCTTCTCCTGCTTGTTGAGCGAGATCCCCGGGGACTGCTCGCCGTCGCGCAGCGTCGTGTCGAAGATCCGTACTCGGTTCTCTTCGCTTCGCTCTCGATCGCTCATGCCGTTCCTATTCCTCTCTTCTCAAGACCTGCCTTCTCCGGATCGGTTTGCGGCTGCTGCGGCCGCCACGCGTTATTCCCCCCGAGGGGGGAGGAGGAGAAGGCGAAGGTCGAGCAGGAACGTCATTCGCGACGAAGACTACAGGCTGACCGCACGGCCGTCGTGGAAATCCTCGAGGCCCGCGATCTCGTCGATGACCTCCTGCGGCACCGGCGCGTTGGTGGTGACCGCCATCACCGCGACGTCCTCGCCCTCGGCCGCGCCCACCGCCGCCGAGTGGATGTTCACGCCGAGCCGCCCGAACACCTCGCCGACGCGGCCGATCATGCCCGGCTGGTCGCGGTAGCGGAAGAAGGCGAGGTAGTCGGCCAGCTCCATGTTGAAGCTCTGCCCGTAGACGGAGACGAGGTGAGGCACCTGGCGCGGCCCGAAGCCCGTCCCGGCCACCTCGACCGAACCTGCGTCCGACACCACCTCGACGCTCACGAGCTCGGTGAAGTTGGCGGACTCCGGCTCCTTCTGCTCGGCGACGGCGATGCCGCGTTCTTCCGCGAGCGTGTGCGCGTTCACGAAGTTGACGGGCTCCTCCGTGTGCCCCACGAGCACGCCGTTGAGCACGGCGATAGTGAGCAGCCGCGTGTCGAACTCGGACAGCCGGCCCTCGTAGCGGATCTGGATGCGGTCGACCGACGAGGCCTCGCCGAGCGCCATCGCGAGTCTGCCGAGGCGCGTGCAGAGCGGCATCAGCGGGCCGAGCTGCTCCATGTCCTCGGGGCTGAGGCGCGGGATGTTGACCGCGTTCGTGACCATGCCGCCCTCGAGCGCGGCCGCCACCTGCTCGGCGGTGATCACCCCGGCGCGGTCCTGCGCCTCGGCCGTGGAGGCGCCCAGGTGCGGCGTCACGATCACGCTCTCGATGCCGAACAGCGGGTGCTCGGTGATCGGCTCCTCGGGGAAGACGTCGAGCGCCGCGCCGCCCACCTTGCCCGACTCGAGCGCGCGCTGGAGCGCCTCGTGGTCGATCAGCTCGCCGCGGGCCACGTTGATGATGCGTACGCCGTCGCGCATCTTGGCGAACGCCTCGTCGTTGAGCCAGCCGGCGGTATCGGGCGTCTTCGGCAGGTGCAGAGTGATGATGTCGGCGCGCGCGTAGACGTCGTCGGAGGTCTCCGCCTTCTCGACGCCAAGCTCGCGGTAGCGCTCGGTGGACACGAACGGGTCGAACGCGATCACGTGCATGCCGAATGACTTGGCGCGCTCGGCGACGTAGGTGCCGATGCGGCCGAAGCCGAGGATGCCGAGCGTTTTCTCGTACACCTCCATGCCGCCGAACTTGGAGCGCTCCCACTTGCCGGCGGTGAGCGAGGCGTGCGCCTGCGGGATGTTGCGGCTGAGGGCGAGCAGTAGCGCCATCGTGTGCTCGGCGGCCGCGATCGTGTTGGCCTCGGGCGCGTTCGCGACGATGATGCCGCGCTTGGTGGCGGCCGGTACGTCGACGTTATCGACGCCCACCCCCGCGCGACCGATCACCTTGAGCCGCGAGCCCTTCTCGATCAGGTCCGCGGTGAGCTTGGTGGCCGAGCGGATGAGGATCGCGTCGTAGTCGCCGATGCGCTCGGCGAGCTCGCCGTCCTGCCAGTCGGTGCCGACGTCCACCTCGAACTTCTCGCGCAGGAGGTCGACGCCGGAGTCGGCGATCTTCTCCTTTACGAGGACGCGGAAGCCGTTGTCGTTCACGCTGGGGTGGCGGCCGGCACGCCCGCCTCGAGGAAGACGCGCTGTGCGGCGGCCACGCCGGCTCCGAGCTCCACGTCGTGGCCCAGCTCGCTCAGCGCCATCTCGAGAGCACCGATCGCGGTGAGGATGTCGAACGCGCCGAAGTAGCCGCAGTGGGCGATGCGCACGATCTTGCCCTTGAGCTGGCTCTGCCCGCCGGCGATCGTGATGCGGTACCTGTCGCGCATGAGCTTGGGGATCTTGCCGCCGTCGACGCCGTCGGGCACCTTGATCGCGGTGACGACGTTGGCGCGCTCGTCCTCGGGCCCGAAGAGCTCGAGGTCGAGCGCCTTGGTGGCCTCGCGAGTGGCGCGGCCGAGCAGCGCGTGGCGCTCGAATACGTTCTCGAGGCCCTCGCTCTCGAGGATCATCTCGAGCGCGACGTCGAGTGCCATGAAGAGCCCTACGGCCGGCGTGAAGGGACTGTCCGGCGGGTCCTTGCGCTGCCCCTCGGCGGTCTTCTCCCAGTCGAAGTAGTAGCG
Organism: Thermoleophilaceae bacterium; assembly: GCA_036494715.1. Classification (GTDB taxonomy): domain Bacteria; phylum Actinomycetota; class Thermoleophilia; order Solirubrobacterales; family Thermoleophilaceae; genus JAICJR01. The sequence continues at coordinate 9,992 of DASXNY010000038.1, forward strand.
GCGCCCGGGCGACTCTGAGGCGCGCCGGAGCGCCGCCTCGTTGACGCTGGCGAAGGCCAGTCCGGGCGGGCACATCAGCGCCTTCTGGGAGCCGGCCACCACCACGTCGACGTTCCAGGCGTCCTGGTTGACGGGAATGGCGCCGAGAGCGGACACCGCGTCGACGGCGATCAGCGCGCGGTGCTTATGCGCGACCTCGGTGAGCCCCTGGAGGTCGTTGACGATGCCGGTGGAGGTCTCGGACAAGGTGAGGAAGACGACCTCGGCGGGGGTGTCGCCCAGCACGCGGTCGAGCTCGGTGGGCTCGATCCTGGTTCCCCACTCCACCCGGTGATGGATCGTCTGGGCGCCGAACGCGTCGCAGAGCTCGGCCCAGCGCTCGCCGAACTTCCCGCACGACACAGCCAGCGCCGGCTCGCCCGGCCGCACGAGATTGGCCGCGGCCGACTCCATCGCGCCCGACCCCGACGAGGCGAACGCGAGCACGTCGTTGTCGGTCTGGAACACCTGCTTGATGCGCTCGAGGCAGCGCGCGTACACCTCCACGAACGCCGGCGCGCGGTGGTACAGCATCGGCTCGGCCATCACCTGCGAAACGGCGGGCGGGAGGGGCGTGGGCCCGGCCGTCATCAAATAATCCTTGACGTAGGGGTGCGTCATGGGCGGCGATCCAAGATAGCGAAGGCACCGGCTGCGCCGGGTGATTGGTCATTGGTGACTGGTCCAATCACCAATTACCAACAACCAATTACCAATCCTGGTTGATCCACGGCATGTGAGCGCGAAGTTCCTTTCCTTCGCGCTCGACCTGGTGGTTCTTCTCCTCCTCGCGCATGCGCTGGAAGTTCTCCTGGCCGGCCTTGTTCTCGGCGATCCACTCGCGGGCGAAGTCGCCCGACTGGATCTCGGACAGGATCTGCTTCATCGCCGCGCGGGTATGGTCGTCCACCACGCGCTTGCCGCGCGTGAGGTCGCCGTACTCGGCGGTATTGGAGATCGAGTAGCGCATGCCCGTGATGCCCTTCTCGTACATCAGGTCCACGATCAGCTTCAGCTCGTGGAGGCACTCGAAGTAGGCGAGGCGCGGGTCGTAGCCGGCCTCGACGAGCGTCTCGTAGCCGGCGCGCACGAGCTCCGAGAGCCCGCCGCACAGCACGGCCTGCTCGCCGAACAGATCGGTCTCGGTCTCGTCCTTGAAGCTCGTCTCGATCACGCCGGCGCGCGTGCAGCCGATGCCGTGGGCGTAGGCGAGCACGAGGTCGCGGGCGGTGCCGGTGGCGTCCTGGTGCACGGCGGCCAGGCCCGGGACGCCGTTGCCCTCGACGAACTGGCGCCGCACGAGGTGGCCGGGACCCTTCGGCGCGACCATGCCCACGTCCACCTCGGGACTCGGCTCGATCTGGCCGAAGTGGATCGAGAAGCCATGGGCGAACATCAGCATGTTCCCCGGCGCGATCCCGTCCTCGATGTCGGACTGCCAGACCTCGGCCTGCTTCTCGTCGGGCAGCAGGATCATCACGACGTCGCCCTCGCTGGCGGCGTCGGCGATCGAGAGCACCTCGAGCCCGTCATTGCGCGCCTTCGGCACCGAGGCCGAGTCCTCGCGCAGGCCGACGACGACCTTCACGCCCGAGTCCTTGAGGTTGAGCGCGTGCGCGTGTCCCTGCGAGCCGTAGCCGAGAATGGCGACGGTCTTTCCGTCCAGCTTCGAGAGGTCTGCATCCTTGTCGTAGATCACGGCGCGTGACTCTAGTCGCCTCACGAAAGAAGCCGCTGTGACGTTCTATCCGCGAGACCGAAAACGCGAACCGCTGTGGGTTGTTTGGTGGTTACGTAACTGCTATACTTGCAGCAGTGGTTACAGCGGAAAGGGAGTGGAGATGAACCCGTTTTTCAGCAAGGAAATGGCCGACGAGCACATCGGCGACCTCCGCCGCCAGGCCCGCGAGGGCCGCGTGCCCGCCGATTACCACGAGCTGGCCGAGGAAGACGGCCTCACCGTGCGCGCTGCGACACAGCGCGACAGTGAGGCCGTCCGCCTGCTGGCCGCGCTGGAGGGCGAGCTGTTGCCGAGCGGCCCGATGCTGCTCGCGCAAGTGGGTGACGACGTCGTCGCCGCCCTCCCGCTCGAGGGCGGCCGCCCGCTGGCCGACCCCTTCCGCCCAAGCGCCCACTACGTGGAGCTGCTGCAGCTCCGGGCGCGCCAGCTGCACAGCGCGGCCACGAGCGACCACCGCTCGTTCCTGCCGCGCCTTCGCGGCGTGCTCCGCGCCGCATAAGACGCGCCGCGGGCGCTAACCACGGAGGCAAAACTCTGCATTCGCGGGCAGATCCGCGTGCGCGGGCGCGTCTGCTTTGAGGAGACGCCCTCAAAACGGAAGGACTCGCCCCATGAAGCCTGACATGCCACGCGCCGTTGTCGACTTATGCCGCTGCCCGGCCGAGTACCGGCTGCGGCGGCAAGAGCCGCGACTCGGCGACTAGCGGTACCCGACCAGTCGGTGAGGGTGGCGCGGCAACCGTGCAGCGGAGCTTGGCCTCCGCTGAGTCTCGTCGCGCCGCCCGCCGGCCGGCTTCCGCCTAGTTAAGCGCTGAGTAAAAACCGGCGCCCCGCGGGAAGCCCGCTCCACCAGGCAGCGTCCTTGCCTGAGACAGAAATCCTCGAAACGGAAGGATCGACCCCAATGAGGATCCAACTACGAAAGGTTGCGGCGAGCTTGCTCGCGTTCGCGGCCCTGCTTGGCGGTGCCACGGTGGGCATCGCCCAGGCGCACGGAGGCGGCGCCCACGCGTCCGTCCACCACGCCAAGAAGAAGCATCACCGTCATCACTCCAAGATCCCGCAGCACAACGGCGGCGATCACGATTCGGACAACAATGGTGGTCCGAGTGATGGCGACGGCAACGTCTAGGCGCCGACGCTTCCTTCCCCTCGGCTTGGCGCTCGTCGCCGCGCTCGCAATCGCGGGCTGCGGCGGCGGCGCCGGGTCCGGGCGGGCCGGGAGCACGGCCGCCCAGCCCACGTCCACGCCCTTCGCCTGGCTGAGCCCCGCCGCACCGCCCGCCGGCTGGAAGGTGGGGCGACTGCCCTCGGGCGGCGCCACACTCGCCTACCCCCCCGGCTGGCGCCCGATCCGGACGGACCCGGGCACGTTCTCGGCCGCCCTGCTCGGCGCGCACGGCAAGATCCGCGGCTACCTCAACGCCACCCCGCGCCAGGGGGCGGAGTCGCTCGCCAACTGGGCGCGCTTCCGCACCGACCACAACCGCGACGAGGGCGACTTCCGCCTCGACAGCGAGGCGTCCGCCCAGGGACTGCGCTTCCGGACGGGCAGCGGCTCGTGCGTGATCGACCGCTACGCCACCGTCTCGGCGCACTACCGCGAGATCGCGTGCCTGGTGCGCGGCTCGCACGCCTCGACCGTGGTCGTGGCCGCCGCGCTCCCGCGCGACTGGGCCCGGCTCGCGCCTCAGCTCGAGCGCGCGGTGTCGAGCTTCGCTACCTGACCAGCTCGCGCCGGAGCAGCTTGCCCGCGGCGTTGCGCGGCAGCGCGTCCACGACGTGGAGCGCGCGCGGGACCTTGTAGCCGGCGAGGCGCTCGCGGCAGTGCGCGATCAGCACCGCCTCGTCGAGCTCGCCAGCGTCGAGCACGACGTAGGCGGTCACGAGCTCGCCCCACTCGGCGTCGGGTTGTCCCGCCACGGCGGCCTCGACCACCGACGGGTGCTCCTCGAGCACGCGCTCGACCTCGGCGCACGCCACGTTCTCGCCGCCGGTGACGATCACGTCCTTGAGGCGGCCCTCTACCCAGAGGTAGCCCTCGTCGTCGAGGCGACCGCGGTCGCCGGTATGGAGCCAGCCGTCCGCCGGGTCGAGCGCCCCCGGCGACACCATCTGCCCGCGCACGAGAATCTCACCCTCGCTGGAGATCGAGAGTTCGACGCCCGGCAGTGGCCTGCCCGCCGAACCACTCCGCTGCACCGCCTCGGCGGCCGTGAGCGTGGCGATCTGGGACGAGGTCTGGGTCATGCCGTAGGTCTGGAGCACCGGCAGCCCGCGCTCGGCCGACCACTCGAGCAGGTCGCGCGGCACCGGGCCGCCGCCGAGCAGCGCCGCGCGCAGGGCGGGCGCCTCTTCGAGGCCGGCCTCCACCAGGCGGCGCAGCATCGTGGGTACGAGCGAGGCGACGCTGATCTCGCCGTCCGCGAGCACCGCCGCCACGCGCTCGGCGTCGAAGCCGTCGTACACGACGGCGGTGGTGCCGTAGATCGCCGAGCGGAGCAGGATCGCGAGGCCGCCCACGTGGAAGAGCGGCAGGACACAGAGCCAGCGGTCATCGGGGTCGACGCCCAGGTTCCAGGCCGAGGCGAGCGCGCTGGCGGCGTGGTTGCGATGGGTGAGCGAAACAGCGCTGGGGCGGCCGGTGGTGCCCGACGTGTAGATCACCGAGTGCTCCGCGTCGGGGTCGAGCTCGGCGCGCAGCCCGGCGTCCGCCTCGGCGCCCGAGAGCGGCTCATGGACGCACAGCCGCGCGCCCGAGTCCTCGAGCTGCCAGCGCCGCTCGGCGTCCGTGAGCCGCGTGTTGAGCGGGACGAGCGACGCGCCCAGGAGCGGCAGCGCATGCAGCAGCTCGGCGAACGCGAGACCGGGCGGCAACGTGGTGGCCACGCGGTCGCTCTCCCCCACGCCCAGCGCCGCGAGCCGCCGCGCGGTGCGGGCGGCGCGGGCCGCGAGCGCCGCGTAGCTGGTGTCGCCCGCGGCTGTGCTGAGCGCCGGGTGGTCCGCGTGTGTGGCCGCGCGACGGGTAAGCCAATCGTCCAAGGGATTTATCGTAGGCCGGTACCAGCGACGAGAAAGGCAGCGCGTGGCAGTGGAGCAACGGATCGAGACGGCCCTCGAGTGGCAGCCGGCCGGCGAGTACGAGGACATCAGGTACGAGACCGCCGAGGGCATCGCCAAGATCACGATCAACCGCCCGGAGGTCCGGAACGCCTTCCGGCCGGAGACCGTGATCGAGCTCTCCGACGCGTTCGAGCGCGCGCGCGAGGACACGGCCGTCGGCGTGATCATCCTCACCGGGGAGGGCCCGCTCGCGTTCTGCTCGGGCGGCGACCAGCGCGTGCGCGGCGACACCGGCTACGTCGGCGAGGGCGACGACGTCGGCCGCTTCCATGTCACCGACCTGCACGTGCAGATGCGCCGGCTGCCGAAGCCGATCGTCGCGATGGTGGCCGGCTACGCCGTCGGCGGCGGCCACGTGCTGCACGTGGTCTGCGATCTCACCATCGCCGCGGACAACGCGCGCTTCGGCCAGACCGGCCCGAAGGTGGGCTCGTTCGACGGCGGCTTCGGGGCGAGCCTGCTCGCCAAGCAGGTGGGGCTGAAGAAGGCCAAGGAGATCTGGTTCCTCTGCCGCCAGTACGACGCCCAGCAGGCGCTCGGCATGGGCCTCGTCAACGCCGTCGTGCCGCTCGAGCAGCTCGAGCAGGAGACGGTGAGCTGGTGCCACGAAATGCTGCAGCTGTCGCCGTTCGCCCTGCGCCTGCTCAAGGCGAGCTTCAACGCCTCCGAGGACGGGCTCGCCGGCATCCAGCAACTGGCGCACGACACCAACCTCCTCTTCTACGCGAGCGACGAGGCGCGCGAGGGGCGCACCGCCTACATGGAGAAGCGCCGACCCGACTACGGAAGGTTCCCCAAACGTCCGTGACCGCGGGCCGAGCAGTCGCAGCCCCGGCAGGAGCGCTTCGGCTCTGGCTCATCGCAGCCCGGCCGCGCACGCTCCCGGCGGCGATCGCGCCCGTGCTCGTGGGCACGGCGCTCGCGGGCACCGAGGGTGTCTTCCGGCCGCTCGCGTTCGTGTGCGCGCTGCTCGGCAGCGTCTTCATCCAGATCGGCACGAACCTGTCGAACGACTACTCGGACGCCCGCCGCGGCGCCGACACGGAGGACCGGCTCGGGCCGGTGCGCGTGACGGCCGGCGGGCTGATGCCGCCGAAGCAGGTGCTCGTCGGAACCTACGTGGCGTTCGGGATCGCGGTGGCCGCGGGTGCGTACCTGATCGCGATCGCGGGCTGGCAGCTGCTCGTCGTCGGCGCCGCGTCGATCCTCGCCGGCGTGCTCTACACCGGCGGGCCGCGGCCCTACGGCTACGAGGGCCTCGGCGAGCTGTTCGTGTTCCTGTTCTTCGGCGTCGTCGCGGTGGTCGGCTCCTACTACGTGCAGACCGAGAACCTCGAGTGGGTTGCGTTCGCGCTGTCGGTGCCGGTGGGGCTGCTCGTATCGGCGATCCTCGTGGTGAACAACGTGCGTGACATCGAGACCGACAGGCGCGCGGGCAAGCGCACGCTCGCCGTCCGCCTCGGGCGTGAGCGGGCGCGCCCGCTGTTCGCCGCCATGGTCGGAGTCGCGTTCGTGGTGCCGGTGGCGGTGTGGCTTGGCGGCGGCCTCTCCGCCTGGCTGCTGCTCACGCTCGCCGCCTTCCCGCTCGTCCCGCCGCTCGTGCGCACGGTCTACACGCGCTCCGACGGTCCTTCCCTCAACCGCGCCCTGGCGGATACCGGGCGGCTCGTGGCGGTGTTCTCGCTCCTGCTCGCCGCGGGCGAGCTGCTGTCGTGAAGCGCAGCCTGCTGCGACTGTCGTTCCCGTTCCGCGAGCCCTACACGACGTCCGCGGGCGTGGTGACCGAGCGCGAGCTGCTGCTGCTGCGGATCGAGAGCGCCGACGGCCACGTGGGCTACGGCGAGGCCGCGCCGTTCGAGCCCTACGACGGCATCCCGCTCGAGCGCGCGGTGGCGACCCTCACCCGGCGCTCCCGCGGTCGCCGCCCGCCGCAGGCGCGCGCCGCGGTGGAGATGGCGCGGCTCGACCTCGACGCGCGCCGCGATGGCCGCCCGGTGGGCGAGCCGGGCGCCGATGCGATCCCGGTCAACCGTACGCTCGTGGCCGGGCCGCCCGACGAGGCCGCGGCGCGGGCCGCGGAGGGCGTGCGCGAGGGCTACTCCTGCTTCAAGCTCAAGGTCGGGCTGCCCGACGACGAGGAGCGCGTGGCCGCCGTGCGCGATGCGATCGGCTCGTGGCCGGCTTTGCGGATCGACGCCAACGGCGCCTGGTCGGTGGACGAGGCGATCGCGGCGATCCGCAAGCTCGAGCGCTTCGACCTGCAGTTCGTGGAGCAGCCCTGCCGCACGCTCGAGGAGCTTGCGGAGGTGCGCGCGCGGGTGTCCGCGCCGATCGCCGCCGACGAGTCGGTGGCGGGCGCCGAGGACGTGACGCGCGCGGCGGAGGTCGGGGCCTGCGACGTCGTCAACGTCAAGCTCGCGCACAGCGGCGGCTTCGGCCCGGCGCGCGAGGCGCTCCGCACCGCCACCGAGCTCGGGATCGCGCCGTTCCTGTCGAGCACGCTCGACGGTCCGTGGGGCATCGCCGCGGCCCTTCAGCTGGCGGCCTCCGAGCGCTTGTCGCTGGCCTGCGGGCTGGCCACGCTCGAGCTGTTCGACGCCGAGCTGGCGCGCGCGATCCCGCCGCCGACGACCGGTCTGCTGTCGGTCCCGCCCGGTCCCGGCCTTGGCGTCGAGCCGACCGGCTCAGCGCTTGGCGAAGTGCTCGTCGAGGAAGTCGAGTAGCACGCCCGCGAACTCGCCGGGCCGCTCGAGCTGCGGGGCGTGTCCCGCGCCCGCGATCAGCCGCGCGCGCCCGTGCTTCGCGCGCTCGGCGATCCTGTAGGACGCGTCCGCGTACTTGGTGTCGAGCTCCCCCGCCACCGCCAGCACGGGACAGTCGATCAGCTCGAGCTCTCGCCAGCGCGGCTCGAACATTCCCTGCCCCGCGCTGCGCAGGAGCTGCGCGAGCCTGGCCGGGTCGTGTGACAGCCTGCCCTCGCGCTGCGCCCCCACGAGCTCGGGCGACTGTGACGCGAACACCGGCTGCGCCGCCCAGCGCTCCGCGAACTCCTCGATCGTGTGGTCCTCGATCCAGTCCGCCAGCTCCTCGTCGGCCCGTCGGCGCTCCGCGCGGTCGGCCGCGTCCTCGATGCCGGCGCTGGTCCCCACGAGCACGAGCGCGCCGAACTTGCCCGGCCGCCGCAGCGCGGCGCTGAGGGCGAGGCGCCCGCCCATCGAGTAGCCGACCACCACGTCGCCATCGTCCACGCGGTCCGCGATCTCGCGCAGGCGCCCGTCGAAGCTCCACGTGGTGAACTCGATGGGCAGGCTCCGGTACTTTTGGGCGACCCGATCGGCCACGGAAGCCCAGGCGTCGGCGCGCTGTGCGAAGCCGGGCAGGAAGGCGACGAGCGGGTCCACTCCCCAATGATGCCGATCAACCGCACCTTCGCCCCACTCACGGCGTTTGTGGACGAGCTCGCGCGTTGCGGCCTCCGCCACGCCGTCACGTGCCCGGGCTCGCGCAACGCGCCGCTGATCCTCGCGCTCACGTCCGATAAGCGGCTCGAGTGCGTGTCGGTGATCGACGAGCGCTCCGGGGGCTTCACCGCGCTCGGCATCGCCAAGGCGTCCGGGCGGCCCGTCGTCGTCACCTGCACGTCCGGCACGGCCGCCGCCAACCTGCTGCCCGCCGTAGTGGAGGCGCGCGAGGCGTCGGTGCCGCTGCTCGTGCTGACGGCCGACCGGCCGCCCGAGCTGCGCGACGTCGGCGCCGGCCAGGCGATCGACCAGCTCAAGCTCTACGGCTCGGCGGTGAAGTGGTTCTGCGAGGTGGGCAACCACGCTCCGGGCCGCGACGCCGCCGTGCACTACCGCTCGCTCGCCTGCCGCGCCTGGTTCACCTCCGAGGACGGGCGCCCGGGACCGGTGCACATGAACTTCCCGCTGCGCGACCCGCTGGCCCCCGTGGAGGAGCCGGACCTCGACCCTGTCGATTGGGAGGGCAGGCCGGGCGGACGCCCCTGGGTGACGGTGTCGGACGCGCCGCGTGACGCCACGCCCACGATCATCGAGCTGCTCGAGCGCGACGTCGGCGAGGCCGGTCGCGGCGCGATCGTGGCGGGCTCTACGCGCTACGACATCGCCGCCTCCGCCGCGCGCCTCGCGGCCGCCACGGGCTGGCCCCTGCTGGCCGAGCCGACCTCGGGCGTGCGCTGCGGGCCGCACGACCGCTCGCATGTGATCGCCCATTACGACGTGCTGCTGCGCAGTAGGGCGTTCGCCGAGGACCACCGGCCCGACCTCGTGATCCGCCTGGGCGACACGCCCACCTCGAAGCCGCTCCGCGCCTGGCTCGCGGGCAGCCGTCAGATCGTCGTCGACCCCGACGCCTCCTGGCACGAGCCCACGCGCGAGGCCGAGCGCGTGGTGACGACGGCGCCCGACTCGACCTGCGAGATGCTGGCCGCGACGCTCGAGGAGAGCCTGCCGCCCTCGCCGAGCGACTGGACCGCCTCGTGGCGCATGGCCGACGCGCTCGTGCCCGAGGCCCTCGCCGCCGCGCCCGACCCGAGCGAGCCGCGGGCATACGCCGCGCTGGCCGAGGTGCTCGGCGACGGCGAGCTCGTCTGGGTCGCCTCCTCGATGCCGATCCGCGATGTCGAGACCTTCTTCCCCCAGACCGACAGCGAGCTGTGCTTCCTCGCCAACCGCGGCGCCAACGGCATCGACGGCACGGTGTCCTCGGCGCTCGGCGCCTCGATCGCCGCCGGTCGGCGCGCGTTCCTGCTCACCGGCGAGCTCGCGCTCCTGCACGACGTGGGCGGCCTGCTCGCGTTCCGGCGCCGCCGCGCCGAGCTGACGATCCTGTGCGTGAACAACGGCGGCGGCGGGATCTTCGACTTCCTGCCGGTGGCCGAGTACGCCGAGGGCGCGCTCTATCTCGAGCACGTGGTCACGCCGAGCGGCGTGAACCTCGAGGCGCTGGCCGACCTCGCCGGCCTCCCCCACACGCTCGCCGAGTCGACCGAGGACATCCGCGAGGCCGCGGGCAAGCCAGGGCTGATCGAGGTCCGCACGGATCGCGACGAGAACGTGCGCATCCACCGCGACCTGTTCGAGGCCGTGGACACGGCCCTCGCCACCGCCTAGCGGTCGGCCGCGGCCCCTACGGGATCCGCTTCGTCTCGCAGCCGATCAGCTTGTCGACCTTGTCGGCGAGCACGTCGTCGTTGCCCGAGCCGCAGCGCACGACGTCGCGCTCGCCGTCGCGGACGTTGATGCGGTCGTTGCCCGGGCCGGCGTTGATGCGGTCGCGCCCACTGCCGCCGTTGACGACGTCGTCGCCAGAGCCGGAGTTGATGCGGTCGTTGCCGTCGTTGCCGACGTCGAAGTCGTCGCCCGCGCCGGTGCTGATGCGGTCGTTGCCGGCGTCGCCCACGGCGTGGTCCCTGCCGGGCCCGCCGGTGATGCGGTCGTTGCCGTTGTCGCCGAACAGCGTGTTGTTGCCGAGCCCACCGACCAGCACGTCGCTGCCGTCGTTGCCGTGGACCGTGTCGTTGCCGTCACCGGCGTCGATGTGGTCGTTGCCCTCGTTGCCGCTCATGCTGTCGTTGCCGGTGCCGCCGGTCATGACGTCGTTGCCGGTGCCACCCGTGACGGTGTCGGGGCCGGGGCCGCCGTCGAGCTTGTCGGTGCCGTCGCCGCCGGACACGCGGTCGCGACCCGAGCCGCCGCTGAGCGTGTCGTTGCCGATATCGCCCGTGAGCGAGTCGTTGCCCGCGCCGCCGTCGGCGGTGTCGTTGCCGGCGAGCACGGTGATCGTGTCGTTGCCCGCGTCGCCCGTGACGTTGTCGTCGCCGCTGCCGGAGTTGAGGCTGTCGTTGCCGCTCCCACCGTCGAGCGTGTCGTTGTCATCCCCGCCCGAGAGCGTGTCGTCACCGGCGTCGCCCGAGAGCTTGTCCTGGCCGGCGCCACCGTTGAGGCGGTCGTTGTCGTCACCGCCGGAGATCGTGTCGTTGCCGACGTTGCCCGAGATCGTGTCGTTGCCCGCGCCGCCGTCGGCAGTGTCGTCGCCCTGGCCGAGCAGGATGTTGTCGTTGCCCGCGTCGCCCTCGACGTTGTCGTTGCCGTTCAGGCCGGTCGGCGTATCGTCGCCGGCGCCGCCGATCAGGGTGTCGTTGCCGTCGTCCCCGATCAGGTGGTCATTGCCGTCCCCGCCGTTGAGGACGTCGTCGCCGCCGAGGCCCTCCACGTCGTCGTTGCCGCCGAGCGCGTTGATGTTGTCGGGGCCCTCGGTGGCCTGACAGGGCGGATCGTCGCCGTTGGTGAAGACGCCGCAGACCGGCCGCCCGGCGCCGGACGCGCCCACGGCGACACCGAGCGCGACGAGCAGCACCGTGAGCGGCACAAGAAGGACCAGAACCCGCCTCATCGCCGCCATCGTAACCCGACAAGGCCCGACCTTGCCAACCCATCCCGGAAAGGAGAGACTGGGCGCCCATGCGCGAGGCGTTCGACCAGGTCGGGCAGATCGAGACTCCGGAGGCGCGGCTCGACTACTGGTACGAGCACCTCTGGGCGGAGGACATCGACTACCGCGCGATCGAGGGCGCGCTCGACGACAATGGCCCGATCATCGGCCGCGACGCGATGCGCCGCTACGTCGCCGACTGGGTCGAGACGCTCGACGACTTCGACTTCACGCCGGAGGAGATCATCGATGCCGGGGACGGCGTGTTCGTGGCGGTGATCCGCTTCAGCGGGCGGGTTCGCGGCAGCGAGAACACCGTCCAGCAGCACATGGCCGTCGTCTGGACGTTCCGCGACGGCAAGATGGTGCGTGGCCGCGAGTACAGCACCCGCGATGAGGCGCTGCGGGCCGCCGGGCTGTCAGGTGAGTAGCGGCAGCAGCGCCTGCAGCTTGACCTCGGTCTCGGCCAGTTCGTCGGCCGGGTCCGAGTCCCGGACGATGCCGTTGCCGGCGTAGAGGTGCGCCACGTTGCCGCGCAGTAGCGCGCAGCGGATCGCGACGCAGAACTCGCCGTCCTCCGAGAGGTCCGTCCAGCCCACGGGCCCGCTGTACCAGCCGCGATCGAGCCCCTCGAGCGCCGGGATCAGCCGGAACGCCGCGTCGCGCGGCTCGCCGCCCATGGCGGGCGTCGGGTGGATCATCCCCGCCAGCTCGACGCAGGGCACCGGCTCGGCGAGTTGGGCGCGGATCGGCGTAGCCAGGTGCTGCACGTTCTGCACCTTCACGAGCACCGGCTCGTCCGCGGCGGCCACCCAGAGGCTCACCGGGCGCAGCGTGCGCTCGATCCTGCGCGCGACGATCGCGTGCTCCTCGCGCTCCTTCGCGCCCTGCAGGAGCTGCTCGCCGAGCAGATCGTCCACGGACGGGTCGGCGCTGCGGCGCGTGGTGCCGGCCAGCGCCACCGTCTGCGCGCGGGCGCCGTCCCGGCGCACGAGCAGCTCGGGGCTCGCGCCCACGAACGCCAGCTCCGGCGTGCCGACGAGGTAGCAGTAACAGGCCGGGAACGAAGCCCGCAGCGCGTCGTAGAGCGCGGCCGGGTCGATCTCGTCGGGCGCGTGAACGCGCACCTCGCGCGCGAGCACGATCTTCTCGATCTCGCCCGCCGCGATCCGCTCGACTGCCCGCGCCACCGCGGACTCGTAGTGCTCGGGGGGCGCGGCGCCGGCCACTCGCGCGCTCGCCACCGGGTCGGGGTCGAGCAGCGGCATCGACGCCTCCTTCAGCGAGTCCACCCGCGCGCGGAGCTGGTCGAGCACCGCCTCGGCCGACTCATCGCCTTCGAGCACCGCCGTGACGGTGAGTCGCGCCTCGGTCCCGCGCCGAGCGAGCGAGACCTCGGGCAGCACGAGCTGCGCCGGGGCGAGCGTGCCCCACTCGGGCGCCGAGCCGCCGGTCGCGGCGAACGCGAAGCCGCCGACCCACACCGGGCCGGAGCCGGGCGGATCGCCGATGCCGTCGCCGCTCGCCGCCCCGCGGGCGAGCTCGCGGCAGGCGGCCGCCGCCGCGCGGAAGCGCTCCTCGCCGCTCGCCTCCACCAGCGCCGCCTGGCCGAGCGCTGTGAGCGTGCTGCGCTGGCGGTCCGGCTCCTCGAGGCAGAAGAAGCGGTCGTCGGCGCGCCGGGCGGCCAGCACGGCGGCGGAGAGGTCGAGCTCCGCCGCCACCGGCACCGTCACGCTCGCGATCACGCGCCTGCGCTCGCGCCGGGCGCGCCGCAGGGCATCCTCCACCCGCGCGCCGAGCACCGCCCATGCGGAGTCGCCGAGCCGGAACGGCCCGCTCTCAGCTTCGGTTCGCGTGGTCAAAGCCCGGCTACGTGGCGGTTCGCCCGCGCGACACGGCCACCTCGCCCGTGCGCACCATCTCGATCAGGCCGAACGGCCGTATGTTCCGCTCGAACGCCGCGATCTTCTCATCCGGCCCGGTGATCTCCACGGTCACCGAGCGCTTTGACACGTCAACCACGCTGCCGCGGAAGATCTCGGTGAACTCGAGGATCTCGCGCCGTGTCTCGCTGTCCGCCGACACCTTGAACAGGGCGAGCTCGCGCGACACGGTCTCGGACGGGTCGAGGTCGCGGATCTTGATCACGTTGACGAGCTTGTGCAGCTGCTTCGTCACCTGGTCGATCGGGTGCAGCGCACCGTCGACCGTGAGCGTGAAGCGCGAGATCGCCGGATCATCGGTTGGGCCCACCGCGAGCGAGTTGATATTGAAGCCGCGCCTCGCGAAGAGCCCCGCTACGCGGGCGAGCACGCCGGGCTTGTTCTCCGTGAGGATCGAAAGGACGTGCTTGCGGCCCGTATGGATGCCGCCGCTCGCCTCCAGATCCTCGAGGTTCAGGACTTCCTTGGTTCCTGGTTCACCCATTTCAGTTCCCAGTTCCCAGTTCCCAGTTGCCAGTTGCCCGCGGACTGCGGACTGCGGACTGTGGACTCATCCGACCATGTCCCGCGCGGCCTGGCCGGCGGGGATCATCGGGTAGCAGTTCTCTTCCTTCGTCACGTGGACGTCGAGCAC